>NZ_JBNHFK010000003.1:0-406269 GCF_059090185.1 Arthrobacter sp. MDT1-49-2
CGTTCCCCGTCCCCCAAGGCCCGTACTTTTCCCAGGAACGCGACTTCTGCGCGCAGCCGTTCGTTTTCCCGGCGCAGCCGCTGCAGCTCAGACTCAGGCTTTCTAGCCGCGCCGGGATCATTTTTTGGCCGGCCCTTCGGCTTTGGGCGCAGTCCATCTTCGCCCGCTGTCCGGTATTGACGCGTCCACGTATCAATCAAGGCCGGAGAGGAAAGCTGGAACTCCTTAGCCAGGGCTGCCTTCGTCTCACCGGAGAGATGGCGTTGCACTGCAGCGAGCTTGAACTCGAACGAGAACGCCCTTTTCGTTGGCTTGCCCACCAGCGTCGTACCTCCATGAACTCGCCATCGGTCGTATAGCCGGCGAATCGGCCAGCGGCTGACTCCGAGCTTCGTTGCCACGGATCTGTTGCCCCAACCGGCTTCGAATAACGCTACCGCGCTCTGGCGTTGGTCCTCGGACAATGAACTGCGCGCAGGCATAGAACTGCTCCCCGTAAGTTAGAACTGATTTCTCAGTCCAACTTTCGGGGAGCAGTTCAATCCCGCCGGGGCCCTTCTATGCTTTCCGCAGAGTCTGCAGGCTCAGGCTCTGCAGGCTCAGGCCCCGCGAAGCTGGGCGATGCCGTCCATCACGACGGCGCGCAGGTCGCCGCTGTTCTCCGCGGCGACACGGCGCTGGCGGTGGTAGCCGGCCCCGCGTTCGATGATGGTGCGGACGTCGTTCAGTTCGGTGCTGCAGCCCAGCTGTTCCGCAATGGGCTCAAGCCGGGGCAGGACGTCTTCGAGCAGATGCTCGGTGACCAGTTTTTCGTTGCCCGCGGCGTCGAGGATGACAATGGCTTCCAGCCCGTAGCGGGCGGCCCGCCATTTGTTTTCCTGTACATGCCACGGCGGCATCGTGGGGATGGTGCCGCCGGCGTCGATGATCGAGGAGAACTCGTGGACCAGGCACTGGGTCAGGGCCGCCACGGCTCCGATGTCCTGCAGGCTGGCCAGTCCGTCGCAGACCCGCATCTCGATGGTGCCCAGCCCCGGAACGGGCCGGATGTCCCAGCGGATTTCGCTGATCGAATCAATCACGCCGGTGGTGAGCATGTCGGCGACGTAGGATTCGTACTCCGCCCAGGACGCGAACTGGAACGGCAGGCCGGATGTAGGCAGCTGCTGGAACATCATGGCCCGCTGCGAGGCGTATCCGGTGTCTTCCCCGGACCAGAACGGGGAGGACGCGGAGAGTGCCTGGAAGTGCGGGAAATAGTTCACCAGTCCGTCCAGGACAGGCAGGACCTTGTCCCGGCTGTCCAGCCCCACATGGACGTGAACGCCGTAAATGAGCATCTGCTGGCCCCACCACTGGGTGCGGTCAATGAGTTTCGCGTACCGTTCCTTGTCCGTCACCGGCTGCGAGCGGGGAGCGCTGAACGGGTGCGAACCGGAGCAGAAGAGCTCCACGCCCATGGGGTCGGTCACCCGGCGGACCGCCTCGAGCGAACGGGTGAGGTCCGCCTTGGCCTCGGCCACCGTGGTGCACACCCCGGTCACCAGCTCCACGGTGTTCTCCAACAGCTCCTGCTTGATGTGCGGATGCTCCTCATCCGCACGCATCGCCGGATCATTGGCGTTGACACCGGAGAGCACCTGGTCTGCCACTGAGACCAGGTCACCCGTGCGGCCGTCCACCAGGGCGAGTTCCCACTCGACTCCCAGGGTTGACTGCGCGGACTTGGCGAACTCGATTTCCAAACTGTCTCCTGCTTCATGCATTACGAAATACCAGCGCCCGGACCCGCATCTTTGCGCTTGAGAACCTTCACAATCCTATAACCGCCGCGAGCCCGGGCGAACCGCCGGCGAAAACCTGCTCGGGGCCCCGGGTCGCCGGGCGGGGCGCGGCCATAATGGGTAAATGCCGATCCTGAACAAAGACATGACCCTGTGCATCTCACTGGCCGCCCGGCCCAGCAACATCGGGACGCGCTTCCATAACTACCTCTACGACCAGCTGGGCCTGAACTACGTGTACAAGGCCTTTGCCCCCACGGACCTGGCGCAGGCGATTGCCGGGGTCCGCGGGCTGCCCATCCGCGGAGCGGCGGTCTCCATGCCGTACAAGGAGGACGTGATCGCCCTGGTGGACCGGATGGATCCCTCCGCCCGGGCCATCAATTCGGTGAACACCATCGTGAACGACGACGGCGTGCTCACGGCCTACAACACCGACTATCTGGCCATCGCCCGGCTGCTGCGTGATTACAGCGTGCCGGCCTCGCACTCAGTGCTGCTGCGCGGGTCCGGCGGCATGGCCAAGGCTGTGGCCGCGGCGCTGCAGGGTGCAGGGTTCTCCGACGTCACGGTGGTGGCCCGCAACGAAGGGACCGGGCGGGCGCTGGCGGACCTGTACGACTTCAGCTGGCAGGCGGAGCCGGGCACCTCCACGGCGGACCTGCTGATCAACGTCACTCCGCTGGGCATGGCCGGGCAGGACGAAGACGTCCAGTCCTTCCACGACGACACGGTGGCTGCCGCAAAGGTGGTGTTCGACGTCGTCGCGCTGCCGGCCGAGACGCCGCTCATCACCGCTGCCCGCAAGGCCGGAAAGCAGATCATCACCGGTGCCGAAGTGATTGCCATCCAGGCGGAGGAACAGTTTGTGCTTTACACCGGGGTGCGGCCCACCCCGGAACAGGTCCGGGCGGCCAGCGAGTTCTCCCGCGCCTGACCGGTGCCCCGGCCGCTATATGACCGATGTGCCGCCGGAGGGACGCGTACCGGTCAGGGCACCGGAACCGGTTCCACCACCAGGGCCACGCGGTCCTCGCCGATCCGGGTGAGGACCAGTGTCGCCTTATTGTCCGCCTTGCTTCCGCCCTTCCCGGAGCCGGCGAGCAGGGCCTTGCGCAGTTCCTCCGGGGTGACGGACATGCCCCGCTTCTTGATGTCCAGCACGCCGATCCGGTTCTCCTTTACCCAGGACCTGAGCGCCTTGACGTTGTACGGGCGGACCTCCAGGATCCGGTAGGCCCGGGCAAAGGGTGTTTCACGAAGTTCCGGGGCACAGATGTAGGCAATGTGGGGATCCAGCAGGTGCCCGTCCAAGGTGGCAGCCACATCGGCTACCAGTCCGGCCCGGATGGCGGCGCCGTCGGGCTCGTAGAGATACCCCTCGGCCGGACCCAGCTGCACATCCTGGGCGCCGGCGTCGTAATCCACCGGCGACGTCAGTTCCGCGGCGCCGCCGGAACCGATCACCAGGGCCGCGCGCCTGACGTTGTCGCGGCGCAGCGCGTTGAACCACAGGGTGGCCTCGGTGACGTCTCCGTCCACGGAGACCCACTGCGCCTCACAGTTGGCCGGCAGCGCCTCGTGCGGGATGCCCGGCCCCATCTTGACGCCCACGGGAAGCCCGGAATCCGCCAGCGACTCCACAAAGGACAGGGGCGGGGAGAAGGCCTCCGGATCGAAAATGCGGGTGGTGCCCGACGTCGAGGTGGTCCGGCGCGCCGGGTCCAGCCACACGCCGTCGAACCCGGTCAGGTCGAATTCCTCCGCCTTGCCCTGGACCACGGTGGCTTCGGGCCAGGGCATCAGGTTGATGGTGGCGGCGGCCGCGGTGATCTCATCGAGTTCGACGGCGGTCACCTGCCGGTCCAGGGTGGCCAGCGCCAGGGAATCGGCGCCGATGCCGCAGCCCAGGTCCGCCACCTTCTGTAGCCCGGCGTCCTGGTAGCGGCGGGCATGCAGGGCGGCGACGTTGAGCCGGGTGGCCTGCTCCAGGCCGGGGGCGGTGAAAACCATGTGCTCGGCGAAGGGGCCGAACTTGGAGCGGGCCTTCATCCGCAGCTTCGCCTGGGTCAGGACGGCGGCTACCAATTCGGGGGAGTGTCCTGCCTTGCGCAGGTCCGTGTTCAGCTTCAGGGACTCGGATTCCAGGTACGGGGGAAGCGAGTTCAGCAGCTGCCATCCCTCGGGGGTCAGAACATGTGCAAGGGAAGTATCAGGCATGCCCTCCAGCCTAGTTCTTCTGCGCACCCGCACGTTAGCTGTAGGTTGGGCGGCATGACGAGGATCTCCGCCGAGCCGCTGGCCGCACTGCGGTCCCGGACCAGCTACAAATGGCAGACCTATCCGGCGGATGTGCTGCCGCTGTTCGTGGCCGAGATGGACTATCCGCTGGCCGAACCCGTGCAGCAGGCAATCATCAGCCGGGTACTGGCCTCCGATACCGGCTACATCGCCGGACCGGGGCCCGTGGCGGAAGCCTTTGCCGGCTACGCCTCCCGGACCTGGGGATGGGAGGTGGCAGCGGAGGACGTGAAGTGCACTACGGATGTGAGCGTGGCGATTGTGGAGTCCCTGCGGCAGGTGGTTCCCGTGGATGGCAGTGTGGTGATCACCCCGCCGGTATATCCGCCCTTCTTTGAGCTGCCGGTGGAAGCGGACGCCTCCGTGGTGGAAGTAGCCTTACTCCCCGGAGATGAGGGCTGGACGTTGGATCTGGCCGGCATCGAGCGGGCGTTCCTCCGCGGCGCGGATGCGCTGCTGCTCTGCAACCCGCACAATCCGCTGGGCCTGGTCCACTCCGCCGAAACGCTCCGGGCGCTCGCGGACCTGTCCGCGAAATACGGCGTGGCGGTGATCAGTGACGAGATCCATGCCCCGCTGGCGTATTCACCCGGGTCCTTCACCCCGTACCTCACCGTTTCGGAAAACGCGCGGGAGTACGGGATCGCCGTCACCGCAGCCAGCAAGGCGTGGAACATTGCCGGCACCAAATGCGCGGTGATGGTGGCGCAGAGCGGCCGGACCCGGCTGCAGCTGGCATCGATGCCGGAAGAGGTCTCGGCCAGGACCAGCATCCTGGGGCTGCACGCCGCCGTGGCCGCCTACAACGACGGCGGGCCCTGGCTGTCCGGCGTGATGGAATCCCTGGCCGGGAACCGGGCGCTGCTGGGGCAGCTGCTGGCGGAACACCTGCCCGGGGTCGGTTACCTGCCGCCGGACGCCGGCTACCTGGCCTGGCTGGACTTCGGCCCGGCCGGCTGGGGTGAGGCTCCGGCAGCCCTTGCGCTGGAACAGGCACGGGTGGCGCTGGAACCCGGGCTCCGGTTCGGCCGGCAGGGTGCAGGTTTCGCCCGGCTCAACTTCGCCTGTTCACCGCAGGTCCTTACCGACGCCGTGGTGCGCCTGGCCGCGGTGACGCCGCCCGGACGCTGACGGCCGGGGAGAAGGTTGCCGCGGGAGAAGGTTTGCTGCGGGAGAAGCTAGGCCGCGGGCGCCAGGATGCTCAGCTGCCGCGGTGCCAGCGTCTCCCCGGCGGTGTTCCCGGCCAGTACCGGCAGGGCGCCCGTTTCCGAACTGCGCAGCAGGTCAGCCAGCGCAGCCTCGGTTGCCGAAGCCTTCCGCAGGTCCAGCACCACGGCAAGACCGGGAAGCGAGGCATTGGCACGCCGGGCCAGTACGTACAGCACCCTGCTGTTCTGCTCGGTGACCCGCCCGCGCACCACCAGGCGCGCCTGCCGGACGTTCAGGTCAAACCGAACCGCGACGCGCAGCTTGGACTCCATGGCTGGCCCTTCCCGAAAAACCGGATATGTGGGTCTTTCAACCTAGGAGAGGGCTTTGGCGCGGCGCAATGCGCACCGGCCAAAACCGGTCCGCCAGCGGCCTACTTCGTTCCGGGAGCGGTGTCTGCCCGGGCGCCGGCCGGAGCGGACGCCGCACCGGACGGCGTGTTTAGGCGAAGTACACGCCGATCCTGTTGCCGTCGATCTCTTCGATCCGGATATCGATCTCGTAGATGTCCCGCAGGATTTCCGGGCGCATGATGTCCGCGGGCGGCCCCTGGTGGATCAGGCGGCCGTTGCACATGGCGATGATGTCGTCCGAGTAGCAGGACGCGAAGTTGATGTCGTGGATGACCAGGACCACGGTCTTGCCGAAATCGTCGGTAAGCCGGCGCAGCAGCCGCATCATTTCCACGGAGTGCTTCATGTCCAGGTTGTTCAGCGGCTCGTCCAGCAGCAGGTAGTCCGTGTCCTGTGCCAGCACCATGGCGATGAAGGCCCGCTGGCGCTGGCCGCCGGAAAGCTCGTCAACAAACTTGTCCGCCAGTGCGGTCAGGTCCAGGTACGCCATGGCCTGGTCAATGTGCGCTTTGTCGTCGGGCCCGGGCCGGCCGCCGTTATGCGGATAGCGCCCGAATCCCACCAGGTCCCGGACGGTCAGGCGGACGGTGAGCTGGTTGTCCTGGCGCAGGATCGCCATTTTCCGTGCGAGGTCGCGGCCGGGGGTGGAGACGACGTCGAGCCCGTCCACGGTGACCGTGCCGGCGTCCATCCCCAGCAGCCGGCTGATCATGGACAGGAGGGTGGACTTGCCGGCGCCGTTGGGGCCGATGATGGAGGTGATGCCGCCCTCCTTGATGGTGCAGCTCACTCCGTCCACCACCGTGGTGGCGGCGTACTTCTTGGTAACGCCGGTTGCCTGGATCATTTGACGGAGCCTTTCAGGAGCAGGATCAAAAAGACGATCCCGCCTACAAATTCAATGACGATGCTGAGGGCCGTGTCGAATGCAAAAACGCGTTCGAGCACGAGCTGGCCGCCCACCAGGGCGATAACGCCGAGCAGGACGGCGATCGGAACGACGGCGGCGTGCCGGAAGTGTGAACAGAGCTGGTAGGCCAGCGATGCGACGAGCAGCCCGAAGAACGTCACCGGGCCCACCAGCGCGGTGGACACGGCAACCAGCACCGAGCAGATCACCAGCACGAGGGTCACGGTGCGTTTGTGGTTGATGCCCAGGTTGATCGAGGTTTCCCGGCCCAGGGAGAGGACATCAAGCTGGCGCCTCAGGCGCCAGGCCGGAATGCTCACGGCTGCGGCGGCAACCAGCGAGTAGGCAAGGAGCTTGCCGTCCACGTTGTTGAAGCTGGCGAAGAACAGGTCCTGCAGGATGATGAACTCGCTGGGATCGATCAGCAGCTGCAGCAGGGAGGAGATGCCGCGGAAGAACGTGCCCAGCACAATGCCGACCAGGAGCATCAGGTGCAGGGACTTGCCGCCGCCGGTAAAGAGCCACCGGTACAGCAGGAAGGAGAAGCCCACCATCAGGGCCACTTCCATCCCGTAGCGCAGCGGGCCGGACATGGAGAGCACCACTCCGCCGCCGAAGGCGAAGACCAGGAGCGTCTGGATGAGCACGTAGAGGGCGTCGAAGCCCATGATGGACGGCGTCAGGATCCGGTTGGCCGTCACCGTCTGGAACAGCACGGTGGACACGCCGACGGCGTAGGCCACCAGGATCATCGAGCCCACCTTGATGGCCCGGCGCGGCAGGACATAACCGATGTTCCCGCGCAGGTCGATGGTCATAAACACCGTGACCAAAGCTGCCGCCAGCACCGAGAGCAGGATGAGCCAGAAACGGGGGGAAAGGTTCCGGACTGGGCGGCGGCGCCGCACGGTCAGGGCGGGGGGAAGGGCGCTGGCGGGACTGCTAGGCACGGGCGGAGCGCTTTCTCAGGAGCAGGTAGAGGAACAGGGCACTGCCGATGGCAGAGACAATGACGCCCACCGGAATTTCGTACGGGTAGCGGATGGTCCGGCCGATAATGTCGCAGGCAAGGACAAATCCGGCGCCGAAGATGGCGACCCAGGGGATGGCCCGGCGGACGTTGTCCCCGATCATCAGCGAGACCAGGTTGGGCACGATCAGGCCGAGGAACGGCACGGAACCGACACTGACAACCACGACGGCGCTGATCAGGGACACGATGATCAGCCCGAGCGTCATCACCCGGTTGTAGTTCAGGCCGAGGTTGGTGGTGAAATCCTGGCCCATGCCCGCAACGGTGAAACGGTCCGCGGCCAGGTAGCCGATGAGGGTCAGTGCGCCGACAATCCAGAGCAGTTCATACCGCCCGCGCAGCACGCCGGAGAAATCTCCGACCATCCAGCTGTTCAGGGTCTGCAGCAGATCGAACCGGTAAGCGAAGAACGTGGTGACGGCGGCAATCACGCCGCCGAGCATGATGCCCACCAGCGGCACGATCAGCGTGTTCCGCAGCGGAATCCGGCGCAGGACCAGCAGGAACAGTGCGGTGCCCGCTATGGCGAACACCGTGGCGGTGGACATCTTGACCAGCAGTGAGGCACCGGGGATAAACACCGTGACCACCAGGATGCCCAGGGATGCGGATTCCACGGTGCCCACCGTGGAGGGTTCCACGAACTTGTTGCGGGCCATCAGCTGCATGATGAGCCCGGCCACACTAAGGGCCATGCCCGCCAGGATGATGCTGAGGGTCCGCGGGATCCGGCTGATCCAGAAGATGTGCCAGGCGTGTTCGTCCCCCGCCAGCAGGGCGGGCAGTGACACGTCACTGACGCCGACGAACATGCTGACGACGGCGAGCACCAGGACGGCGGTTCCGCCCACTATCAGCATTGCCCCGGGGCCGGGACGCCGCCGGCCAACGCCGGCAGCCCCGGCGGGTACCGGGGCCGTGGGGGAGAGGAGTGCAGTCATGAAGCTTTCCATCTTCCGCACCGGGCCGGCCTCCCCTGAACGCGGGAGGCTGGCCGGCAAGGATTGAGCAGGTGGGCGGAAGCGGGTTAGGAAATGCCGTCCTGGACTGCACTGACCATGGCGTCAACGTTGTTCAGGCCATAGCCCACGAGGTACCAGCTGGAGGAATCCAGCATGGTGATCCGGTCATTGCGGGCCGCCTCGGTTCCCTTCACGAGTTCGTTGTCCAGCACTGCAGAGGCAACCTCGCCGGACGTGCCGATGGCGACGTCGCGGTCAATGACAAACAGGTTGTCCGGGTTGGTTTCGGCGATGTATTCAAAGCCGACGCGTTCGCCGTGCTGGGCTTCGGACTTGATGTCCGCGGCGGTGGCAACGCCCAGGACGTCGTGCACCAGGCCGAAGCGGGACCCCGCACCGTAAGCGGTCAGCT
The DNA here is from genome assembly GCF_059090185.1 of Arthrobacter sp. MDT1-49-2. Taxonomy (NCBI): domain Bacteria; kingdom Bacillati; phylum Actinomycetota; class Actinomycetes; order Micrococcales; family Micrococcaceae; genus Arthrobacter; species Arthrobacter sp. MDT1-49-2. The sequence goes on from NZ_JBNHFK010000003.1 coordinate 8,965, forward strand.
CGCCGCCGCTGGTCAGGATGATCAGGCCGTTGCCCGCGTCCGCCGCGGTTGCCTTGGTCTCTTCGACCTTGGTGTCCAGGGCGGCAAGCTTGTCCTCGACCTCGGTTTCCTTGCCGAAGATCTCGCCGATGATCTCGGTGTTGGCGATGAAGGAGTTCCACGGATCCGCGGCATCGGTGCTGAGGTCGATGGTGGGGGCGATCTTGGAGAACTCGTCGTAGTAGTCCGCGGTGCGGCCGGACATGATGATCAGGTCCGGGGCGCCGGCATTGATGGCCTCGAAATCGGGTTCCTTCATGCTGCCGATCTTGGCGTAGTCATCCGAACCGTACTTGGAGAGGCTTTCCGGGAATTGCGCGGCCGGGACACCGTCAACGTCAATGTCGAGGGCATCCAAGGTGTCGAGGGCGCCGAGGTCGAAGGTGTAGACGGTCTCGGGGTTGACCGGAACGTCGGTGCTGCCCTGTGCGTGCTCAACCGTAACGGTCGAGCCCTGCGTGGTGTCCGCGTCGGCTTCTGCTGCTTCGGTGGAGCAGGCGCTGAGCGCAAGGAGGGACACAAGGGCGGTTCCGGCCAGCAGGCGGGACTTCGTGATCATGGGGGCTCCGGTGAGAGTCGATGTGCCTACCGCAGGAATAGGGCACAGAAATGTTTTCTAATGATGCGCGCAGATGAAAGTTATCCCGTTAGGTAAGCCTAAGCAAATTAGGTTTACGTCATGGTTGCCCCGGGGACGTCATCATGAGGGGCCCGATCCGCACAGCTCTGGCACTCACCTTGACCGAGTGCTAACCAGTGCATAAAGTCTGACTTAGCACTCCGCACGTGAGGGTGCTAACTCCCCGAAGGGAAGCGCGAACCGGCACCGCGACGACGGCCAGCGCCAACCGACGGCCCCAAACCCGTTAGAAACTACGCAAAGGAGAGCCCGAGTGTCGGTCTCTATTAAGCCGCTTGAGGATCGTATTGTTGTCCGCCCGCTCGAAGCTGAGCAGACCACTGCTTCCGGTCTCGTTATCCCGGACACTGCCAAGGAAAAGCCCCAGGAGGGCGAAGTAGTTGCAGTTGGACCCGGCCGCGTTGACGACAACGGCAACCGCGTTCCGGTTGACGTTGCCGAAGGCGACGTTGTCATCTACTCCAAGTACGGTGGAACCGAAGTCAAGCACGGCGGCCAGGAATACCTGGTGCTGTCCGCCCGCGACGTGCTGGCCGTCGTCGTAAAGTAGTTCCCCTTGAAAACCCCGGCCACCATTCTGGCCGGGGTTTTCTGATGTAGGTGCAGATGTAGTTGTCGGAAAGGACACACACATGGCAAAGCAGTTGGAGTTCAATGACTCCGCCCGTCGCTCGCTGGAAGCCGGCGTCGATAAGCTGGCCAACGCAGTCAAGGTAACCCTCGGCCCGCGCGGCCGTAACGTTGTCCTGGCCAAGACCTGGGGCGCCCCCACCATCACCAACGACGGCGTCACCATTGCCCGCGAGGTCGAGCTGGAGGATCCGTACGAGAACCTCGGCGCGCAGCTGGCCAAGGAAGTTGCCACCCGGACCAATGATGTTGCCGGTGACGGCACCACCACGGCCACCGTGCTGGCGCAGGCGCTGGTCAAGGAAGGCCTGCGCAACGTTGCCGCGGGGGCGGCTCCCGGCGCACTCAAGCGCGGCATCGAAGTTTCCGTGGACGCCGTCGCGAACCGGCTGCTGGAAAACGCCAAGCCGGTCGAGGGGAACCAGGTGGCCCACGTGGCCGCCATCTCGGCGCAGAGCACCGAGATCGGTGAACTGCTGGCCCAGGCCTTCGACACCGTCGGCAAGGACGGCGTCATCACCATCGAGGAATCCTCCTCGACGCAGACCGAACTGGTCATCACCGAGGGCATGCAGTTCGACAAGGGCTACCTCTCGCCGTACTTCGTCACGGACGCAGAGCGCCAGGAAGCCGTCCTCGAAGACGCGCTGATCCTGATCAACTCCGGCAAGATTTCCTCCGTGGCGGAGTTCCTGCCGCTGTTGGAAAAGGCGCTGCAGGCCTCCAAGCCGCTGTTCATCATTGCCGAAGACGTGGACGGCGAAGCGCTGTCCACCCTGGTGGTCAACAAGATCCGCGGCACCCTGAACGTGGTTGCCGTCAAGGCTCCCGGGTTCGGCGACCGCCGCAAGGCCATGATGCAGGACATCGCGACCCTCACGGGTGCGCAGGTGGTCAGCCCCGACCTCGGACTGAAGCTGGACCAGGTTGGACTGGAGGTCCTGGGCTCGGCCCGCCGGATCACGGTCACCAAGGACAACACCACCATTGTCGACGGCGCCGGCTCTGAAGCCGATGTTGCAGACCGCGTGGCACAGATCCGTGCGGAAATTGAGCGCACGGACTCGGACTGGGACCGCGAAAAGCTGCAGGAGCGCCTCGCCAAGCTGTCCGGCGGCATTGGTGTCATCCGCGTGGGTGCGGCCACCGAGGTGGAGCTGAAGGAAAAGAAGCACCGCATCGAAGATGCTGTGTCCTCCACCCGTGCCGCTCTGGAAGAGGGCATCGTGGCCGGCGGCGGTTCCGCACTGGTCCACGCCTCGCAGGCACTGGACACCGACTCGGAGGTGGCCAAGCTGGAAGGCGACGCCGCCACCGCCGTCGGACTGGTCCGCCGCGCACTGGCCCAGCCGCTGCGCTGGATTGCCGAGAACGCCGGGTCCGAAGGCATGGTCGTTGTCTCCAAGGTGGGTGACCTTAAGGTCAACAACGGCTTCAACGCCGCCACCGGTGAGTACGAAGACCTGATCGCTGCCGGCATCATTGACCCGGTCAAGGTCACCCGTTCGGCACTGCGCAACGCCGCCTCGATTGCTTCGCTGGTACTCACCACCGAAGCCCTCGTGGTGGAGAAGCCTGCCGACGAAGATGAGGATCACGGACACCAGCACTAGTCCGTCACCCCTCGGCCCAAGCAAAGGCCCCGCGCCCGGACATCGTTCCGAGGGCGGGGCCTTTGTCTGTCCCGGCTGCGGGGGCAAAGTGCACAACGGGTAAACTCTTCCGGTTATTTGTTCTCGAACGGGAAGGGCAGCAGTGCCGGAGACACACCAGCAGGGCCAGGCGGCATCCTCCGCCGGTGTCCCTGCGGCGGGCCGGGCTGCCGCCGGAACTGCAGAAGAAACAGGCCGGGAACCGCGCCGTTACCGCCCCGAAGTTCAGGGGCTGCGTGCACTGGCGGTGGTCCTGGTGGTCATCTATCACGTCTGGCTGGGCCGGGTCTCCGGGGGAGTGGACATCTTCCTGCTGATTTCGGCGTTCCTGCTCACCGGGTCCTTTGTCCGGAAGGTGGAAGCCGGGCAGCCGCTGCAGCTGGGCAGGCATTGGCTGCACCTGTTCAAGCGTCTGCTGCCCGCCGCCGTCGCGGTGCTCCTGGCGGTCCTGGCCGCTGCCCGTTTCCTCATGCCCGGCAGTGACTGGCCGGGGTTGTTCAAGCAGGCCTGGTCTTCGCTGTTCTATCTGCAGAACTGGACGCTGGCGAACAGTTCCGTGGACTACTACGCGCGTGACCACAGCAGCGCCAGCCCGCTGCAGCACTTCTGGTCGCTCTCGGTCCAGGGGCAGGTGTTTATTCTCTGGCCGCTGATTTTCGCCGCCGGCGCCGCCGCGGCTGCCTGTTTCGGGCTGCGGTACCGGCACCTGCTGCTGGGTATTTTCGGCACGATATTCGCGTGCTCGCTGGGCTTCTCCGTCTGGGAGACTGCCACCAACCAGTCCTACGCCTACTTCGATACCCGCACCCGGCTGTGGGAATTTGCCCTGGGATCTCTGCTGGCGCTGGTGCTGCCATACCTCAACCCGCCCCGGCAGGCCCGGATCGTGATGGGCTGGACGGGCATCGCCGCCATGCTCAGCTGCGGCATCCTGCTCCAGGTCCAGCAGCAGTTCCCGGGCTACATTGCGCTCTGGCCGCTGCTGGCCGCAGCGATGATCATCGTGGCCGGACGGACCGGAAGCCGTCTTGGGGCGGACCGGTTCCTGTCCGCACCGGCCCTGGTACGGCTGGGGAACAACTCCTACGGCCTTTATCTCTGGCACTGGCCTGTGCTGGTGTTTTGGCTGATGGTCTCCGGACAGGAGAAAGCAGGCCCGGTGGACGGCGCCGTCATCATCGCGGTGTCCTTCCTGCTCGCCGTCCTGACCACCCGTTTCATCGAAACGCCGCTGCGCTCCTGGTCCTGGGGCGAGGCCGGCTACTGGCGCCCCGCCGTCGTCATCACGGCCCTGCTGGCCCTGGTCGCTGCCCCGCTGGGCAGCTGGCAGCACAACGTCCGCCAGGACCAGATCCGCGTCATGAGCCAGACCGTCGCGGATAACCCGGGCGCCCTCGCCCTGGACCCGGCATTTGCCGCGGCAGTGCCCGGCGATGCGGTGCTCAAGCCCTCGGTCAGCGGCGTCGGCAGCGAATGGGCGGACTTCGACGGACGCTGCGCGGAGGGCTACGCTCCCGCCGACCCGCTGTTGGAGAAATGCCTGGAAATCGGGTCAGCGGAGGGGGCACTGCGGACCATCGTGGTGCTGGGGGACTCCCATGCCCAGCAGTGGATGGCCGCGCTGGGACCCGTGGCGGAGGCCAACCGCTGGCATCTGATCGCCGTTCTGAAGCCGGGCTGCCGGTACGGGGCCGAGGTGCCCGAACGCACTGAGGAGTGCAACGCGTTCAATGCCGCCGCTGCGCAGTACGTGCTGGACACCATGCCCGACGGCGTTTTCACCGTGGCTTCGCTCACACGGGAAAGCTCTCCGGAGGAGATTCTCGTCCCCGGTTATGCGGACGGCGTGCTGCCTTTTACCGAAGCCGGCATCTCCGTGATTGCCATGCGGGACAACCCCCGGTTCGACTACGACATGGTCAAATGCCTGGAGAGCCACGAACTTGATGTTCAGAGCTGCACGCTGCCCCGCAGCTCGGTCCTGGCCCCGGTTTCGCCGCTGGACGGCCTGTCCGCACGGATTCCGGGCGTGGCCGTGGTGGACATGAGCGATCAGCTTTGCACCGCTGACGAGTGCCCGGGCATCGTGGGCAACATGCTTGTCTACATGGACCACGACCATCTGGGGAAGACCTATTTGCGGACTACGGCCAGGGTGCTGTCCCTGCGCATCCTGGCCGCCACCGGCTGGGAAGGCCTGCCGGTGGCGGCAGACGGATACGAACCAGTGGAATAGGGGCGGCCCTGCTTTCGTTTTAGGATAGGAACAGGCTTATTCGGGCCTTCTCCTTCCTCATCCCCCCGAAAGAGGCGCAGCTTTGAGTCAGCAGTACCCAGAACATGATCCGTTCGGCTTCGTCGGCCTGACGTACGACGACGTCCTCCTGCTGCCCGGCCCGACGGATGTCATCCCCTCCGAAGCCGATACCAGCTCGCGGCTGTCAAAGCGCATCACCGTGCAGACCCCGCTGCTCTCCGCAGCAATGGACACCGTCACGGAATCCCGGATGGCGATCGCCATGGCACGCCAGGGCGGCCTGGGCGTCATCCACCGCAACCTCTCCATTGCCGACCAGGCCGAGCATGTGGACCGGGTCAAGCGCAGCGAATCGGGCATGATCACCAACCCGGTGACCATTTCCCCCGACGCGACGCTGCGGGAACTGGACGACCTCTGCGCCCACTTCCGCGTCTCCGGCCTGCCGGTTGTCGATGCCGAAAACACGCTGCTGGGCATTGTGACCAACCGCGACACCCGCTTCATCCCGGTCTCCGAGTACCCCAACCGCAAGGTTGAAGAGGTCATGACCCGCATGCCCCTCATCACCGGGCGCGTGGGCATCAGTGCGGAAGAGACCGTGGAACTGCTCGGCAAGAACCGCATCGAGAAGCTGCCGCTGGTGGACGACGCCGGCAAGCTGCAGGGCCTGATCACGGTGAAGGACTTCGACAAGGCGGAGCAGTACCCGCTGGCCACCAAGGATGACGAAGGCCGGCTCCGCGTCGGTGCCGCCATCGGCTTCTTCGGAGACGGCTACGAGCGGGCCATGGCCATGGTTGATGCCGGCGTCGACATCCTGGTGGTGGACACCGCCAACGGCCACAGCGCCGGCGTGCTGGACATGATCGCCCGCCTGAAGAAGGACCCGGCCGCCGCGCACGTGGACATCATCGGCGGCCAGGCAGCCACCCGTGAAGGCGCCCAGGCGCTGATCGACGCCGGTGCAGACGCCATCAAGGTAGGTGTGGGCCCCGGCTCCATCTGCACCACCCGCGTGGTCGCCGGCGTCGGCGTTCCGCAGATCACCGCCATTTACGAAGCCTCCAAGGCAGCCATCCCCGCCGGTGTCCCGCTGATCGCCGACGGCGGCCTGCAGTACTCCGGTGACATCGGCAAGGCCATCGTTGCCGGCGCCGACACCGTGATGCTCGGCGGCCTGCTGGCCGGTTCCGCGGAAAGCCCGGGTGACCTGGTCTTCGTGAACGGCAAGCAGTTCAAGTCCTACCGCGGCATGGGCTCCCTCGGCGCCATGCAGTCCCGGGGCAAGAACACCTCCTACTCCAAGGACCGTTACTTCCAGGCGGACGTGCCCAGCGACGAGAAGCTGATTCCGGAAGGCATCGAAGGCCAGGTCCCGTACCGCGGTCCGCTTTCCGCCGTGGCACACCAGCTCGTGGGCGGCCTGCGCCAGACCATGTTCTACACCGGCGCACGCACCATCCCGGAGCTGAAGGCCAAGGGCAAGTTTGTCCGGATCACCCCGGCCGGGCTGAAGGAATCCCACCCGCACGACATCATGATGACGGTCGAGGCGCCGAACTACGGTTCACGCCGCTAGGACCTTCTTCGAGGCAAGGGCAGTTCCTGCGCACGGCGCAGGAGCTGCCCTTCGTGGTTAACCTGCGCCGCCCGCCGTCGGGCTGTACTCCCCGATGATGCAGGCCGCGTAGTCCGATAACGGCAGCTTTAAGGCGCCGGGGGTGTGCTGGGATAACCTAGGGAGTGTGAGTAACGAGATTGAAATTGGCCGTGGCAAGCAAGGGCGCAGAGCCTATTCCCTGGATGATGTGGCAATTGTGCCCTCGCGGCGCACCCGCGATCCGCAGGATGTCTCGATCAACTGGCAGATAGACGCCTACCAGTTCGAGATGCCGGTCATCGGCGCTCCCATGGACTCCGTGATGTCCCCGGCGTCGGCCATCGCGCTGGGCAAGCTCGGCGGGCTGGGCGTCCTGAATCTGGAGGGGCTGTGGACCCGGTACGAGGACCCGCAGCCGCTGCTGGACGAAATCGCCCAGCTGAGCAGTGACAATTTCAATCCCGCAGCGACCCGCCGGCTGCAGGAGATCTACGACGCCCCCATCCGGGCTGAACTGATCAGCTCCCGACTGGCCGAAATGCGCGAGGCCGGTGTCACCGTTGCGGGTTCCCTCACCCCGCAGCGTACCCAGGAGTTCTACAAGACCGTCCTCGCCGCCGGCGTCGACGTGTTTGTCATCCGCGGCACCACGGTGTCCGCCGAACACGTGTCCAAGACCGTTGAGCCCCTGAACCTCAAGCAGTTCATCTACGAGCTGGACGTCCCCGTCATCGTCGGCGGAGCAGCGGGCTACACTCCGGCCCTGCACCTGATGCGTACCGGCGCCGCAGGCGTGCTGGTGGGCTTCGGCGGCGGCGCGACCACCACGACCCGCCGCGCCCTCGGCATCCACGCACCCATGGCCACGGCCATCTCCGACATTGCCGAAGCACGCCGCGACTACATGGATGAGTCCGGCGGACGGTATGTGCACGTGATCGCCGACGGCGGCATGGGCACCAGCGGCGACATCATCAAGGCCGTGGCCATGGGCGCCGACGCCGTGATGCTCGGTTCCGCACTGGCCCGCGCCGAAGAGGCACCCGGGCAGGGATGGCACTGGGGCCAGGAAGCGCACCACAGCGAACTGCCCCGCGGGGACAGGGTCCACCTGGACACCGTCGGGCCGCTGAAGGAGGTCCTCTGGGGCCCGTCGCACCACACCAACGGAACCTCCAACCTGATGGGCGCCCTGCGCCGGGCCATGGCCACCACGGGGTACTCGGACCTGAAGGCGTTCCAGCGTATTGAGGTATTGGTTTCCCCCTACCAGTACAACCTGTAATAACCGGCGCGCATTGCCTAGAGTGGACGCAGCTACGGCAGGACCCTAGAGAGGAACCCGACCATGTCTGCAGACGCCCTGAGCCCCCAGTACCGGACCGAAGCGATGGACCGGCTCCGGGCCACCACGCAGCCCGGCAACGAGCTGGACATCCTGATAGTGGGCGGCGGGGTGGTCGGCGCGGGTGCGGCTCTGGACGCCGTGACCCGCGGACTGAAAGTGGGCATGGTCGAGGCCCGGGACTGGGCGTCAGGGACCTCCTCACGGTCTTCGAAGCTCATTCACGGCGGCCTGCGGTACCTGGAAATGCTGGACTTTGCGCTGGTGCAGGAAGCCCTGAAGGAACGCGGCCTGCTGCTCCAGCGCATTGCCCCGCACCTGGTCAAGCCCGTGGCCTTCCTGTATCCGCTGACCAGGCGGTTCATTGAACGCCCGTACGTGGGTGCGGGCATTTTCCTGTACGACACCATGGGCATGACCTCGGGCAACTCACGCGGGGTGCCCATGCAGAAGCACCTGACCCGCAAGCAGACCCTGCGCATGGCCCCCAGCCTCAAGGACGACGCCATGGTCGGCGCCATCCGCTATTACGACGGCCAGGTGGATGACGCACGGTACGTGGCCACCATGGCCCGGACCGCCGCGCATTACGGCGCCGCGGTGGCCAACCGGCTGGCCGTGGTGGACTTCCTGCGTGAGGGGGAGCGGGTGGTCGGGGCACGGGTGCGTGACCAGGAAACGGGGGACGAATTCGATATCGCCGCCAGCCAGGTGGTCAACGCCACCGGTGTCTGGACTGATGAAACCCAGGCCATGGTCACCGACCGCGGCCAGTTGAAGGTCCGTGCCTCCAAGGGCGTGCACCTGGTGGTCCCGAAGGACCGGATCCAGTCCACCGTGGGCATGATTCTGCGCACCGAAAAGTCGGTGCTGTTTGTCATTCCGTGGGGCAGGCACTGGATCATCGGCACCACGGACACGGATTGGAACCTGGACAAGGCGCATCCGGCAGCCACCTCCGCGGACATCGACTACATCCTGGAGCACGTGAACCTGGTGTTGAAGACACCGCTGACCAGGGAAGACGTTGAGGGCGTCTATGCAGGCCTGCGGCCGCTGCTCGCCGGCGAAAACGACTCCACCGCCAAGCTCTCCCGCGAACATGTGGTCGCGCACCCGGTCCCGGGACTCGTCGTCGTCGCCGGCGGCAAGTGGACCACCTACCGGGTGATGGCCAAGGACGCCGTGGACGAAGCCGCCCGGGCGCTGGACGAAAAGGTGCCCGAAAGCTGCACCTCCACCATTCCGCTCCTGGGTGCGGTGGGTTACAAGGCTGCCTGGAACCGGCGGCACCGCACGGCGGATGAGTACGGAGTGCATGTGGCCCGCGTGGAGCACCTGCTGAACCGTTACGGGTCCATGGCCTATGACGTGCTGGACCTGATCAAATCCGATCCGTCCCTGGCTGAACCGCTGCCCGGGGCGGATGACTACCTGCGGGCCGAAGTTGTTTACGCGACCACCCATGAGGGTGCCCGCCACGTCGAAGATGTCCTGGCCCGACGGACCCGCATTTCCATTGAGAGTTGGGACCGGGGCGTGTCCGCGGCGCCGGTGGCAGCGGAACTGATGGCCCCGCTGCTGAAGTGGGACCAGGCACGGGTGGACAGCGAAGTGGCCCACTATCAGGCCAGGGTGGAAGCCGAACGGCTCAGCCAGGAACAGCCCGACGACAAGAGTGCCGACAGCGCGCGGCTGGCCGCCGAAGACATTACGCCCCGGATCTGATGAACCGGACACACAGACCCTTCAGAGAATCAGTGAGCGAAGAACAGCAGTGACCGAAGAACTTTCCCTGAGCGAGTCCGATGCGGTACTCACCGAACCGGGCCTGGTGATCCTTGAAATGGAGGCGGCGGACCGGTACGAGGCCGCCGCCCAGCTGGCTGAACGGATGTACCGGGCCGGGCGCATCACCAACCTGGCGGGATTCCTGGAACAGGTCAGTGCCCGCGAGCACCAGATGGCCACCGGCTTGCCCGGCGGGATCGGGCTGCCGCATGCCCGCAGCGAGTTTGTGCGGGAAACGTCCATTGCCGTGGGGATCACCCGCTACGGCCACAGCGTGGACTTCGGCGCCTCCGACGGTCCGGCCACGGTCATACTGCTCATTGCCACCCCGGCCGCGTCCTATTCCCAGCACCTCGAAGTCCTGGCCACGATCGCCAGATCCCTGTTCCGGCCCTCATTCCGGGACTCCCTGCGCCGTGCGAACGACGCCGAGGTCATCGCCGAACTGATTAATTCCTCCCTCGTGTTCTTCGATCACTAGGTCCGCGGCACCCCGGCATTGGGTTTTCTACAGGCGGACGAAGTACCGTTAACCCGTGCTCAAAACTGCCCTGAAGCCCCGCTGGATAGCCGGACTGCTTTTCGCCCTAGCCATCTCGACGGTTTTTGTGTTGTTGAGCCAGTGGCAGTTCTCCAGCGCAGAATCCGAGAAGGCCACGGACCCGGACGCGACGGAAACCGTGCAGCCGCTGACCGAGGCGTTCGTCCCGGGCAAGCCCATGTATGAGACCGAAGCCGATCAGATGGTCTCCATGACCGGTTCCTTCGATCCGGACAAAACCGTGATCATTGATGAGCGGCTCCAGGACGGCGAACAGGGCTACTGGGTAGTGACCGCATTCCAGGTCGACGGCGCCCCCGGGGACGCCTACATTCCCGTAGTCCGCGGATGGGTCGAGGATCCCGACGACGCCGTTCCCGCTCCGGCCGGAACAGCCGCCGTCGCCGGACGCCTGCTGCCGTCCGAGGCACCGCTGCCCGAGCCGCACGAGAACGGAATCCTTCCCTCACTCTCCACCGCGGAACTGATCAACATCTGGGATGTTCCGTCCTACTCCGCGTTCGTTACCGCCGAAGAGATCACCGTGGACGACGCCGCTCCCGACTCCGGTGACATGCAGGCCGTGGTGGTGGAAGGGCAGCCGGAGGAAACCCCGGTCAACTGGCTGAACATTTTCTACGCCCTTGAATGGATCATCTTCGCGGGCTTCTCCGTCTTCCTCTGGTGGCGCCTGGTTGCCGACGAGTACCGCCGCAGCCTTGAAGAGGACGAGTACGAGGACGAAGAAGACTTCGACGAAGCACCCGAACCCGATACCGAACATCCCAGCAGCGAGGTCACCAAGTGAGCGAATCCACCAGCACCGCAAAAGCACCCAGGAAAAAGAAGCGCCGGTTCGGCGGTACCCACGCGCAGATCCGCTCGGCGCTGACCTTCTACAAGGTCTTTGCCTACGTCACCGGCTTCCTCCTGCTGGCGCTGGTGGTGCAGATGATCATCAAGTACGGCTTCGGCACCGAAGTCATTGTGGGCGGAGTGAACCTGTCCGTGGGCGTCCTGATCCTGCACGGCTGGATCTATGTGGTGTACCTGCTGGCAGACTTCCGCCTCTGGCAGCTGATGCGCTGGCCGTTCTCGAAATTCATCATCCTTGCCCTGGGCGGCTGTGTGCCCTTCCTCTCCTTTATCGTCGAAGGCCGCGTCCACAAGCAGGTAGTGGCAGAGCTGGAAGCCCATCCTGAAGCGGCAAAGCGCTACTAGGGAACCCGGACGCCTGCCGGTTCGGCCGGAGGCGTCCACCGGCCGGTGTGCACCGCCGGTGGCGGGACGACTATCCTTGGAACGTGACTAATCCCGCGACTGACCCCATTGAAGAGCGGCCCGTCCTCGTTGTGGACTACGGAGCGCAGTACGCCCAGCTGATAGCCCGCCGGGTGCGCGAAGCAGACGTTTACTCCGAGGTGGTTCCCCACACCTACAGCACTGAGCAGCTGCTGGCGAAGAACCCGGCTGCCATTATCCTTTCCGGCGGGCCCTCCAGCGTGTATGCAGAAGGCGCCCCCACGGTTCACACCGATCTGTTTGAGGCCGGCGTGCCGGTACTCGGCATCTGCTACGGCTTCCAGGCCATGGCCGCTGCCCTGGGCGGCAAGGTGGCCAAGACCGGCCTGCGGGAATACGGTTCCACCGACGCCCGCGCCGTCGGCGGCGCCCGTTCCATCCTGGAGGGAACTCCGGAGGAACAGAACACCTGGATGAGCCACGGCGACAGCGTGCAGGAAGCCCCCGAGGGCTTCGACGTGCTGGCCAGCACGGCAGGCGCACCCGTTGCCGCCTTCGCCAACGAGGAAAAGGGACTCTACGGCGTCCAGTGGCACCCCGAGGTCAAGCACTCCGCGCACGGCCAGGCCGTCTTGGAGAACTTCCTGTTCAAGGGCGCCCGCATTGAACGCAGCTGGACCACCGGCAACATTGTCGAAGAGCAGGTTGCCCGCATCCGCGCCCAGGTCGGAAACTCCCGGGTGATCTGCGGCCTGTCCGGCGGCGTTGACTCCGCCGTGGCCGCAGCCCTGGTGCAGCGCGCCGTCGGCGACCAGCTGACCTGTGTCTTCGTCGATCACGGCCTGCTGCGCGAAGGCGAGGCAGAGCAGGTGGAACGCGACTTCGTGGCAGCTACCGGCGTCAACCTCTACGTGGCCAACGAACAGGAACGCTTCCTGTCCGCCCTGGCCGGCGTCTCCGACCCCGAGACCAAGCGCAAGATCATCGGCCGCGAATTCATCCGCGCCTTCGAAGAGGCTGAGCGGGCCATCATGGCCAAGGCCGAGGCAGAGGGCGAGCCCATCCGCTTCCTGGTGCAGGGCACCCTGTACCCCGACGTCGTCGAGTCCGGCGGCGGCGAAGGCGCAGCCAACATCAAGAGCCACCACAACGTGGGCGGGCTGCCCGAGGACATGAAGTTCGAACTCGTCGAGCCCCTCCGGGCGCTCTTCAAGGACGAGGTTCGCGCCGTCGGTGCCGAGCTGGGCCTGCCGGCCGAAATTGTCGGCCGCCAGCCCTTCCCCGGCCCCGGCCTGGGAATCCGCATTGTCGGCGAGGTCAACCAGGAACGCCTGGACCTGCTGCGCCGGGCCGACGCGATTGCCCGGGCCGAGCTGACCGCTGCCGGCCTGGATGACGAGGTCTGGCAGATGCCGGTGGTCCTGCTGGCCGACGTGCGCAGCGTGGGCGTCCAGGGTGACGGCCGGACCTACGGCCACCCCATTGTGCTCCGCCCGGTATCCAGCGAGGACGCCATGACGGCCGACTGGTCGCGGCTGCCCTACGATCTGCTGGCCCGGATTTCCAACCGGATCACCAACGAGGTGGATGGAATCAACCGGGTGGTGCTGGACGTAACCAGCAAGCCGCCGGGAACAATCGAGTGGGAATAGCGTAAAGACAAAGGGGACGGCCGATGCGGCCGTCCCCTTTGTCATCCCCTTGGCGTCGCCCGCGTTGCTATGTTCGGGAAACGGGGTCCGACGCGATAGTTTTGAACGTATGCCAATTTGGTCAAAAACGCGCGGAAGTGCAGAAAAGAGGGCACTAGTGTCTGAGCAGAATACCGGGGAGAATCCCTCGGACTTCCTGCTGCCGTGGCTGGGACAATTGGGACAGCACGCCGGAACGGACACCCTGCTGCATTTCACCCCGTCCGCTGCCAACAGCATTGACCTCACACACGCCCATCCGTCCGGGCTGGCCCAGCTGCTCGCCGGACGCCGGACGCGGCTCTCCACCCTGCTGCGGGACCCGGACCAGTACGGTGCCGCGATGAAGGCAGGCCGCCTGCTCCGCGCCAAGATCTACGAACTCGGCACCGACCGGGGCATCGACGTCGGCTACATCGCTGCCGGGACCGCGTCCTGGCGCTACGCCTCGGACGAGGCACTGCGTCCCGAGTCGCTGACCGCCCCCGTCCTGCTCACCCCGGTGGCCCTCACCGTTCACGCCTCCCAGGATGACTATGAGCTTCAGCTGACCGAAAAGGCCGCCCTCAATCCGGCCCTGGTCCGCCACCTCCAGAACGAGCAGGGACTGGAGATCGACGTCGATGCCCTGACCCGGCTGGCTTACGGCACCGCCCGCTTCGACCCGCACCCGGTCCTCGAAAAGCTCCGTGCCGTCACCGGCAGCGTGCGCGGCATCAACATCGAGCACCGCCTGCTGGTCTCCACCTTCGCCGACCTTGCCGACCTTTCAGAGGATCCGGCGCTGGATCCGGCCCACCCGATCCTCCGCGCCCTGATCGACGCTGCCCGCGACGGCTCGGCCGAGCCTCCGGCCGCCCGGCCCCTGGACCTTCCGCCGCTGGATGACCGGGACCCGGCCGATGAACTGCTGATCCTGGACGCGGACCGGCAGCAGCAGGAAGTACTCGACCTGATCAACGCCGGACAGTCGCTGGTGGTCTCCGCCCCCGCGGGTACCGGACAGACCCAGACGGCACTGAACGCCGTCGCCGCACTGGCCAATGCCGGCAAATCCGTGCTGGTGGTAGCCGAACGCCGCGGCACCCTGAACCAGTTCGTCTCCGAGCTGGACGCCCTGCAGCTGGGTTCGCTTGTACTGCAGGTCAACGCCGGGCTCACCCAGCAGCAGCTCAAGGACCAGCTGGTCCGGGCCATCGTCCGGAACGAAAAGTCGAAGGCACCCGAACTGGCCGGCCTGCACAAGGTGCTGCAGGAGAACCGCCACCAGCTGCGGGACCACGTCAAGAGCCTGCACAACGTCCGCCGCCGGTGGGGATGCTCGCCGTACCAGGCCATGCAGTCCCTGGCGGAACTGACCTCCATGAATCCCGCACCGGCCACCACCGTGCGGCTCAAGCGCAGCGTGCTGGACAGCATCACCGACCGTACCGAGCTCACCGGACGGCTGCGCCGGGCCGCCGAGCTGGGCAGCTTCAGCCGCGCTGCCACCACCAGCCCCTGGTACGGTGCCAAGCTGCTGAACCGCAAGGAGACCGAGGAAGCCTACGCGCTTACCCAGACCCTTGCCACCGACCTGCCGGCCCTGCGCGCCAAGGTGCAGGACGTGGCCGAACACTCGCAGATCCGGCTGGGTGAAACCTTCGCCCAGTGGGGTGAGCAGTTGGAACTGCTGGTCGCCGTCCGGGAAAGCCTGGACAAGTTCACGCCGGATATTTTCGACCGCCCGGTGACCGACCTTATTTCCGCCACGGCGTCCTCCTCCTGGCGGCGTGAACGCGGCATAGACATGAGTTCCATGACCCGCTCCCGGCTGCGCCGGGTGGCCAAGGAGTACATCCGCCCCGGCGTGCATATCTCCGACCTGCATGCCTCCCTCCTCGAGGTCCAGCAGCAGCGGGCCACCTGGACGCGGTACGCCACCACCCAGCGCCACCCCTCGGTTCCCACCGGCCTGGCCGACATTAACCGGTCCTACCTGCTGGTGAAACGTCAGCTGGACACGTTGACGGACATACTTGCCGAGACGCCGCTGCACCCGGACCTTGCATCCCTGCCGCTGGATGAACTGGAAAAACAGCTGAGCCAGCTCGCCGGCGACCGCGAGACCCTGGAGACGCTGCCTGAACGCACCCTGCTGCTGGACGAGATGCGCGCCCAGGGCCTGGGCGAGCTGCTTGATGACCTGAGCGAGCGCGAGGTGCAGCCCCGCCACGTGGGCTATGAACTCGAGCTGGCCTGGTGGCAGTCCGCCCTCGAAGCCATGATCAGCGGCGACGACTACCTCGCGATGTCCGACGGCAACAGCCTGCGCCGGCTGGAGGCCGAATACCGGCTTGCCGACAATGCGCATATTGCCTCCGGCAGCTCGCGGCTGCGCTGGAGCCTGGCCTCGCGCTGGCGTGCCGGTGTCGACAAATCCAAAGCTGCCGCCCAGGACCTGCGTGAGCTGATCAAGGACGGGGAACTCTCCCTGGCCAGCCTGTGCGAACAGTCCGAGGAACTGGTTTCCTCACTGCTGCCGGTATGGGCAGCGAGTCCCCTGGTGCTGCCGATGGTCCTGCCCGAAGGCCGGCGCTTTGACACGGTGGTGCTGCTGGACGCCGAATCGACCAGCCTGCAGTCGGCCGTTCCGGCGCTGGCCCGTGCCGGGCAGGTTGTCGCCTTCGGTGATTCCCGGCTGGGCGGCCCGCGGCCGTTCACCATCGGGGTGGAACCGGCCGGAGCGCAGGGGCAGAACACTGAACTGCCCAGCGCCTTCGAGGCCCTGGAACGCGTCCTGCCGACCCGCAGCCTCTCCACCGTTTACCGCGGGACCGACAAAGCCCTGCTGAAGCAGCTGAGCGATTCCTTCTACGGCGGACGCCTGTCCATGGTGCCGGCTGCTGATGAGGTGGCCAACGGCCACCGCTCCCTCTCGGTGGAATACCTGGCGGACGGCACCGGGATGCCCAGCGCCGACCATGAAGGCGTGGAAAGCGTTGCTGCCGAAGTAAACCGCGTCGTGGACCTGGTCTTCGAACACATCCGGCGCCGCCCGCACCAGTCCCTCGGCGTGATCACGGCCAGTCCCCGCCACGCAGTTCGGGTGGCCGAGGCCATCCGCGTGCAGATGGCGAACTTCCCCTGGGCCGCGGACTTCTTTACCGCCAAGGCAGAGTCCTTCCGGGTGGTCCCGGTGGACCGTGCCGTGGGCATGGTCCGCGACTGCGTGATTTTCTCCCTCGGTTTCGGACGTACCCCGCACGGCCGGGCGCTGCACAACTTCGGTCCCCTTTCGGCACCGGACGGCCGCAAGAAATTCGTGACCGCCATGACCCGGGCGCGCTACAAGCAGCACGTGCTGACCTGCTTCCAGCCCGCGGATCTGGACAGGACGCGCCTTGGATACGGGGCACTGGATTTCTACGAGCTCATCAGGCGCGAACTTGATCCTGCGGCTGCCGCTGCGGAAACGTCCAAGGCAGCAGGGGAAACCCCCACCGCCGGCGGCATCATGGACGAGGATCCGCTGGTGGCCGATCTCGTGGGCAGGCTGCGTGAGCGCGGAGCCAAGGTATGGGACCACTATGACGGTGCCATCGACATTGTTGCCGCTGCCCCCGGGAACGGTGACCCCGGTGCCGGGTCGATTCCGCTGGCTATCGAATCAGACGGAACCGACCGGTACCGGGCCATGTCGGTGCGTGAACGAAGCCGGCTCCGCCCTCAGCTGCTCGAACGCCGTGGCTGGAGGTACATGCCGCTGTGGACCATTGAGGTGTTCAGCGACCCGTCCGCCTGCGCGGATCTGGTGAGCCGTTACCTCAACCTGCCCGAGCCTGCGGACGCGGGCTCCCGGGCCGGCGCAGCCGCTCCCGGTACCGGAACGGCGGAGGCCGGTTCCGGCCCCGCTGGAAATGCTTCAACCACACCGCAGGGCCGGCAAATCACGGTGACCCCGCACGGAAGCAGTCGCATGCGCGAACGGAGGTCCGGGTCCCTGCCCGAGCGCAGCGAAGGAGAGTAAACATGACCGGTGCAAACAGCCGGGAGCCCGAGCAGCGGGCGAACTCGGCGACGCAGCGCCAGGCGCAGACGGCCGCGGGACACGCCGGACCGGGGGAGCCCGCCGAACCGACGGTACGCAGGCGTGGGAACCGCCGCGCCGGGTCTCCCGGACCGGCCGGACTGCTGCCGGAGAAAGCCAAAGAGGATGACCCCCGAGTGTGGGGCGACGGTCCGGACGACAGGGATTCCTGGCTGCTGGAGCAGCGCCCGCCGCACTGGGGCTAGCCGGGCGTCCCGCTTCTTCCAGGGGATCCTGTCCCAAAGGCAGTCTCTTTGCACGTGGCCACTTGGTCGAACTCAGGCAGCCGGCGTCATCCTTCGGTGAGAACCAGATAAATGCTGCCTGTTCCGGAAGCCGCGGTAAGTCGGGCAGCATTGTCGCGGCTGGCCGCCACCACCACCAGCCCTTCGTCGCCGGTTGCCGGCCAGCCTCCGGCGGGCTCGGTGCCGGATACCCAGAGCACGGGCACAGACGTTGCCAGGACCTCTGCGCCAGTGCTCTGCCCGGATTCCGCCAGTGCGCCGGCCGGGTCGGCACCCGTGACCACCGTGACAAGTTGCCCCGGTCCAAGCAGGTCCAGCACCGACGGGTCTGCCGGGCGCAGAGGAATGGCAACGGTGCCCGGCGGTGTCCCGGCCAGCAGGCCGGAACCGGCCAGCGAAACATCTGTCACCGGGCTGCCGTGCAGCAGAGGTGTGGCCAGGCGTCGGCCCAGCAGTTCCTCGGTACGTTCGTAAGCTCCCGGCGGTGCGGCCCCGGCGGGAAGCCGGACGGTTTCCAAGGAAGTGCTATCCAGGACGGTCCCGACGGCAAGGTCCCGGGAAGCAGTCACCACCACCGTACGGTCGGTCTCCGGCGGAACCAGCGCCTGGACCGCGCAGCCTATGGCAGCACAGCAGGCCAGGGCAGCCAAAAGGCGGCGGTGGCGGGTGAGGAAGCGCCGCAGCCGCGGGGCGCGGCCAGGCCCGGGAAGGGTGGAAGGGCGGAGGCGGCGGTATCGCATGCCGTCACACTAGGGCCGCTGCGGGGAGGGATTCCGGCGGGTCCGGCCTAAGGGGACCGGACAGCGACGGCCGTGGCTGGAAAACCCTCTGTGGAGGCCAGGTCAGGGCGCGGAAGCCGGGTCAGAGATGGCAAGGTCCCGGGAACCATGCAGGCCCCGGGACCACCATTTAGGTAAAGAGGGTAGTGAAACGTCAGGCAGACGCGCCGGCGGATCCTGTCGAAGCCGGGGCAGCTGAACCACTGCCGCTATCGGCCTTGGCGGCAGGCTTCGCTGCATCGCTCTTGGCGGTCTCGGACTTGGAAGCGGCCGCGGGTACGCTCGAGGCGGCATCGCGGGAGTCAGTGCGGTAAAAGCCGGAACCCTTGAAGACCACTCCGACGCTGTTGAACTTCTTGCGAAGGCGGCCACCGCATTCGGGGCAGACGGTCAGGGAATCCTCGCTGAAGGACTGCTGGATATCGAATGAATGGGTGCAGTCCTTGCAGGCATACGCGTACGTTGGCACTCTAGTAACTCCTCCTTGGCACTCTATGGCCTCGAGTGCTAAGTATACATGTGCTGAGCGGGCAGTTCGTGCCAGCCGGACGGCGTCAGGACCCCGTCCACGGGTGCATCCAGGGGAGTGGTTTCGAAGTGTCCGGCGGGCACAAACTCGTGGTCGTACACCACTGCCGCCGCCGGGGTCGCATTGCCGTCAGCCCGCAACCGGGCAAGGAAACGGTCATAGTAGCCACCGCCCTTGCCCATCCGGCCCCCGGCGTCGTCGGCCGCGAGGGCAGGCACGAGGATCAGGGCGAGGCCGGCTAGGTCCGCTGCGGCGTACCGGGGCCCGGCCGGTTCCAGAAGAGAGCCAAAGAGTCCCGGTGCCATGTCGATGCCGGGAGTCCAGTAGCACCAGGACAGGCGGCGGTCAGGCTCGCATATCGGCACCACCACCCGGTAGCCCGCTTCCGTGAGTCCGGTCAGCAGTCCGGCGGTGCCCGGTTCGCTTCCGACAGAGAGATACCCGGCCACCGTTGCTCCCGCCGGCAGCCGGTCCGTCACGACGGCCAGTCCCCGTTCTTCCAACGCCGCGGCCGCGTGCTGCCGCTCGGCGTCGGACAGTGCGCGGCGGGCCTGCAGGAAATCCGCGCGGGCCTGGACTTTGCTCATTTGATGCATACGAACCATTGTCCCAACACCCCCGCGTATTTGGTGCAAATGAAGCACACTTAGGTACTCTTACCACTATGACGACAGCACGCCCCACCGTAACCAAAGCCGTAATCCCCGCCGCAGGCCTGGGTACACGCTTCCTGCCAGCCACGAAGGCGATGCCGAAGGAAATGCTTCCGGTCGTGGATAAGCCGGCAATCCAGTACGTGGTCGAGGAAGCCGTAAACGCAGGCATGCCCGACATCCTGATGATCACGGGACGGAACAAGCGGTCCCTCGAAGACCATTTTGACCGTGTTCCGTTTATCGAAAAGACGCTGGAAGACAAGGGCGACCTCGAAAAGCTTGCCATGGTGCGCGCTGCGTCCGAACTCGGCGAGATCCACTACCTCCGGCAGGGCGATCCCAAGGGGCTGGGGCATGCGGTGCTGCGCGCCAAGCTGCACGTGGGTGACGAACCGTTCGCCGTCCTGCTCGGTGATGACCTCATCGACGCCCGCGACCCGCTGCTGGAGAAGATGGTCGAAGTGCAGGCCAAGACCGGCGGCTCCGTCATTGCCCTGATCGAGGTCGATCCGGAGCAGATCAGTGCCTACGGCTGCGCCGACATCTCCGTGGTTGAGGGCGAAGACTACGTCCGGGTGAACAAGCTCGTTGAGAAGCCCGACGTTGATGAAGCGCCGTCCAACCTGGCCGTGATCGGCCGGTACGTGCTGCACCCGGCCGTTTTTGATGTCCTGGAGGAAACCGGACCGGGCCGCGGCGGAGAAATCCAGCTGACCGACGCCCTGCAGACCCTGGCTGCAGCCGACGGCGAAGGTTCCGGCGTCTACGGCGTGGTGTTCCGCGGCCGCCGGTACGACACCGGTGACAAGATGAGCTACCTCAAGGCCGTGGTGACCCTCGCCTCCGAGCGCGAAGACCTGGGTCCGGGCCTGCGCGAATGGCTGAAGGACTTCACCGGTAGCCTCGAAGGCTAACTGCCGTGTGGGGCTCGACCGTATGGCCGGTGGTGCTGGAGAGCGACGACATTATTCTCCGGCCCATCCGGCTCCGGGATCGGCGGGAATGGACCGAGGTCCGTTCCCGCAATGCCGGCTGGGTCGGACCCTGGGAGGCCACCAATCCCGTGCGCGGCGGTACGCCGCCGACGTACGCAGACATGGTCCGCAGCCTGAACCGCCAGGCGCGGCAGGACTCAGCCCTGCCGTTCCTGATCACCGAGCGGCAGGATCCGGCCCGGGCACCGGCAATAGTGGGGCAACTGACTGTATCCACCATTGTCTGGGGCTCGGCGCGGATGGCGACCCTTGGATATTGGGTGGACCAGGCCCGTGCCGGACGCGGCATAGTACCCACGGCTGTAGCCCTTGCCACCGACCACTGCTTTTCCGCGCTGGGCCTGCACCGGATGGAAATCAACATCCGGCCGGAAAACCGCCCGAGCCTCCGGGTGGTGGAAAAGCTGGGTTTCCGCGACGAGGGACTGCGCCTGAAATACCTGCACATCAACGGCGAGTGGGCCGACCACCGCAGTTTCGCGCTGACCGCTGAAGAGGTGCCGGAAGGGCTGTTGAACCGCTGGAGGTCGCGGCGGACCCGCTAGGCAACTTTTTTCACACCCGACACGCCGACACACCGCCTCCAATACGGCGGCGACAGGCCGGGAGCTTCTACCGTCGTAAGTGTGGACTTCCCTCTGAACAGCTCCCTCAACAGCTCGCTTGTGCTGGCACTTGCCGTTGCGTTGTGGCTGCTGTGGGTCGGTCCGTATATCTTCCGGCGCGCAGCCGTTCAGGCCGCGGCTCCCACGTCCTCTACCGCCAACCATCCGCCCGCCTCCCCGGACAAGGGGTCCCAGAGGAACACTATGTACAACACGAGCAATACACCCAGCGGGGGCGGGTCGACACAGTCTTACGCAGGCGGGCCCGGCGGCGGAATGCAGCCTGCCGCCTTCCGCATCCGCAAGGGCCGGCTCACCCTGGCGCTAACCGGGCTGCTGGCACTCATGACGGTACTGGTCGGAGGGGTGCTCGCTGCGGCCACTGCGGTTTCCTGGCTGGTTCCCGCAGCGGGCCTGGCGACGGCGGCCGTCTCAGTGATCGGACTCCGCAGCCTGGCGCTCCGGGACCGGCGGCGCCGGGTGCAGAATGCCTTCCGGGAGGCCATGGGTCCGGATGTCCAGCACCGGACTGCAGTGGCTTTCCCCGCGGACAGCGAGCTTGAGGATCGTCAGGAATCCGCCCCTGTGACGCCGCAGCCGCCCCTGCGCGAGACCGTTCTGTTCGATCTGCAGGCCGTACCGGCGCCGGACACCGCCGTGGAAACAGCCCCCGCGGCATCCCCCTCCCCGCGGGTAGCCCGCGAAGCGGCTGAGCCTGAGGCGCCGAAGGTGCCCGCGCTGCCGCCCAAGGCAGGCACCACCCCGTGGGAGCCGGTAGAGGTGCCGAAGCCGGTGTACGTCGACGCCCCCAAGGCCGCCCGTCCGGCTCCTGAACCGATAGTCCTGCCGGAGCCGCCGCGGCCGATGACCAAGACCCCGCTGCGTCCCGGCGCGGTGCCGGCCCTTCCCTCGGCACAGGAGCGCCCGGAGACCGGCAAGATCAACCTCGACGACGTTCTGCAGCGTCGCCGGGCCTAGCCGCCCGCGGACTCCCGGCTGCCGGATGTCGACCGAGCATGCCGGCCCCGGCCGGGCCGCCGATGCGGTGTCCGTCCTGGCCGCTGCCGCAATGCGCGGCCCGCTGCAGGATCTGCTGAGGCCCCGCGGCCTGCGGCTGGAAGACTGGCGGCATCTGCGCACCCACCACCGGCCCGGCGGATCCGTCTCCGCGCTTTACCGGGTCCGCTGCCGGCCTGCCGGAGCCGCGTCCCCCGGGTCGGACGGCCTTCAGACCAAAGGGCTGGTCCTGCATATCGGTGCCACCACCGCGGACGCGGCGGCCGGGCCGGACGGCCCGCACACGGCCTCGGCCCGAATTGCCGGACACCGGCTGAGGCTGTGGATTCATCCCCACGATCCGGCCTTGCCCGGATTGCCTTGGGCCACGGATGCCGCAGCGGTGGGCCGCGATGCCTTTGCCTCCACCGAACCGGTGCGGCTGCGGCTGCTGGCCTACCGGCCGCTGCGCCGGGCGGTGCTGCACGTCGAGCACCCCCGCGGCACCGCCTACCTGAAACTGCTTCCGGAAGAGCAGCTGCCCGCCCTGCGCAGACGCCACCTGATGCTTGAGACAGCCGGCGTACCGGCCCCGCGCCTGCTCGAAATACCCGGGGCCGCGGCGCGCAGCGCGCTGGCGCTCACCGCACTGCCTGGAACCTCCCTCTTCCGGCTGCTGGTGGAGGACGGCGCGGCCGGGGTGGCACCCGAACATTTTCTCGAACTGCTGGATGCTCTCCCAGCGCAGGCAGCCGACCTGCCCCGCCGACGGTCCTGGGCCGAAGGCGCCCACGACTACGCGGACGCGGCAGCAGCGCTACTGCCCGGCGAGGCGGACGGTATCCGGACGCTGGCAGCCGGGGTGCAGCAGGCGCTCGAAGCCACACCGGCCGGGCCCGTGGTCCCCGTGCACGGCGACTTCCATGAGGGCAACCTGCTGCTGACGGGCACCGCTATCAGCGGTCTGCTCGACATCGACGCCCTGGGCCCCGGACACCGGGTGGACGATTTGGCGTGCCTGATCGGCCACCTAGCGGTGCTGGCGGCCGCCAACCCCTCGCAGCCCCAGCTGGAGACGGCCCTGCAGAAGTACCGGCAGGTGTTCGGAGCGGCAGTTGACCCGGCGGCCCTGAACGCACGGGCTGCCGGCGTCGTGCTCTCCCTTGTGGCCGGGGCGGGCGGCGCACACCGCAGCGCACGTATTCTCAGTGCCAAGCTGCGGTTGGAAACCGCCCGGCGCCTGCTCCGGGACGCCTCGCAGTAGCTGCCGGTCCGGTGATCCGTGGCAGGTTATTCAGCGGGCGGAACCAGCTTTTCCAGCAGCGGCTCGGTGCGGTACGGAATGTGCTCGTGCAGGGCCAGGACAGTTTCCGTGCGGATAACGCCCTTGAGCCGCAGGAGTGAACGCAGCGCCTGCTGCAGCTGCTGGGTATCCGTGGCGGTAACCCGGCACCAGACGTCACCGCGGCCCGAGATCTCATGGACCTCCAGCACCTGGGGAAGGGTGCGCAACCCGGAAATGACGCCGTCGAGTTCCCGGTGGGTTACCTCAATGGTGACGAAGGCCTGCACATCGTAGCCAAGCTGCGCCAGGTCTACTTCCCGTCCGGCGGTGCGGATGACGCCGGCGCGGAGCAGATGCCGCACGTGGCTCTGGGCGGTGTTGCGGGCCACGCCGAGCCTTTCGCTCAAGTCGCTGATCTGGGCCCGGGGATCCCTTACCAGTTCCAGCAGCAGGCGGCGGTCCAGCGCGTCCAGATTGGCCATTTAGCGCATCTCCTGTCAGTGGCAAGCGACCATATTGAGCGAATTGATCAAAAGAACACTCTAATGTGTTCTCACTGCAGTGCAACACCCCATCCTGTAGGAGCATTAGCTACAAACAGGACGGAAACATTAGTGACAGTGCTCAGTGAGCTGCGCATGCAGCCCGCCGCCCGGACCAAGCGAAAGGAATGGGACGCCGCCATACGTCCCCGGCTCATCCTGACGCTTGCCGTGATGTCCACGCTGCTCGTCGGCGCCAACCTGGCCACTCCGCTCTATCCGTTGCTGGGAGCATCGCTCGGACTGTCCTATTTCGGCGTCACACTGGCATTCGCCTCCTACGTCCTGGTCCTGGTGGCAGGGCTGCTGCTCGTGGGGCACTGGTCGGATTACATCGGACGCCGCGCCGCCCTCGTGCTGGCAGGAGTTGTCTCCCTCGCCGGCGGCCTGATTTTCGGTACCGCCACCGATGTCGGGGCACTGATGATAGGCCGTGCGCTGCAGGGCGCCTCCGTGGCCCTGGCCACCGGAGCGAGCTCGGCCGCACTGCGCGAGCTGCTGCCGCACCGGCCCGAATGGGCCACGCGCTTCACCCTGCTGGTCTCGGCCGGGGGCGTGGCCGCCGGTCCGGTGATCGGCGGGCTGCTTTCGCTGCTGCCGGCCCCGACCCTGACTCCGTTCCTGATTCACTCCGCGGTCCTGGCGGGATTGCTGGTGCCACTGTGCCTGCTCAAGGCACGCCCGGCCATCTCCCTGTCGGAGGGACGGCCGCTGGCCATGCTGCGCCCGCGCAAGCCCGCCGTCTCGCATCGTGCCCGTACCCAGTTCTGGGTGGCATCGGCCACCGGGTTCCTTAGTTTTGCTGCGTTCGGTTTCTGCCTTTCCCTGGCACCGTCCTATTTTTCGACCATTGCCGGCACCACCTGGCGGCCGGCAATCGGCCTGCTGGCTGCCCTCGCGCTCGGTGCCTCCGCGGTCAGCCAGCTGACCGGTATCCGCGGCCGGTACACCGCTCCGGCGGGCCTGGCCCTGATGGGAACCGGAATCGCCCTGATCCCGGTGGCGGGCACCGCAGACAGCCTGCCACTGCTGATCGCCGCCTGCCTGCTGGCCGGGTTCGGCCAGGGGATGGCCTTCCGGGTGGTCTTCAACGAGGTGGCCGCAGCCGTGGAAGCTTCCGAGCACGCGCGGATCATCAGCACCGTCTATGTCATCACCTACCTGGGCAGTGCCCTGCCCGTGCTCGGGCTGGGTGCCGCGGGTGCCCTCTGGGGGTTGGAACCCTCCGTCGCCTGGTTCTCCGGGCTCATTACTGCCGCCTGCCTCGTCCTCGCCGTCCTCAGCCTTGTCCGGGCCAGGCGCAGCAGCACCGCCTAGGGACACGCGCCGGTACGCCGGCCGGCCGCGGGAAGTAGGCTGGACGGATGCATGCATTTCCCACCTCCGCCCCGGAGGGCCCAGGAACCGGCCGGGGATCAGGAGGAACCGAACGGGACGGTTCCGGACCTGATGTCATCGGCCTGGACATCGGCGGGACCAAGACCCATGGCATCAGGCTGCGGAACGGCGTCGTCGTTGCCGAAGCAACCGCCGGCAGCGCCAATGTCCAGAACGTTTCCGTGGAAGCGGCCCGGGCCTCGCTGATGGACATTTTTACCCGGCTGGGTAACCGCGGGGTGACCCGGGTGATCGCCGGATCAGGAGGGGTGGACACGGAACAGGACGCCGCTGCGCTGCGCGCGCTGATCTCGGCGCAGGTGCCCGACGCCGCCGTCGACGTCGTCCACGACACCCGGCTGATCCTCGCGGCCGGCTCGGCCTCGGAAGGTATCGCCGTTATTGCCGGCACCGGGTCGGTGGCCTGGGGAATCGATGCGGCCGGACGCCAGGCCCGTTCCGGCGGCTGGGGCCACCTTCTCGGAGACGAAGGCAGCGGGTACTGGATAGGACGGGAAGCCGTGCGGCACGCCCTGCGCCTGGACAACTTGGGCCGGGAGCCGGACGCCCTCAGCTCCGCCCTGCTGCAGGCCACGGATCTGAGGCACCCCGCGGAACTGATCGGGCTCTTCCACGGCGGCACCGACCGCCGCTTCTGGGCGGGCAAGGCGGGGCTGGTGTTCGATGCCGCCCGGGCCGGCAGCCCTGCGGCCACTGACATAGTGCATGCCGCAGCGGAGCATCTGGCCGGGCTGACCATCGACGTGGCCCGACTGCTGAAGATGTCCGGACCGGTGGTGGTCGGCGGCGGGTTGGGCATGCACCAGTCTCTGCTCCAGGAGCTGCTCCGGTCCAGGCTGAACGCTGCGGGTCTGGCAGATGTACGGTTCCTCGCCCAGGACCCCGTTTTCGGTACGGCGTATCTTCTCGGCACGGAGGGGACCGGACATGGCAGCTGACTTCGACGTGCGCGTAGGCGCATACGCAGTGATTGTCCGTGACGGAGAAATCCTCCTGGCGCACTGGAACCAGTACGGCAACTCGCGGTGGACCCTTCCGGGCGGAGGGCTCGAATACGGTGAGGACGCGCCAACCGCAGCCATCAGGGAAGTCCGGGAGGAAACCGGCTTCGAGGTCAGGCTGGGGGCCCTGCTCGGTGTGGACAGCCATTTCATTCCGCCCGGGCGCCGGATGCGCGGGGAACCCCGGCTGATGCACGGCCTGCGCATCATTTACGCTGCGGAAGTCACCGGGGGAGCGCTGCGCCACGAAACCGGCGGCAGCACCGATGAGGCCGCCTGGTTTCCGCTGGCGGAGGTCCCGTCCCTGGACCGGACCGAGCTGGTGGACGCGGGCCTCCGTCTCTTCGACAGCCCGGACGTACACAGCGGTCCCGGCACCCCGGCGGGCTAACCATCCCGGGGACCTCACCCCGCGGAACGCACCGCACGAATCCATCGCCGGGACACCTACTGCTGGACTAGCGCGGCAGCCGTGAAATACCGTGATCCTTCACGGCACGTCGCGACCTGCCAGTGCACCGGCATCCCTCACGGAAGGCACGCAGCATGACCCCGCCGCCAGACCCTGTCCCTCACAACGAAGCTCCCGCCGACTCCCCGGCGTCCACCGCTGCAGCCGGGGCGGCTGCGGTGACGCCGATGATCCGTTTCCGGTCCGTCACCAAGACCTACGGCGAGGCCGCCCCGGCGGTGAACAACCTGAACCTGGACATTGCCCGCGGGTCCGTCACCGTATTCGTCGGCCCGTCCGGCTGCGGCAAAACGACGTCGCTGCGCATGATCAACCGGATGGTGGAGCCCAGCTCCGGCAGCATCGAGGTGGACGGCCGGGACATCGCCCAGGGACCGGCGGCGCAGCTGAGACGTTCCATGGGCTACGTCATGCAGTCCTCCGGCCTGCTGCCGCACCGGACCGTGCTGGACAACGTGGCCACCGTGCCCCGGCTGAACGGCACCTCGCGGCGCGAGGCACGGCGCCGCGCGGCGGAACTGCTCGACGTCGTCGGGCTGGCCTCCACGCTGGGCAACCGGTATCCGGCACAGCTCTCCGGCGGGCAGCAACAGCGGGTGGGAGTAGCCAGGGCGCTGGCGGCAGATCCGCCGGTACTGCTGATGGATGAACCCTTCAGCGCCGTGGACCCGGTGGTGCGGCACGAACTGCAGCAGGAACTGCTGCGCCTGCAGCAGGACCTGTCCAAAACCATCGTGTTCGTTACCCACGACATTGACGAGGCCACCATCCTCGGAGACAAGGTTGCCGTCTTCGGCACCGGCGGGCGCCTGGCCCAGTACGCAGCCCCGGAGGAGATCCTGCGGGCACCGGTGGATGACTTCGTGGCCGGATTCGTGGGACGCGACCGCGGCTTCCGGCATCTGTCCTTCCAGGACGGCGGCGCGGTGCCCGTCCACCCGGTGCAGCTGCTTCGCGCCGACCAGCTGCCGGATCCGGCCGTGGACGTCACCGACGGCTGGGCCCTGTGCGTGGACGACGACGGCGCCCCGCTGGGCTGGGTGCCCGCAGCAGCCCGGCGCTCCATCACCGGCACCGGGTCCCTCATACCGGGCGGATCGCTGTATCCCGAAGGGGAGAGCCTGCGCCGTGCCCTGGACGCTGCACTGTCCTCACCCTCGGGGATGGGCGTGGCCGTGGACGCCCGGGGCCGGGTCACCGGCGTCGTCCGCCCCGCCGAGATCCTGGCGCTGATCGAAGCAGCCCGCGTGCAGCGGAGCGGAGCCTGAGATGGAGTGGTTCCTCTCCCATACCGATGACGTACTGCGGCTGAGCGCCCTGCACCTCTACCAGTCAGTAGTGCCGCTGGTGATCGGCGTGCTGATTGCCGTGCCCGCGGCACAGCTGGTGCGCGGACGGCGGAAGATCCGCACGTTTGTGCTCTCCACCGGCTCCCTGCTTTACACCATCCCCTCGCTGGCACTGTTCGTCACCCTGCCCGCGATCCTGGGCACGCGCATCCTGGAAATGGCCAACATCATCGTTGCCCTCACCATCTACGCGGTCGCCCTGATGCTGCGGGTGGCGGTGGATGCCTTCGATTCAGTCGACGACGGCGTCCGGCAGGCAGCGGTTGCCATGGGATACCGCCCGCTGCGCCGCTTCCTCACCGTTGACCTGCCCCTCTCGGTGCCGGTGCTCATCGCGGGACTGCGCGTCGTCTCGGTCAGCAACATCTCCATGGTCAGCGTGGGCGCCCTGATCGGGGTGCAGAACCTGGGCTTTTTCTTCAGCGACGGCCTCCGGCGGAACTTCGTCACCGAAATTGTGGTGGGCATCCTTGCCACCCTCGTCCTTGCGTTCCTGATGGACCTGATCCTTGTGCTGCTGCAGCGCTTCCTGACACCCTGGCGGCGTGCCGCCGGCGGCACCGGCACGGGCCGCAGCACTGTCGGACGCCCGGACCGAGGCGGGGACGCCGCCACCACGGCCTCCCGCCCGGTTCCGCTCGCCGCGCCCGACGCCGCGCTGAAGGGGGCATGACCATGTCTGCGGCGCTGTCCCTGCACCTGCCTCTCGCCGACTACACCAGCACCAACGCCCTGGGCCAGGGCTGGGAATGGCTGACCGACCCGGCCAACTGGAGCGGCGCCGCCGGGATCCCGGTCCGGACCCTGGAACACCTGCAGTACACGGGGCTGGCGCTGCTGATTGCCGCGGCCATCGCCGTGCCGGTAGGCCTGCTGATAGGGCATACCGGCCGCGGACAGGTGACGGTGGTGGCGCTCTCGGGGCTGTTACGGGCCCTGCCGACGCTCGGCATGCTCACCCTGTTTGTGCTCCTGGCCGGCCTGGGCCTGATGCCGCCCATCTGGGCGCTGGTGCTGCTGGCCGTGCCGCCGCTGCTGGCCGGCACCTACGCCGGGGTGGCCGCCGTCGACCGCAGCGTGGTGGATGCCGCCCGCAGCCTGGGCATGACCGAAGCCCAGATCCTGTTCAAGGTGGAGCTGCCCAACGGCATGCGGGTGCTGCTGGGCGGGCTGCGCGGCGCCACCCTGCAGGTGGTGGCCACCGCTGCCGTGGTGGCTACCATCAACCTCGGCGGACTGGGCCGGTACCTGATCGACGGGCTGGCTGTAGGGGACTACGGGCGGGTGTTCGGCGGGGCGGTCATCATTGCCCTGCTGGCCCTGGCCGTGGATGCCGTTATTGCCCTCGCCTCACGCTTTCTTATTCCCAAAGGACTCGGGCGCCGACAGGCGTCCGGCACATCGACCGGCAGCGGAGTTCCCGCGGCCGGCGCACTAGGAGGAAAACCATGATGCAGCACGCGAGCCGGAATCCCCGGCGGAAGGCCCTGGCGGTCCTCGCCGGCGGGATGGCACTGGCCCTGGCTGGCTGCAGCGGAGGCGGTGATCCGCTGGACAACGAAAGCGCCCCGGCTGCCTCGGGCAGCAGCACCGAACAGGCCGTGGTGGTGGGGTCTGCGGACTTCCCCGAAAGCAGCACCATTGCCGAGATCTATGCCGGCGCCCTGAACGCTGCCGGTATCCCGGCGGAGACCCGGCTGGGTATCGGGTCCCGCGAGGTATACATCCCGGCACTGGAAGACGGCTCGATTGACCTGATCCCGGAATACACCGGCTCACTGCTGGTGGAAGTGGATCCGGAAACCGCGCTGGTGGATCCCGGCGAGATTGTCGATGCCCTGAGCGAGAAGCTCCCGGAAAACCTGGTGGTCCTGGAACCCTCGGATGCCGAGGACAAGGACGCCATGGTGGTCACCGCTGCCACTGCCGAAAAGTACCAGCTGGAAACCGTCGAGGACCTGGCGGAGGTGTGCGGGGAACTCACCCTCGGCGCACCGGCCGAGTTTGCCGAGCGCACCCAGGGTCTGGCCGGCCTGAAAGACAAATACGGCTGCGAGTTCAAGGAGTTCACCGCCATCGGTGACAGCGGCGGTCCGCTGACCGTGGACGCCCTGATCAATGACGATGTGCAGGTGGCCGATATCTACACCACCAGCCCGGCGATCGAGGAAAACGGCCTGGTGGTCCTGGAAGACCCGAAGCAAAACTGGCCCGCCCAGCAGGTTATCCCGCTGATTGCCGATGACCGGGTCAGCGATGAAGCCCGCGAGGTCCTGAACAGCGTTTCCGCCCAGCTGACCACGGAGGACCTGATCGCCCTGAACCAGGCCGTCAGCGGTGACCAGAAGCTGGATCCCAGCGAAGCGGCACAGGACTGGCTGGAGGAGAAAGGCCTCGCCTGAGCCCCGGCCGGTACTCCGGCGCATATCCGGCACCCCTGCAGTGACACATACGCTGCGGGGGTGCCGCGCTGTGGCATCCTAAAGAAATGGCAGAATTCAAGCAGTCGCACAAACTCCATAACGTCCTCTATGACATCCGCGGACCGCTGCTGGAACACGCGCAGCGCATGGAGGCGGCCGGCCACCGCATCCTGAAACTGAACATCGGCAACCCCGCCCCGTTCGGTTTCGAGGCACCCGAGGCGATCCTGGTGGACATGATGCGCCACCTGCCCAAAGCCCAGGGGTACAGCGATTCCCGCGGCATCTTCTCCGCCCGCACCGCCGTCGTGCAGTACTACCAGGGCCGGGGCATCAACAACATCGACGTTGACGACGTGTACCTGGGCAACGGGGTCAGCGAACTCATCACCCTGTCCCTGCAGGCGCTGCTGAACAACGGCGACGAGATCCTCGTCCCCGCCCCCGACTACCCGCTGTGGACGGCCTCCGTCTCCCTGGCCGGCGGCACCGCAGTGCACTACATGTGCGATGAAAACGAGCACTGGTGGCCCGATGTGGATGACATCGCGGCGAAGATCACCGACCGGACCAAGGGCATTGTCCTGATCAACCCGAACAACCCCACGGGCGCGGTCTACCCCGAGCACGTGGTGAAGTCGATCGTGGACCTGGCACGCAAGCACGGCCTGATCATCTTCTCTGACGAAATCTACGAAAAGATCGTCTACGACGACGCCGTGCACATCAACTCTGCCTCCCTCACGGGGGACGACGTCCTCTGCCTGACCTTCAGCGGCCTGTCCAAGGCCTACCGGATTGCCGGGTACCGCAGCGGCTGGATGGCCATCTCCGGGCCGAAACAGGATGCCGCGGACTACATCGAGGGCATCAACCTGCTGGCGAACATGCGGCTGTGCGCCAATGTTCCGGCCCAGCATGCCATCCAAACCGCCCTCGGCGGCTACCAGAGCATCAACGACCTGATCCTGCCCGGCGGCCGGCTGCGCGCCCAGCGGGACAAGGCCTACCAGATGCTCAACGACATTCCCGGCGTCAGCTGCGAACTGGCCCAGGGGGCCCTGTATCTCTTCCCGCGCCTGGATCCGGACGTTTACCCCATCAAGGATGACGAGCAGTTTGCCCTGGACCTGCTTAAGCAGCAGAAGATCCTGATTTCGGTGGGCACGGCCTTCAACTGGGTACGGCCGGACCATTTCCGCATGGTGTTCCTGCCCAGCGTGGAGGACATCGAGGACGCCATGCAGCGCCTGGGCGAGTTCCTGGCCGGTTACCGGAAGTAGCTTCAGGAGCTGCCGGGCCCGGTGGGACGGCCCGTTCCGGGGCCTGTCCTGCCGGTGCTCCGCCTCCCGTGTGGCCCAGTCAGTGGGTCTGCTTCGCCGGTCCTATTCGCCGGCAGCCCGTTCCCGGGCGGCGTCCAGGCGCTCCCGCGCGCCCTGAAGCCAGGACTCGCAGCGGGTGGCCAGGTGCTCGCCGCGCTCCCACAGGGCCAGGGATTCCTCCAGGCTGGCGCCGCCGGTTTCGAGCCGTCCCACTACTGCCATCAGTTCGTCGCGTGCCTGCTCGTAGCTCATGGCCTCGATGTCTGCCGGTACTGCCGGTGTTTCACTCATGTTTTGTCCTCAATGCTTGCTGGTGTGCTGTGTCGTGGTGTGAAAGGTGTTCGGGCGGGGGAGTGCGGGGGAGGCCGGTCAGCGGGTGCCTTCGGTGGCGGTGAGTTCACCGACTGCCACGCGGATCCTCAGCGGGGCTTCGGCGGGCACCGTGCCTGCGTCGCGTACTACTGAACCGTCCTTCAGCTGGACCACTGCATAACCGCGGTCCAGGGTGTTCTGCGGCGAAAGCGCACGAACCTGGGCCCGCAGATGCCCGATCCGGTCCGTGTCCCGCCGGACTTCGGCGGTCACGGCGGAGAGGGCCCTGCCGCGCAGCCGGGAGATCTCCTCCTCCCGGTGCTCGACCATGGACAGCGGTGCGGCCAATACCGGCCGGGACCGGACGTGGTTCAGCCGGTCCGTCTCACGGGTAAGCAGCGTCTGGATCACGCGGCGCAGCTGGGCCCGCGACTGCCGGACCCGGGCCAGCTCCTCGCCCACGTCAGGGACTATCCGTTTCGCGGCATCCGTGGGGGTCGAGGCGCGCAGGTCGGCAACGTCGTCGAGCAGCGGACGGTCCGCCTCGTGGCCGATGGCACTGACCACCGGGGTGAGCGCGGCGGACACCGCGCGGACCAGGTCCTCGTGGCTGAACGGCAACAGATCCTCCAGCGATCCGCCGCCGCGGGCGATCACGATGACGTCCACCTCGGGCATGGCATCAAGCTCCGCCAGCGCCCGGCTCACCTCGGCGACGGCGTTGACGCCCTGGACGGCCACCTCGCGCACCTCGAAGGCGACGGCGGGCCAGCGCAGCGCGGCGTTGCGCATCACGTCCTTCATGGCGTCGGAATTGCGGCCGGTGATCAGACCGATCCGTCCGGGCAGCAGCGGCAGGGGAAGCTTACGGTCTTCCCGGAACAGGCCTTCGGCTGCCAGTGCCTGCCGCAGCCGCTCGATCCGGGCCAGCAGGTCCCCCAGCCCCACGGGCCGGATGTCCCGGGTCTGCATGGACAGCCGCCCGGTTTTCACCCAGAAGTCCGGTTTCACCAGGGCCACCACCCGGGCACCGCGCTCCAGCGGAAGCTCCAGCCTGTTCATCACCGCGCTCCATGCCGTCAGCGACAGCGAGACTTCGGCATCGACGTCGCGCAGCGTGATGTAGGAGGCGTTGGCACGCCGGTTCAGCTCGATGACCTGCCCTTCCACCCAAGTGGCCGGCGCGCGGTCAATGTAGCTCTTCAGGTTCTTGGAGAGCAGTGCCAGCGGCCACGGGTTCTCCGGTGAGGTCTGCGCGGCCGTTGCGGGCAGTGTGGTCTTCTCCGGGGTATTCTCGGGACTCAACGGCCCGCTGTCGTCTTGCATCTGGAGGCTCCCGCGGTGGATTGGATGTGGCACTGGGACCGGAGTGGAAACCGGTACAGCTTAATGTGTATCAGGTACGTCCCCCTGTCCTTGCTCCAACCGGTGTTGAAGCGGGCCGAAACAGCCGGCACGCAGCCGGCCCGCAACAGACAAGGAACCCCCTATGCGCACCCTCGCCTCGGCGATCCTGGGCCTGCTGGCCGTGCTGCTCACGTCCGCCGCCTTCTGCGGAGCCTGGCTCAACACCAACGTCGTGACGGAAAGCGGGTTCGCCGCCCTGGGTGCGCCGCTGGCCGAGGACGAGACGTTCCAGCGCGAACTTGCCTCTTCCCTGGCTACGGAGGCTGCCGCCTCCGCCGACGTGCCGGAACCGCTGGCCGAGCTGGTGACGCCGCTGATTACCTCCGCGGTGGAAAACGTCCAGGCCCTGCCTGACTACCCGGAAGCCTGGAACGAGTCGCTGCGCCGCTCGCACGCGCTCACGTTCTCGTCCGAAAACGGCGGAGAGCCCTCCGGGAACCTGACCCTGGACGTTGCGCCCCTTGTCGGGCTGGTCACGGAAACGGTGGGAAGCGAATTGAACGTGGATGTTCCCGCCCCGGAGCAAGTGCCGGTGCAGATCGGCGGAGCGGGACATCCGGAGCTGCTGCGCAACGCGGAACGCGCCGGGGAGGCTTGGCCGGTACTGGCCCTGGCCGCCGCTGCTGCAGCGGTCCTCGCCCTGCTGACGGCACGGCGGCGCTCCACCACACTGGCCCTGATGGGACTCGGTGCGGCGCTCGCAGGTGCGGTGCTGTGGTTTGGGGCACGGATGGTCCCGGAGCTGGTTTCCTCCCAGCAGTTCAGCAGCCCGGTGGGATCGGCGTTCGCGAATGCCTTTGCCGGAGAGGCGGCAGCAAGCCTGTCAGCGTGGACGGTGGCGCTGATGCTGGCCGGTGCGGCGGTGTTCGTGGTGGGGCTGCTGGTCCGGGCACTGGGCGGGTCCCGGAGGTAGCTCCGCTGTGAGCGTACCCACCCCGTCGTCGCCCGGCGGGGCCCTGTATACCCGATAGCATGGGTGCATGACCAGCACAGTTGTCTCCGTGCCTATGCCCACCGTGCCCCGGCGGCGCCGCACCCCCGAGGAAGTGGCTTCCGCTGCTCCCGTGTACGGGCCCCGGCGCGTCCTGCTCGCGGCACCGCGCGGCTACTGCGCCGGAGTGGACCGTGCAGTGATCGCCGTCGAGAAGGCGCTGGAGGCCTACGGCCCGCCCATCTACGTGCGCAAGCAGATTGTCCATAACCTGCACGTGGTCCGCACCCTGGAGGAACAGGGCGCGATCTTCGTGGATGAAACCGACGAGGTGCCCGAAGGCGCCCGGCTGATCTTCTCCGCTCACGGAGTCTCACCCGCCGTCGTCCAGTCCGCCAAGGACCGGAACCTGCAGACCATTGACGCCACGTGCCCGCTGGTCACCAAGGTGCACCGCGAAGCAGTGCGCTTTGCCCGCGATGATTTCGACATCCTGCTCATCGGTCACGAAGGGCACGAAGAGGTCGAGGGCACCTACGGCGAAGCGCCGGAGCACATGCAGATTGTCAACGGACCCGAAGACGTGGACAAGGTCACCGTCCGGGATCCGGAGAAGGTCATCTGGCTCTCCCAGACCACCCTCAGCGTGGACGAAGCCATGCACACCGTGAACCTGCTCCGGGAGCGTTTCCCCACCCTGCAGGACCCGCCCAGCGACGACATTTGCTACGCCACCTCCAACCGGCAGGCGGCCATCAAGAAGATCGCCCCGGAAGCGGACCTGGTGCTGGTGGTGGGCTCGGCGAACTCCTCCAACTCCGTCCGGCTCGTGGAAGTGGCGCTCGAATACGGCGCCAAGGCGTCCTACCGCGTGGACTTTGCCAATGAAGTGGATGAAAGCTGGTTCGAGGGCGTGGCCACCGTGGGTGTCACCTCCGGTGCCTCCGTGCCGGAGAACCTGGTCCAGGACGTGCTGAACCTGCTTGCCGAGTACGGCTACGGCGACGTCGAAGAGGTTGTCACGGCCGAGGAGGACATCATCTTCTCGCTGCCCAAGGAAATCCGGGCCACTCTGAAGGCCATGGGGGATTCCTCCCGGGGGCTTGGCGGCCGCCGCCGTGCCGACGAGTCCTAGCGCCCGGTATCATTTACTAACGTGGCTCTTACTATTGGCATCGTCGGCCTGCCCAACGTCGGCAAATCAACCCTGTTCAATGCGCTGACCCGCAACAACGTGCTGGCGGCGAACTATCCGTTCGCCACCATCGAACCGAATGTCGGCGTCGTCTCGCTTCCGGATCCGCGGCTGGCGAAGCTGGCCGAGATCTTCGGGTCGGCCCGCATCCTCCCGGCAACCGTGTCCTTTGTGGACATTGCCGGCATTGTGAAGGGTGCCTCCGAAGGTGAAGGGCTGGGCAACCAGTTCCTGGCCAACATCCGCGAGGCTGAGGCCATTGCACAGGTTATCCGCGTGTTTGATGACCCCGATGTCATCCACGTGGACGGCAAGGTGGATCCGCGCTCTGACATGGAGACGATCAACACCGAGCTGATCCTGGCCGACCTGCAGACGCTGGAAAAGGCGATCCCGCGGGTGGAAAAGGAAGTCAAGATCAAGAAGCGCGAGCCCGCGCAGCTGGCCGCCATGCAGGCCGCGCAGGCCGTGCTGGAACGCGGCGACACCATCTTCTCCTCGGCGGAGAAGGACAAGCTGGAGATGGAGCACCTCCGCGAGCTGAGCCTGCTCACCGCCAAGCCGTTCATCTACGTGTTCAACGTGGACGACGCCGTGCTGGGCAACCCGGAGCGCCAGGCCGAACTGCGTGAACTCGTGGCCCCTGCAGACGCCATCTTCCTTGACGCCAAGCTCGAAGCCGACCTGGTGGAGCTGGACGAGGAAGAAGCTCGCGAAATGCTGGAGATGAGCGGTCAGGAAGAGTCGGGCCTGGACAAGCTGGCCCGCGTCGGCTTCCACACCCTGGGCCTGCAGACCTACCTGACGGCCGGTCCCAAGGAAACCCGTGCGTGGACCATCCGCAAGGGCGATACCGCACCGCAGGCTGCCGGCGTCATCCACACCGACTTCCAGCGCGGCTTCATCAAGGCCGAAGTGGTGTCCTTCGATGATCTGGTGGAGGCCGGTTCCATGGCCGAGGCCAAGTCCCGCGGCAAGGTCCGCATCGAGGGCAAGGAATACGTTATGGCCGACGGCGATGTGGTTGAATTTAGATTTAATGTCTAGATTCTTCGCCTGAAGCAATGAGAATGCCGCCCTCCGCAATGCGTGAGGGCGGCATTTCTGTAGGAAGAGAAAAACCATCTTGCGTCGGCCGTTCTCCCTAAGAGAAAGGTCGTACCTAGAGCCAAAGCCGTGGATTGACCGGTGTAACTTGGGGCTGATTGTCGATCAGATCACTGGGCTTGCCGCCGCTACAGCGTCTTTAATCTATATGAGCACCTGGGTCTCAAACCCAGCCGACTAAGCCTTCGAGCTGAGCGCTTACATATTCCCAAGGTTGGTTGAGGTCGAGGGTTCGCGCTCCTAGCCGATTGCCTTGGACTACGACGTCCAAGTCGGGCTGCTCTGCGGCATCGGTACGCGCGTAGAGGAGCAGTCCGCTGACGGAGCCGTCCCGCCGGGTGTCTTGGTTTTTTACATATGACAACATTTGGTACAGGTTGGCTGAGTGAACGGTCGATTTGCCCCACCTGCTGACCTGCATCGATTGGCTGTAGTACTTCGCATCAATAATGAGAGTGTGTTGCTTACTCCGAAGTGTGACATCGGTGCGCATGGCCGGGAGTTGCTTGGCTCCTAGTGCGCTTGCGTCGTCGTAGTCCCACGCAACGGCGGACGCCCTGGGGGCGAGTTCCGGGTGGTGGACGGTGTAGTACTCGCGCAGGAACCGCTCGTACAAGCTGCTCATCGCATCGTCGGAGACCCACGAGGTGAGCTTGTTGGTTCCTGCATCGTGCGAGGGGAGGAGCCCCCGGACGATAAGTTCACAGACACCGAGCAGCAAGCGGTAGGTGGCATTGGCGCGGTGGTAGGTGAGCGTGTCCCAACGGATCGACTTCGGTGCGACAAGCGTCACTGCGTCCAAGTAGGGAAGAAGCCGCCGCAGCGCATCTTTGCGTGCCACCTTAACATCGCCGTGGCGGACAAGGAGCACAATGACCGACTTCAGGGCCCGGTTGTGGGGTGTGTCTGGTTCGTATTCGTCGAACTCACACACTAGCCGCCCACGGGTTGTCGACCGGGTGCCAATAGTGCGAGTGACATCGATCCGGCCGCGTACGGTGGCGATCTCGTCGCTGCGATGAAGGTAGTCCCGGTGAATGCCGCGCTTGATCTGTGCTCCGACGCCAAGCACAAGGATCTCCGCAAACAAGTCGTGAAGATGGTCGAATCGCTCGCCCGCAATCCTGGCGTTATTGTCGCTGCGGATCGCCTTGAACGCGTAGGCCATCATCAGGTACACGTTGCGAATGCTGATTGAGCGGTCGATCACGCGACGGCCTTCCGGAGCCTGCCTGCCCACTCCTCGGCTCTGATGGGCTCATCAAACCAGTACTCGTCGAGCAGTGGAATGAGTTCGTCTTCAACGACGGAATGCAGCCACCCGTCGTCGGCGTCGTTGCCAGAAGGACGGGTGAGATAGCTGTGCCCAATCATGAATCCCTGACCGAGCGCTGGGTCGTTGGCGATGGTCCTGTTCAGGTCGACGACGGCGGTTATGAGGCGGTCGAGGGTGGGGCTGCCGGCCTCCTGCTGCCAGCGAGCGAATCCGGACGAGTCAAAACCGGGGGTCATTTCGAAGAATCCGAAGCGGCGGCGCAGCGCATAATCGAGTACGGCGAGGCTGCGGTCTGCAGTGTTCATCATCCCGACGATGTGGACGTTCGCCGGGACGGAGAAGGTCTCATTCTTGTAGACCAAGCGTAGGCCTTGTCCACGTTTGTCGGCTTCGATGAGCATGAGCAACTCACCGAAGATCTTGGATATGTTGCCGCGGTTGATCTCGTCGATGATGAAGAAGTAAGGCCGGTCATCATCGTCGACGCGGGCTTCCTCGCAGAACCGGTAGAACGCTCCCTCGGCAAGTGTGAACCCGCCTGTCTCGGTCGGGCGGTAGCCCATCATGAAGTCCTCGTAGGAATAGCTCTGATGGAATTGGATGGTTTGGACCCGGCTTGGGTCCTTCACGCCCAGGATGGAGTACGCGAGGCGTTTGGCAGCGAAGGTCTTTCCAACGCCGGGCGGCCCGGCGAGGATGATGTTCTTCTTTCGAAGCAGCAATGAACTCAGCCGGTCGTAGCTTGTCTCGGAGATATAGACATCGCTGAGAAAGGAGGCCTTGTCGTAGGACGGGAGCGGCGCCGCCGGGATGGGCTCCTCAGGCGTCACGTCGCCGGTGACGAGAGTGTCAAGATTCTCGATGTAGTCTCGGTCGGCTGTGATATCGGTGAGCGTCTTAACTGCCGCGTCTCCGGGGTGCTCCCACGACCCGGCGTGGGTCCACTCCACCGATCGGACGTGGCGGAACGAGGCACGATCCGGTTCGAACCGGGCATCAGAGGTGACCTCGCCGCGACCGACGATCTCACGGCGGCCACGTTTTGCGTAGACGATGTCGCCAACGGCGATCTCGTTCTGGAACTGCCACACCGCTAACACGGCGTTCTTCATCGAACCGCCGCTCTCGTCTACGTCGAGTTCCTGACGAATCGCATCGCGGCTAGTGAAATCCGCAAGGTCACCTAGCTGATCCCAACCGATCGCCATGATGCCACTGGTGGAGAACTCCTCCCATTCAGAAGCCTGCTCACCGGGAGAGTAGAGCCAATAGTGGCGTGGACGGGGTTCCGGGAATGCGGCGGTCTCAGCGGCAGCAGGATCGGCTTCTCTGGCTGCAGAGTTCCAAAGTTCTTCCACTCCCGGCGTCCAGAAATGGAATGGTCCATCGATTGAACGTGCTAGTGCACCACGAATGGCAAGAAGATCGCGATCTATCGACGTCGGGTCACTGCCACTTGCGCCACCGATCCGATCGGCAAGGCCGTCACGAACCGTCCGCTTCATTGAGGCGGACGCGATTGGTTCGAAGGTGTCAGGGCGAGCCAGGAACTGCAGCGCGTTACGAATGTCGGGACGGTCGTTGCCGGAAGAAAGCATGACCTGTTGTAGCTTCCACGGATCGATTCGTGCAGCTTCGCGCTCGCCTTCGGATAAACCATCCCAGTAGCACACAAATGAAGCTGTCCAAATGACATGCCGCCACATTGCCCCGTTGTACCAAGAGCCAGGTTCGAACCCCGCGACCCCTGTTGGGCGATCCAGCCACGTCGACATCGGCGCTGAAACCTCTACGGGCGAATCGAGGTGGGAAAGTGCTCGATCTACGTGTGCCCGGCGAGTCTTGGGCCGGGCGGACCGTAGTGGATGCTCGCGTAAGAAGATGATTTCCGCGGCAAGAAGCACAACCTCTCGTGGTGCGCCCTGTAGTTGTTGGTCGAGTTTGTCCCATTGACCCTGGCCCGCACCGGCGATTGGGTTGTCCCCGATTCTAGACCGAAGCTCCTCCGCTGCCTCAGCCGTCCAGATCATCGCTGTCGGGTCGATCACGGACCGAGCATCTCCGAGCATGTGGGTGATAACCTCACCCACTTCACGGGCGATGGTCATATCGGGGGCCGGTCGCGAAAAGGCGGTGGTGGCGTCATGCGTGCTCTCGAACTGTTCGTTAGGC
Organism: Arthrobacter sp. MDT1-49-2; assembly: GCF_059090185.1. NCBI lineage: Bacteria > Bacillati > Actinomycetota > Actinomycetes > Micrococcales > Micrococcaceae > Arthrobacter > Arthrobacter sp. MDT1-49-2. The sequence continues at coordinate 49,462 of NZ_JBNHFK010000003.1, forward strand.
ATGTCTGTATTCTCCCTCTTCACCGCATCATCGGTGGATGGACTCTCCGGCAGAGCATGCCTCTCCGCAGTCAAGACGCTGGCGGTGACCTCGTCTGCCGTGTCTCCTTTCGAAGCGAGTGGGTCCCCGAAACGGGTGTCCAAGTAATCCCACTTGAGAGAACGCGCAGGTTGGTCCAACTTGCTCCGGATTCGAGCGCAGCAGGAGTGCTCCACCAGACGTTGCTCGGCTGCGGAACGCGGTTGAGTTCCGATTCAACGTTTAGTTTTTCGCCTGAATCAATAAAAATGCCGCCCTCATCGGAAACGCTGAGGGCGGCATTTCTTATAACCGGGGTCGATAGCTTTACAGATGATCTTTCCCTACGAGGTGGAAGCTGAAGCGCCTATATGCGTCACTCCACGAAATGCGCATAAGATTCGCTAGCCACGTTGGGACGTTGTCCATTTCTCCCGGTGGATTTATGGCGAGCATGTTGGTATGGTTCCGTCCGTCCGGTCACCGGCCGATATCCGTCCGGTGTCGAAGCAGTGACTCATAGGGGGAATTTTTATGTCACGCGTGTTGTCCACCGAGCAGGCGAAGTCTGCCATCAACCAGGTGCAGTCCATCATCAACGGCGGTTTCACCGACCAGATCTCGGCATTGGATGCGCAGGGCAAGATCCTGTCCGATCCGAACACCTGGGACGGCCCGCTGGCTGCGCAGTTCCGCGGATCCACGTGGCCGGAAACCAAGGCGGCCCTGGATAAGGCCCGCCAGGAACTCGAAGAGCTCCGCACCCAGCTGCAGAAGATCTCGCAGGATATTTTCTCCGCTGGCGGCGGCGCCTAAGCCCGACGCCTGTCTGCACTTAACGTCCGGGGATCCGCTCCGCTGAGCGGATCCCCGGACGTGACTGCCGCTGCCGGTTCTGCCCCGGTACGCAAGTTCTTCGGTCCTGAAGGGATTTCCTGCCGTTCGGCTCCCTCCGTACGGGGACGTGTTTCTTCCCCGGCCGAAAGGGCCGTGGCCATAGTTTTTTCTTTTTTCGTGTTTGTCCAGTGGGGGGGGCATTGAGCATGTTTGGGTTGGATCGTTTTACTGAGGTGCCGTTATTGCCGGAGGATGACCGGGGACGGTTCGATTACGGGGTAGCCCGGGCCATGCGGGATGCGTTTACCTCCGAAGCCGCACGGCTCAGGGACCAGGCCGGCACTCGCGCCTCATATGTGTCCGCGGCGAAAGAGGATTTTGCCGGGTATTTCTCCGAGGTGTTCCAGGCTAACGCCGATACGGCCGGCAACGATGGGCGGGCCTTGGCGGAAGCGCTGGACATCGTTGCCGGGTATGTGCGGACGATGATCCAGGCCGGACACGAAGAGGACGCCCGCCGCAGGGAGAACAACGCTTGGGTTCGGCGGCAGAACGAACGCAATATTGCCGAACGCGTCGGAGACATCTTCGACGGCGGCGAAGAGCGGCCCAATGCTGAGCGGGGCCCGGCGCCCACCTTTGATTCGACCACGGCCTCCATGGGGTCCCGGACTACCGAACCCGGCGGTGGAGGCGGCGGCGGCATATCCTCGGCAAGGCCGGCAAACCTGCGGACCTTCGCGACGAACTCCCGATCCCTGGATGACACCTTGGCCTCGGTACCCGGAATGCTCCAAGGCCATCTGGACGATTTTGCCGCGCAGTGCGGATGGGGACGGATCGAAGCGGACGGGGTGATCACCGCCTACCGGGCCTATCTGGACGCCAACGAAAATGACGCGCGGTGGGCAGTGACCCTCGCTGACGACTTCGCGAAGGCCGGAGGGGAAGGGAACGTCTCGACTCTCTCGGACGCGGCCCTGGCAGCTGCTCTGGCCGCAGCCGGCGTGGATGCCACCCGAGACGGGCTGCAGATCGATCCACCCACGGCCTACGGTGCGGTTCCGACCACCGGGTACGCCAATGACCCGGTGAACACGGCCACCGGTAACTTCGTCGAACCGGAAACGGACCTCGGTTTTGCCGGTACTGCGTCCAACCTGGTGCTGTCCCGGATGTACAACTCTCTGGCGCCGCAGGACGCCCACGGCGTGTTTGGTCCGGGCTGGTCCTCGGTGCTGGATCAGGAGCTGGTTCTCTCGGATGAAGGCGGCCGATGGATCCTGGCCGACGGCCGCGCCATGGACTTTCCCCGCGAAGGCGATGGTTGGGGCCGGGCAGTGGGGGAGAATTACTGGCTGACCCGTGAGCCGGCAGGATCAGCTGTCTACGCAGAACTGGGTTCGCTGCCGGAGGGCAGCACGGACCTGCTGGTGATCCGGGACAACCGGGGCACCTGGTGGGCCTACAGCCTGGCCGGGGTCTGGCTGGGTGCCGGATCTGGTCGTGGCCGGACAGTCTCCGTGCACCGGGAGCCGATGGCATGGGCAGACACCAACGACGACGCCGGGAACCCGGGTCGGGTCACTCGGCTGGAGCACGTGCGCGGCCGCTTCCTGGACGTCGACTACGTGGGCGGCCGTGCCGTCGTCGTGCGGGCCTCGGACGGGCGCCGGGCCGAATACGGGTACAACGACGCCGGCCGCCTCGTGTCGGTCACTACCGAGACCGGCACCCGGACGTACCGGTGGAACGAGCAGGGGCTGATCGACGCCGTTTACTCCGCCGCCGGTGTGCTGGAAGCGGAGAACACCTATGACGAGCAGGGCCGGGTGATTCTGCAGGTCACCCAGCACGGCCGCCGCACCCGCTTCGCCTACCTCTCCGGCCGGGTCACAGTGGTTTCGGATGAGGACGGGACCCGCTCCAACTCCTGGATCGCCGATGCCAAGGGCCGGCTGGTCGGGGTGCTGGACTCCCATGACCAGCGTCAGTCCGTGGCCTATGACCGGCACGGCAATCTGGTCTCCCTCACTGAACGGGACGGGTCCGTCACCGTCCACGCCTACGATGACCGGGGCCGGAAGATCCGCACCGTCACGCCCGAGGGTGCGGACCTGACCTACGGCTGGGACGAGCAGGACCGCATCACCACCCTGGTCACCGAATCCGGGTCCGTCGTGACCTACGAATACGCGGATGATTTGTCCCGTAACCCCTCGGTGATTGGAGATCCGCTCGGCGGGCGCACCGAACTGACCTGGGATCACGGGCTCCTGACCCGGGTGACGGACCCGGCCGGGGTAACCGTCGAGTTCGACTACGACGACTTCGGTGACCTGGTGTCCACCCGCAACGCGCTAGGCGACACCGCGCGGATAGTGCGCGATGCCGCCGGCCGTCCGCTTGCCTCGGTCACCCCGTCCGGCGCGCAGACCCGCTTCAGCTACAACGCCGCTGGCCGGCTGGTCCGGCGCGAAGACCCGGATGGCGCCGACTGGTCCTTCGAGTACGACACCGCCGGGCGGCTCACCGCCTCCGTTGCACCGGACGGGGGCCGGACCGCACTGGAATACGCAGCCAACGGGGAACTGGTCCGCACCATCGACCCTCTGGGCCGCGGCATTGAGCGGGTCTTTGACGAGCTGGGCAACGTCACCGCGGCGATCCTGCCCGACGGTGCCCGCTGGGGCTTCGCCCACGACACGCTCTCCCGGCTGACCGGCATCACCGACCCGGCCGGGCACGACTGGATCCGGGAATACGATAAGGTCGGCAACCTGACCGCCGTCGTCGATCCCACCGGCGTCCGCTCCGATACCGTGACCGACCGCGCGGCCGGCACGGCCACCGTCGCTGATGCCTTCTCCTCCTCGACCTACAGCTTCGACGAATACGGTCGCCCGGTGCGGGCCGAAACCGCTGACGGGTCCGCGGAACTGATCACCTACGACGCGGCCGGGAACCCGGTGGAACTGCTCGACGGCGAGGGCGGACTCACGCGCCTGGAACGGGACGTGGCCGGGAAGATCATCTCTGTCACCTCTCCGTCCGGGGCGGTGACCCGGTATGAGTACGACGTCTGCGGCCGGCCGTGGAAGACCATCGACCCGCTGGGGGCCGAAACTGAGCTGGTGTATGACGCCGATCAGCGCGTTACCTCCCGGATTCTTCCCACCGGGGAGACGGAGACGTTCGAGTACGATGCCTGCGGCCGGCTCATTCTGCGCGTCACGCCGGGCAGCGGTAATGCCGGGTACGGGTATGACAAGGCGGGACGGCTGTGTTTCTCCCAGGACTCCTGGTACGGGACCCGGCGCTTCAAATACAACCTCGCTGGCGAGCTGACCGAGACCGTCAACGGCGTCGGAGGTCGGACCCGGTTCGAGTACGACGTCCGCGGGCGTCTGATCCGGATCACCGACCCGCTGGGCGGGGTCACCACCCGCAGCTACACCGCGACGGACAAGGTGGATTCGGTTAGTGATCCGCTGGGCCGGGTCACCACGGCCACCTATGATCCGGCGGGCCGGCAGTTGTCCCAGACCGATCCGGACGGGAACACCACCTCCTGGACGTATGATGCGGCCGGACGGGAGGCGAGCACCTCCCGGAATGGGAAGCTGCTGGCGTCGGTGGACCGCGACCGGATGAACCGGCGGGTGGTGGTCACCGACTTCACCGGGGATGACGGGCTGACGGTCGAGCATGAACTCGGATTCAACCGCCGGGGCCAGCTGACCTCCCGCACCCGCGGAGCCGAGGGCATGTCATGGTCCTATGACGCAGACGGGAACCGTACGTCCTTTACTGACGCTGCCGGTACCACCACCACCTACGGCCGGGACGCAGCCGGGCGGGTGAAATCCGTGCGAAACCCCCGGCTGGGGTCAGCGCAGTTCACGCATGACGCCTCCGGCCGGATGACCGCTGTCACGGCGGAGGATCTGGTGCAGGAGTGGGTCTACCGGAACGGGTATCTGTCCGAGCACACCCGCACGGACCGTTCTGATCCTGCGGGGTCCGCGGACATCACCCTGATTGGCCGCGACGAGGATGGCCGGATCACCGGCCTGACCCGTGCCGGTGCCGTGACCCGGTACGGGTACGACGGGGCGGGGCAGCTCGTGGCTGCTGCCACCACGCCGTTGGGCGAGTCCGGTGCTGCCGCTACGGTGCGGTCTGAGGTTTCGGAGTGGGAGTACGACGCCGGTGGGCGTCTGGTCCGCGAACACTCCCCGGCGGGTTCGCGGCTGTATGCCTATGACGTTGCCGGTGAACTGACCTCCGTCACCGAGCCGGACGGGTCCCGGACGGAATATGTCTACGACGGATTGGGACGCCGGTCCCGGCTGATTCGCCCGGACGGGTCCTGGACCGAATACGCCTGGGGCGAGACCGGGTACATGCAGGGGACCGTGGACCGCACCCCGGACGGCGCTGAAACAGCCCGGCACCGCTTGTGGGTAGATGCCCTCGGTGAGCTGGCGTCGGTGGACGGCTGCCCGGTGTGGTGGGACAGTGCCAGTGCAGTGCCCACGCTGGCCGGTATCGGTGGGGAGCAGGTGCTGAACCTGCCTGGCGGGGTGACCGGGGTCGGGGATGCGTGGATCGCTGCGGGGTGGCGTGCTGCCCGGGCCACGGACCAAGACGATCCGTGGGCGGTGCTGGGTGCCTCGGTGATCCCGGAACCGGGTGCCATGTCCGGAAGCGCCGGGCCCGGCCCGGGCGTAATCCCCGGAATGGCCGGTGGTTTGCCGGCCGGTATCGGTCTGACCGGTGACGGTGGCCTGGATATTGCCGGCCTGGAATGGCTCGGTGCCCGGGCGTATGACCCGGCGGCCCGTGGTTTCCTTTCCACCGACCCGCTGTCTCCGGTCCTGGGTGCCGGGTGGGACGGCAACCCGTACTCCTATGCGGGCAACAACCCGTTGAATGCCACTGATCCGACGGGTCTGCGTCCGTTGACCGATGAGGATTTGAAGGCGTACGACGCAGCCAACCGCGGTGTGCTGGCTGCTGCCGGGGACTGGGTCAAGGACAACTGGGAATACATTGCCGGCGGGGCCATGGTAATTGCTGGCGGTGTCCTCATTGCAACAGGCGTTGGCGGACCGGCAGGAGCGATGCTCGTTGCTGCCGGCGCAGATACGATCATTCAGAAGGCAACCACTGGTGAGGTCAACTGGGGGCAGGTTGCTTTGAGCGGGGCCCTTGGCGGGTTTGGGGGTGCCGGTATCGCAGCCCGCGCTGGCTTCACCGGGATAAAAGCTACCGTCGTCGCCGGGGCCAGCTCGGGTGGAATAGGCGGGGGGATTCAAGGTGCTTACGGCTATTACACCGGTCCTGGACCCCATACGGTCTCCGGCGCCCTGGGCGCGACTGCTCAAGGAACGGTTATCGGTACGGTGACCGGGGGTGCCGGCGGGGCTGCCGGGCACAAGATCGGGCAGAAAGTAATGGCAGCTGTCACCGCCCGCCCCAACGCGGGCACGATGGCTATGGGTCGGAGCATGAAGTACCGGGTCGAGCCATACGCAAATGCGAATGGTATGGGTTATTACAAGTCTTTGCCGGACCCCATTTATGACTTCACCAGAAAGCACCTGTCAGAACGGCATCACGTCGGCCTGCACGTGTGGGCGAATGAGAAGTGGATTAATTATCAAATGATGCAGGGCAAGGATCTTGTGGACATTGGAGCGCCGATGGGACCTCGGGTCGAGGGGATACCGCCTATGGATCCGAGCCCATTTTATGACAAGGAACTAGAGCGCGTAGCGGGTTATCCTGGCTATAGTCAGGATCCGCAGGCATCTTGGGACCTGAAACGCTAGGAGATGCACATATTATGCCGCCGAATGATCCCTCATACTTCCGGCTCGTGTTTTCACCGCGACGTAGGCTGTTCGGGTTTGTGGCCGACCCTGAGTATCTTGTCTTATCACCTGAAAGCGAGCCGAAACGTGTTCGGTTGAGGGATCTTCCTGCCGCGCTGGGCGTCCGTCCCGGAGGATCGCGCCGTGACTGGCAGGAGTGCGAGATGATTGCGACTTCCTTATACGAGGAAGGAGAGACAGCAAAGTGGGTGGAATATCCCACCGGGAGGGTTTATAACGATTCCCAATTGCAGCGGTAAATTGTTCCGCATGCCGGCGGGGCCAGCTGACCTCCCGTACCCGCGGAGCCGAGGGCATGTCCTGGGCGTATGACGGGGACGGTAACCGTACGTCCTTCACCGACATCGCCGGCACCACGACCACCTATGCCCGGGACGCGGCCGGGCGGGTGAAATCCGTGCACAACCCCCGGCTCGGGGCGGCACAGTTCACCCACGACGCCTCCGGCCGGGATCGGTCTGACCCGTAACGGAGGCCTGGATGTTGCCGGCCTCGAATGGCTCGGTGCCCGGGCGTACGATCCGGGAGCCGGAGGCTTCCTTTCCATGGACCCGCTGCCCCCGGTGCTCGGCGCAGGCTGGGACGGTAACCCGTACTCCTATGCGGGCAACAGCCCGCTGAACGCCAGCGATCCAACGGGTCTGCGTCCGCTCACGGTTGAGGACTTGAAGGCGTATGACGCCTCCAACCGTAGTGTGCTGGCTGCTGCGCGGGGGGGGGGGTGGGTTAAGGACAACTGGGAATACATTGTCGGCGGGGTGGCGATTGTCGGCGGAGCCGCGCTGATGTTCGCGCCCGGCGGCCAGGTCTTTGGCCCACCGCGGCGCCGAGCGCTGGCCGTCCGCGGGACAGTTCTTAATTGGTGTGGAGCAGAGGTTATTCGTCTACGGAACGTGGTGGAATTCCGCTTCAATGTTTAGTTCCTGATTATGGGAGTCGGAAGGGGCCGTTGAGAACACATGGTCTCAACGGCCCCTTCTCGCTTGTCCCTTGGTAGCTTGAACCGATGAAGCAAACGATGGCCGAGTTGTCCTCGAAGGACGACGACTAGTTTCAGCCAGGACACGGTGCTGGCATCTACCCTGCGAACTCAAAGTCGATGGTGTTCTCGGGATCGACGGTTGCGATGATCCCGGAGTAGAACACCTTGGCCTGCTCTTTCAACGCTGCTCCATTTTCGCCGATGTACTTCTTCTTGTTCTCGTCGCTGAGAATGTTGTTGATCATGCGAGTTTGAACGGCTGGCGGTGCCAGCCAGCTAAGCGCGTTGTTGCTCTCGAGGGCGTCCTCGAACACAGGATGGTCAAAGCCGATGCCGATGAATTCAGGAATAGTTGGCTCGGGTGTCGGGGTATCCTAATTATAGTCAGGATCCACAAGCAGCATGGGATTTGGGTAGTTAATATGGCGTGTAAGGAAAGATATCTGAAAGCAGTTGAGTATCGGCGGTCTGGTCTTTTTGGATTATCTCATAATTGGGAGTATGCGCTTATTGACGATCAAGGCCAGGAGATACACCTGGATACAATCGAATTACTTAAAGCGCTCGTTCCTGATAAAGATCGCTCACGAACCGATGCCTATATGTGCCTCAATAAGGCCAAGGAACTCTTTCTCCAGAATCGTTCGGAGTGGGTAGGCTATCCATCAGGGGCTGTGATTGATGAGTTAGAAAATTTCTAGGCAGATAGCATGTATAGGGAAAAGTTCTTCAAGGTGGTTCAACATAGGAGGACGAGAGTCTAGCCACGTTGGGACGTAGCCCATTTCTCCCGGTGGATTTGTGTCGAACATGTTGGCATGGTCACCTCCGTCCGGTCGCCGGCGGTTATCTGTCCGGTGTCGAAGCAGTGACTCAATAGTCATCAACGGCCGTTTCGCCGACCAGATCTCGGTCCTGGATGCGCAGGGCAAGATTCTGTCCGATGCCGCGCCGCATCCGCTAAGCCGTAGGCAAGAAGACAGGACTCCTTTGGGACGAATGGTAAGAGGAACGACCGGCACTGCGAGGGGGGTCACCCACGTCCGCCCTCCCAAAAAGCATCGGATATATGGGTGGATTCTTATCCTCGTAATCGTGGTTGTGGGCTCAGCCGTGCTTGTCGGACCGTGGGCGGTTGTCAGCTATGACAAGAGCCACCGCGTATCGATTGAGTGTACGGTGACAGGCGCGGAGGCGGGACGCTCTTCTGCTAGTGCCCGTGGTTCCGCCTCCTGGTCCCAGGTGAGTATCAGCACTACGGACTGCGGGCCGCTGGTGTTGTCTTCGGGGATCAACGAATCGAATCGGGACGCCGTCGCAGCACAGCTGAATGATGGGGGAAGTTTTTCCTTTGAGATAGGGGTCGCCACCCGGTCTTTGCGCTGGGTCACGGATCCTATCGGTCTGACGCCGACGGTGTGGGCATTCGAGAAAATAAATTGAATTTCCGGCCTGTGGTCAGGCACTGCAATGCTCGGAAGACGCTGACGATATTGACTGCGGTCGACGGATTGAACTTTCGGCGATTTCAAAGGCATAAATTTCCCCCTTGTGGCGGATGCAGCAGGTATCCTCGGGTGGTGAAGGGTGAACGAGGTCCTGCGAAGAAACACTGGTTGGGTGAGCTCACTGAGCAGGACATGCGATTGGGAAAAAGAGCGACCCGGATTATCGATATCCAGTGCGTTCTTGCTTTTGCGGCTTGTGCCGGGATAGCGATATTTGTGTTTTTCGGTGTTCCCTTCAACACTCGTATGGATTACAGTGGGTGGGCAGTTCGGTAGAAACGGAATCCCGATGCCGGTTGCCATGCTCATCATGCCCGTTGTCCTTTTCCTTTTCTGGCGCACCGGCAAGAAATCTGATGCTCACCATATGGGGAAAGTAGAACGCCTCGGACTGTATGTCCTCGGTTTAGCAATTACGGTGGGATGTGTTGTGGGTCAGTTGGTTATGGCGCAATCTATCCTTGGGTAACCCGGATAGAAGGTGAGACTCAACGTGGAAGACGACGGGCAACCGGTGAGGAAGAAACGCCGGCGCAGGCAATTGACCGAGATCGATCTTCTGCTGGGAATGAAGACGACCAAAATCATGGGGATTCTGTGTGGCGCCGCCACGCTGGTCTGTGTGGGTGTCTGGCGGTGTTCGTCTTATTGAGCGTTCCCATGAGCACGATGCTGCCCTACGACGGGCAGTTCGGTAGAAACGGGATACCTATGCCGATAGCGATAGTTCCCGTTTTTGTGCCCTCTGGGTCTGTGGAGGGGGACAAAGAAATCGGATGCTCACCACATGGCGAGAGGTTCACGTTTAACCTCTTATATCTTTGGGACGGCATTGATTTTGGTCTTCGTCTGGGCCCAGTGGACCATAGCGCACTCCCTCCTTGTTGAGGGTGGAGCGCTCCCGGCGTAGAAGGTCCGGTAATCGGCGCCTGGTGTCCCGGGTCCCGGTGACCCGCTCAGCACCAGTACATCCGGAAGATGGTTCAAAAGACACCACCACGGTGCAGGAGGTAGTCCTTATGCGGGCGCATTTCGTCGGGGCATCGGCGCAGGAAGCCCGTGCCATGGGGGTGTCGCGTTCATGAAAGGAATGAATGGTGCCCGAATTTAGAAACTATCTGAGGACTCTTACGGCCGCTGCCGCCGTGCTCATGATGGGAACGAGCTTAGCCGCGTGCGCTGAGAAGGAGACAAACACGACAATGTCGGAGAAAAACATCCCCGAGGAGACCATCAGTGCCAGGGAAGGCCGGGACCGCGCGGTCGAACTCGTGTTCAATACCGCCGAACAGCTCGACGTCACCGGGTGGTGGCCCCGCAACGGGTCAGCGGGGGCGCTGGAGTGCACCCCCGAAAGCAGCCCTGGACTGGGGGATGCCACAGCCAGTTACAGCTATGACCGTTGGGCGCCCCGTGGAACTGACCATATTGGGGACGCCAAGCGCGTCGCGGAGTATTGGGAGTCCCTCGGCATGAGCGTACGCACCGTAAATCCGACAACACACCCGACCGTCTTCGCCGAGGGTGGTCCCGTCCTCCGGGCTGAATTCGATACCTATGCATCGGACGAGTCGTACAGTATTAGCGCTATTGCTCCTTGTTCGCCCGGCGACGCGTTTACGTTGAATGAGGAGGACAGTGCCGAGCGGGATCAAGGCAAAGTCCTCCCGGGAGACGAAGGCCTCGTGCTTGAGCCCCCGCAGTAACTCCACGAAGCAATCCCAGCCTGCCCCGGCACCGTGACCGGCGGGAAGGAAGACGATACTGGTCAAGTGCAAATCAACGGGTCTTAGGACAAAGGTAAAGCCGTCGGTCAGTGAGATTGGAATATAAACATGGCGCAGTCGATTGACGAAGTCGTGGACAGCATGTCGAGATTCGCTGAAATGCTTCCCCTGGTCGGGCTTCCTGAGCTAGGCCGCGGCTATAAGAAGGAAGCAGAACAGCTCAATCGCGATAGATCTGATCAGTCCCTACGAGAAACCCGGGAATGGATTAGGCAGACTTTTCAGTATCAAGGCAGCGGTAGCATTCCCGACCGATACGTTGCAAAACAGGATGGTTCAGCAGACTCTCAGCTCACCTCTGAATATCATGGTCTAATCCGTCTTCTCGGTGAGTTTGTTGAAGGGCAATGAACGTACCGTCTTCTGACCTAAAGCAACGTCAGTCCCGCGCCAGTATCGAGCTGGTACCGGAACAGTGGGGGTGCTCACAACAAGCTTTCTCGAAATGCGCTAGCGTGACCGGCATGGACCGTAGAAACCTGGATATCTCCGATGCCGCAACGCTTATGACTTTGCTGCATCGCGGGAAGCGCCCCTCGACGCTCCGGACGCTGCTGCCGGGGTGGGACATGTTGCAGGCCGACGTCCCTTCGCGGGAACGGATGGAGACGGCAATGTCGATCCTGGTCGGTTCCGGTCTGGCTGAAGTGGACTCGTCGTGGGGGATGCTGCTCACGGCGGAGGGGGAACGGATCAGGCGGTCCATCAAGGGGGCTCAGGGAATGCGGATGATTCCGGGTGCTATCGGCGAAATCCTAGCAGGACGACGGCTGGACCGTGCTCCGTTGGCCCTGCCCCAGCCGGTCTTTGATGCGGCGCGCGAGGACTATTTCGACGCCCCCGACGCAGGGCAGAGCGTGCACAAAAGCGCCGGTCACGGCACCGCTGGTGGTGGCCGGACCTCAGCGCACCCTGACGTTCACGTTGACGGGCTTGCGTAGGGCCGCACGAGTCTGTGCACCTTCGTGTCGCACGGTCCCAATCATCGCGCCCTGCATCGCTGCGTTGACCACGGTGCCGAGAGCCATGAGCTTACGCGTCTGCTGTGCTTCCGCCAGTTGCCAGGCCTGCAGGTTTTCCATCCGCTGACGGTAACGTTCGGTCTCGTAGAGGTTGATCGCATCGTGAATGGTGCTGGCCCGGTGATCGCGCACCAGTTGGAGGCAGAAGCCGACTGCTTCGTCATAAAGGTAGGCCTGAGGGAACCGGTTGCCGATGTCCGAGGCAAAGTCACGGCTGGCCTGGGTGAGTTGGGCATCCACTCGCTGCTCGTCAGCCGATACGGCCCGGTTGTGCGTCACTCGCTGCTGGTTGATCTGTTCTGTCCGGGCGTGCAGCCGGGGAAGAACGAGCCTGTTGCGAACGAGCCAGATGGCCGATGCCAAGGCGAGGGCAACCGGGCTTGCGAGAATGGCGACGCTGAGCGGCTGGATATTCGAGTAGAAGATTTGTCCTTGTGCATACGCATCAGCTTTCGCCCATGCCTGAATGATCGGCGTCCCGATTGCCGTAAGAAGGACCACGAGTCCCACGCTCAACATTGCTAATGGCAGGATGCTCCACTTCGGATTGAGCGGCTCCAGCGGTTGGTAACGTTGCGCGATCGCCCCCTTCTCCTGTAACCGTGCGTCGATGTACCGCAGCAAGTTTTGGAGATGAGAGAAAGCCTTCGAGCTGGGCCCTGGCGTCACCGTTGTGGTGAGTGTTTTCCACGAGAATTCCTTTTCCAGCGCCGGCGTCAGCGCAGCTAATGTTCAGTTCAAGGGATCCCGTTCGGTTTCCGCTTGTCGATGTTTTCCTTCAGGTAGATCCGTCCACATACGTATATGTCGGTACGGGAAACGGAACAGTTCGCAGTTGCCCGTCGGCGTCACTGTATTGTGACCCGAATCAGGAAGCAGGCCTTTGGCGCAGGGCAGGTCGGGATAACCGGCAGCCCTTGCGCACGAGTGCCGGCGCCGCGAAGAATCAAGGTATGGGCCGGCTCACCTTCAGTATCAACGTCACCCTGGACGGTTGTATCGACCACCGGGCGGGCATCGCCGATGACGAGACGCACGAGCACTTCACTGCCCTCCTGGACGAGGCCGGCGCCATGCTCTGGGGCCGCACCACGTACGAAATGATGGAGGAGTATTGGCCGCTGGTTGCCAGCGGTGAGGTGGAAGCGCCCCCGGCATTGCGCCAGTGGGCGCTCACGCTGGAAGACAAACCCAAGTACGTCGTCTCCGCGTCACGCAGCGACTTCCCTTGGAACAACAGCCACCGCATCGAAGGCGATCTGAGAACGGCAGTACAGGACCTCAAAGACCGGAATCCCGACGGCGTGCTTGTCGGCAGCGGCATGCTGGCCTCCGGCCTGGACCGGCTGGGCCTGGTTGATGATTACAAGTTCCTGGTCCACCCCAGAATCACCGGGCACGGTCCCACCCTCTACGGGGGCCTCCTCGACAGTGCGCGCAGTCTCGAGCTGGTCTCTGCTGAACCGATGAGCAATGGAGCCCTCTCGGTGCACTACCGGCGGGCTGACTAATGGCAGGGAACACCGCCGGTAAATAGTGAAGGCCAGGCCGGACGGGCCTGGCCTTCACTACTCCGCAGGGCTACGCTGGGGTACCGGCCTCCGCCTGCACGGCCTCACCGCGCGAGCGCAGGTACGTGGCGACCGCCAGACGGTTGACCGCTGACCGGCTCACGATGCCGATTGGGCGGGAATCAGCCCCGTTGACCACCGGAACCTTCTTCAGCCGCGCATCGGACAAGGCAGCCACAGCGTCACTGAGCGAGGCACCGGCGTCGAGAGTGACGACGTCGTGCGTTGCCAGCCGCATAACGTTCAGGTTCGCCAGATCGGACATGGCTTGTTCCAGATCGTCCCCAGCCCCGATGGCGTAGGAATAGATTGACGTCGAGGACGGGTGGGTAGCCGAGAGGTGGCGCAGGACGTCGCCGTCGGACAGGAAGCCTGCCAGCGTGCCGTCTGCGTGGAGGACCGGTGCGCCCGAAATGCCGCGTTCCGTGAAGGTCTGCAGGGCGTCGAGCACGGACTGATCCGAGGACAGGGCGTAGACGTCGGACTTCATGACCGGCTCCAGGGCGGACGCCGGGTGCCGGACGCTTTTCTCCGCGCGGCGTGAGCGCACCGAACGGTAGGCCAGGAACGCAAGCAGAATGCCGACCAGCGAGGTGACGACCACAAAGGCGACGGCACCGTGGAAGCCGGCGAGCAGCGAATCAGTGTCGCTGTTCCCGGCACCGGCCTTCGCCGCAATTACGGCGCCGTAGATACCGGTCGCCAGCGAGGTGCCCACGCAGCCGGCGATCTGGAAGCTCGTGGAGACAATCGTGACGCCGTGCGGGCTGGTCTCACGGTCGAGGTTGGATAGCGCGAAGGTCTGCGCAGGCCCGACGACGAATGCCGTAGCGAGCACTGCCGGAACGTAGAGGATGCCGAAGATCCAGACCGAGGAGTGGCCGGCGGCAACTCCGACGAGCGTGACGAAGAGTGCCATAACGAGGAACCCGAGCGGGATGGACCAGCGGCCCCCGTGCCGGTCGAACATGCGGCCGGCAATGGGCCCCATGCCCACGGTGAGGAGGATGCCGGGGGCGAGGGTGAGCGAAGCGCCCAGCGGCGGCATCTCCAGCGCGCCCTGGAGGAACAGCGGGATGACCACGTTCATGGCGAAGACGAAGACCAGGCCGAGCATCGTCATCAGCACACCGAGCACGAAGGGTGCATTCGAGAACGGGCGCATGTCGATCAGCGGGTTAGCGATGCGGCGCTGGCGGATGACGAACAGCCACATGGCGAGCAATCCAACGATGCCGGCAACGCCTGCGTAAAGGGCAGATCCCTCGAAGGCGCTGGACACGCCGTAAAGGATCCCGACCAGACCGATGGCAACAAGAATGAACGAGAGGATGTCCAGGACCGGGCGGCCCAGATCAGTGGCGTTCCGCAGGACGATGGCACCGGCGAGCAGCACGGCGAGGGTGAGACCCCCGAACACCCACATCAGTGTGGTCCAGGGGGCGACGGTCAGAATAGCGCCGGACAGGACGATGGCCAGCGACGGGCCGAGGGTGGTCATCGCGGCCATGATGCCCATGTTGAGCCCCAGCTTTTCGCGCGGTGACACGGCAAGCGTGATGTTCATGCCGATGGGGGTGAGCAGGCCGGTTCCGATGGCCTGCAGCAGGCGCGCAATGAGCAGCACTTCGAAGGTGGGGGCAAGGGCTCCCACCACCGATCCGATAACCATGACGGCTACGACGGCGACAAACAGCGGTCGGGTGGGGAACCGGTGGTACAGAACGTTGGCGACGGGCACGAACACGGCTGCGACAAGCAGGTAACCGGTGGTCAGCCACTGAACGGTACTGACGTTGACGCCGAAGTCCTGCATGATCGGCGTGAAGGCTACGTTGAGGAAGGTCTCGTTGAAGGTGGCGAGGAACGCAGCGGCCGCTGCGACCGCGATCATTCCAACTGCACGTCCCTGGATGTCCGAGCGGGAATTTGAAGAGGGCGCCATAGAGTCTCCTGACAGTCGGCGGTGTGGAGGCGATCGACCGTGCCGTGTCAGAAGTACTTTTTGAAGTGCCCCGCGTGTCGTGTCATCGATGCCGTGATAGGCCCGAAGGCCTCGTCAAGTCTAGCAAACCGCCGGTCAGTGGTGCCGGGCAGGTCCCGCCCGGTGAGCGTTCTCAGCGCCGGGGCAGGGCTGCAACTATGGCGGATTACACCGTGCTGCTCCAGAGGAGGTAGGCCTCTGCGAGCTGTTCCGGGACGCCGGGAGCTGCGTCGCGGATGGCCGGCACCTGCGGGCGGGTCATGGTGGCCACTGCCACCACGACCCCGAGGGCAGTAATACTGCTCCGTACGGCATTGCTGCGCTTCAGTAGTGTCAGCAGCTCTTCCAGTGCGTCGAGGGCGGGCTGTTGGATCTGCGCGAGCGGGGATGCCTCTGCCGCGGCTGGTCCTGCCCCGGCCTGCAGGTCAAGACCATCGGTCAGGGCTCCGAGTTCCATGTCCATCAACCTGGCCAGCAAGCCCTTCCAGGCTTCCGCCGGGTCCTCTTGGGCAGCGCCGCGTGCTTCGGCAACGATCTCCAGGATCTCCCGCACCATGTCCTCGATCACCGCGCGGACCAGGTCCTCACGGGAGGGGAAGTTCCGGTAGAGCGTCGCAATGCCCACGCCACTGGCGGCAGCCACTGCCTCCAAAGCAACGTCACCGCCCCGCGCAGCAAACACATGTCTCGCATGGCTGATGATCGCGTCTCTTCGCTGTGCTGCGTCGGCTCTCATCCACGCCTCCTTCAAGTTGACCCCCAGTCTAAACCGGAGGAATATCTTCCGTATAAGCGGAGGAAATACCTCCGAAAGAAGAAGGAACCATGTCATCCCCACCGCCGTCCTCCGGCTCGCATCGAAAGCACGCGGCCGTTTGGGCCGGTCTGACCCTCGGACTCTCTGTCATTCTGCTGGCCCTGCTGATGCTGTTCATCTCGCCCTCGCTCCACTCCGGACCGCGGGACCTGGCCCTGGGCGTGGTGGGTTCCGAGGACCGGGCGGCATCAGTTGCAGAAACACTGGAAGACCAGTCACCGGGTGCCTTCATGGTGCAGCCCTACGAGAGCGCAGATGAGCTCGAGGCGGGAATCCGGAACCGGGAAATTGTCGGCGGGTTCAACTTCACGGATCCGGATATGACCGTCTATGTTGCCAGTGCCGGCTCTACGGCGGTGTCAGGAACAGTCAGCAATGTCGGGGCCACAATGGCCGGCGGCATGGGACAGACAGCCCGGATCGTGGACGTGGTTCCGCTTCCCGCGGGAGACCCGACCGGCGTGGGTATCGGCGGACTGGCCTTTCCGCTGGTGTTCGGCGGCATTGTGCCCGCCGTGGCGTTCCGCTCGATGCTGTCCGGACAGCGCTGGTGGATTTTCGCCGGGCTTACCGGCTTCTCGGTCGCGGGAGGCTTCGTTGTCGCCGCCGTGCTGAAATATCTGTTCGGCAGCATCGAGGGACCGCTGGTTCCGGTGGCGGCGAGTGTGGCGCTGGGCATCGCGGCGCTCGCGCTGCCCCTGGCCGGCCTCAATGAGTGTTTTGGCACCAAGGGGTTCACCATCGCGGCCATGTCCATGATGTTTGTCGGCAATCCCTTTGCCGGCATCGCCACCAGCGCCCAGTGGTTGCCGGGCGGGGTCGCGATGATCGGCCAGCTCCTTCCGCCCGGTGCTGCCGGCACGCTCGTGCGCTCCGTTGCGTACTTCGGCGGCGTCGGCGGTGGCGCCGCCGCACTGACGCTGGGGGTCTGGGTCCTGGCCGGAGCGGCACTGTGGTTCAGCGGGCCGGTTATTAAGGCCTCCATGGCCCGGAAGAGGCAGTAGCCACGGGGAAGTAAAGGGCAGTCCCTCACCCCACAGGCATCCAGAACGAACCCGGGCTGCCTGAGGCGCCCGGCCTCCTAGCTGCTGACGCCAAAAGCCTTGCCGACAGTGGAACCGTCGGTAAGGGTCTCCAGCATGAACGCCGCGAGGTCGCGGCGGGGAATTGAACCGCCCAGCCGGCCGGCGTCGGTGGTCTCGAGCGCCTTCCACCTACCGGCGGGTTCCTTGTCCGTGAGCCCCGTCGGCCGGACAATCGTCCAGGCCAGCCCGGAATCCTTCACGGCAGCTTCCTGCTCGTTGTGGTCCGCCAGGGCCTTGGCCAGGACCATCTTCATGATGGCCCTTAGCGGTGCGGGCATCTGGGAACCCGAGTCTCCCGCACCCAGGGAGGACTGCACAATAAGCCGGTCCACACCGTTTTCCTGCATGGCACGGATCACGGCCCTGGTCACCGCGGCCCGCTGGTTCGGAACACCTTTGGCGCCGCCCACGGTGACGACGACGGCGTCGGCTCCCGCCACGGTGCGCCCGGCAGCCGCGGGGTCGGTGGCATCGCCGGTAAGTACGGTCACGCCGGCGGGAGCCTTCCCGCTCCGTGAGAGGACCGTGACATCATGGCCCGCCGTGCGTGCCAGCTCTGCCAACTGTGCTCCGGTGCCCTTGGACCCGCCGATAATTGCGATCTTCACTGAATCCTCTAATCCGTCGTCGGGCGCGGTGTACACCTGAGCTGCGATTTTACCGCGGACCGGCCCCGCGGGCCGTGCGCTCCCGGCGCAGGATGTCCGGACCCTGCCCGCCAATACACCGGCCGGCGCCCCGGTTGTGGTGCAGGCAAAACAGCGGTCAAGTGTCGCACCGAACAGGCAAATATGACATGTCATTGCATGTAATGGACCGCCGGTATGCCAAATTGTTACCGGCCGCCCAGATGCGCTTTAATCCCATGTGGGGAGCGTCTTTCGTCGCCGGCCGATGGTGACTGATGCCCCTGTGTTAGGGCGGCACCCCTAGTTTGTTACCGCCGCGAATCAACTTGGGCTTATGCTGTTGGCTTTGTGAGTCGGTTCACCATTTGGCGGAGCCGCAACACCGGCGTGACAACGCCGGAACCGAACAGAACTTAGGAGGCGGAATGCGCGTCACACGCACTTCCAAAATGCTGAGCGTAGCGGCTGTTGCCGCACTCGCGCTGAGCGCCTGCGGTGGAGGATCCGACGAATCGGCCGAAGGCTCCGGTGAAGGCGACAACACCGCGATCATTACTGCTAATGGCACCGAACCGCAGAACCCGCTGATGCCGGTCAACACCAACGAAGTTGGCGGCGGACGCATCATGGACCTTCTCTTCGAAGGCCTGGTCAGCTACGACGCTGACGGCAACACGGTCAACGAGCTGGCAGAGTCCATCGAGACCGAAGATTCCCAGACCTACACCATCAAGGTGAAGGCGGACCAGAAGTTCACCAACGGCGACCCGGTCACGGCCAAGTCCTTCGTGGATGCCTGGAACTTCGGTGCCGCTGCGAAGAACGCCCAGCTGAACTCGTACTTCTTCGAGAGCATCGAAGGCTATGACGAAGTCAGCGCTGAAGGCGCCACGGCAGACACCATGAGCGGCCTGACCGTTGTTGATGACACCACGTTCACCGTCAAGCTGAGCCAGCCGGAGTCTGACTTCCCGCAGCGCCTCGGCTACACGGCCTTCTTCCCGCTGCCGGCTGCAGCTCTCGAGGATCCGGCCGCCTTCGGCGAAAAGCCCGTCGGCAACGGTCCGTACATGCTCGACGGCGACGACGCCTGGCAGCACGAGGTCCAGATTGACCTCGTCGCCAACCCGGATTACACCGGTACCCGTGTCCCGAAGAACGGCGGAGTGACCTTCAAGTTCTACTCCTCCTTCGATGCTGCCTATGCAGACCTGCAGTCGGACAACCTGGACATCCTGGACACCATGCCGAACTCGGCACTGAAGACGTTCAAGACCGATCTGGGCGAGGGCCGCTACTCCGAAAAGGCATACGCAGGCAACCAGACCATCACCATCCCGGGCTACCTGCCCGAGTTCTCCGGTGAGGCCGGCCAGCTGCGCCGCCAGGCCATCTCCATGGCCATCGACCGGGACGAAATCACTTCGGTGATCTTCTCCGGTTCCCGTGAACCGGCCAAGGAATTCACCGCTCCGGTGATCGAGGGCTACAGCGACAGCATCCCCGGTGAAGAGGTGCTGGAGTTCAACCCCGAGAAGGCCAAGGAGCTGTGGCAGCAGGCTGAGGACATCGAGCCCTGGCCCGCCGACAAGCCCTTCACCATCGGCTACAACGCTGACGCCAACCACAAGGAGTGGGTGGACGCCGTAGCCAACGGCCTGAAGAACAACCTCGGCATCAACGCTGAAGGCAAGCCCTACGCAACGTTCAAGGAACTGCGCGCAGACGCCACTGCCAAGACCCTCAGCGGTGCCATCCGTACCGGCTGGCAGGCAGATTACCCGTCGCTGAACAACTTCCTCGGCCCGCTGTACGGCACCGGGGCAGGTTCCAACGACGGTGAATACTCCAGCGAAGAATTCGATAACCTCCTGAGCGAAGGCCTCGCGGCTTCCACTCCTGAAGAGGGTGCCGAGATCTTCAACCAGGCACAGGAAGTCCTGCTGAAGGACCTCCCCGTCATCCCGCTGTGGTACCAGGTGGCTCAGTCCGGCTGGAGCAACAACGTGGAAAACGTTGAAACCGGCTGGAACGGCGTCCCGGTCTACTACAACGTCACGGCCAAGTAGCACCATCTAGACCGACCGATCCGGGGCCCGGCCAGAAGGCCGGGCCCCGGCTTGTATTCGGGTTCTTACCAAGAACAGGTATACAAAACATGCGAGACCTAAATCCCCCCCAGCTGGCAGGAGGCCAACCCTAATGGCCGGCTACGTCCTTCGACGTGTACTTCAAATGATCCCCGTATTCTTCGGGGCAACTTTCCTTGTCTATTTCCTGGTCTTCTCCCTGCCCGGCGATCCGATTGCCGCACTGTTCGGTGACAAGCCGGTCAATGAGGCCGTTGCTGCGCAGCTGCGCAGCCAGTACAACCTGGATCAGCCCTTCATCGTGCAGTATCTGCTGTACCTGAAGAACCTGGTGACCTTCGACCTCGGCATCGACTTCTCCGGACGTGAGGTCTCCGCCGTTCTGGCCCAGGCCTTCCCCGTCACGATCCGCCTTGCCATCCTGGCGCTGATCTTCGAAGCTGTCTTCGGCATTATCTTCGGCCTGATCGCCGGTCTGAAGAAGGGCAAGCTCTTCGACAGCACGGTCCTGGTTGTTTCCCTGATCGTCATCGCCATTCCCGTGTTCGTCCTTGGTTTCCTGCTGCAGTTCATAGTGGGCGTCAAACTCCAATGGACCTCGCCCACCGTCGGCGGCGATGCCGGGTTTACGGACCTGATCCTGCCGGCCCTGGTACTGGGCCTGGCATCCTTCGCCTATGTGCTGCGCCTGACGCGCACATCCGTGATCGAGAACATGAATGCCGACTATGTCCGCACCGCCACCGCCAAGGGCCTGTCACGGCCGCGCGTGGTTACCGTGCACATCCTGCGCAACTCACTGATCCCCGTTGTGACCTTCCTCGGGGCAGACCTGGGTGCGCTGATGGGCGGCGCCATTGTCACCGAAGGCATCTTCAACGTCCCCGGCGTGGGGCAGCGACTTTACCAGTCGGTCATCAGGGGCGAGGGACCCACCATCGTATCGATCGTGAGTGTCCTCGTCTTCGTCTACGTCATCGCCAACCTTCTCGTAGACCTCCTGTACGCCTGGCTTGATCCGAGGATCCGTTATGCATAAAGACACCGCAAGCACCGAGCACTATGTGGCACCGCTGGAGGAAACCCCTCTGGCCGAGACCGACAGCGTCAAGGAAGAAACCAAGGCGCTGAGCCTGTGGGGCGAAGCCTGGCGGAACCTGCGCACGCAGCCGCTGTTCATCATTTCGACCCTGCTGATCCTGCTGATCCTGACCGTGGCCGCGTTCCCGGGCCTGTTCACCAGTGCATCCCCGGATGAAGGCTGCCTCCTGGCCAACTCGAACGGTGGTCCCACTTCAGGACACCCGCTCGGCTTCACCCTCCAGGGCTGTGACGTATACGCCCGCGTCATTTACGGCACACGCGCCTCGGTTCTGGTCGGCCTGCTGACCACCATCGCCGTCGTCGTCATCGGCGGCATCCTGGGCGCGCTGGCCGGTTACTACGGCGGCTGGCTGGACGCGATCCTGGCCCGCCTCGGCGACATCTTCTTTGCACTGCCGCTGATCCTCGGCGCCATCATCATCATGCAGCTGCCGGCCTTCCGCGAAAACCGGACCATCATCACGGTGGTCTTTACGTTGCTCATATTCGGCTGGCCGCAGGTGGCACGTATTACCCGCGGCGCCGTGATTTCAGTGCGCAACGCGGACTTTGTGGTGGCCTCGCGGTCGCTGGGTGTTTCGAAGTTCTCGGCGCTGATGAAGCACGTGATCCCGAACTCCCTGGCACCTGTGATCGTTATCGCCACCATTTCGCTGGGTACGTTCATTGTTGCCGAGGCAACGCTGTCCTTCCTGGGCATCGGGCTGCCGCCCAGCATCATGTCGTGGGGTAATGACATCTCGGCTGCACAGACCTCGTTGCGCTCAAACCCGTCAACGCTGCTGTGGCCCGCCGCCGCACTTTCCATTACCGTGCTGAGCTTCATCATGCTCGGCGACGCGGTCCGTGATGCTCTTGATCCGAAGGCGCGCAAACGATGACCATCAACACCGAAAACGCTGCGGCCGTCCAGCCGCTGCTGGAAATCCGTGACCTTGCCATCAGCTTTGCCACCGCCAACGGCGAGGTTGAGGCTGTCCGGAACGCACATCTGACGGTTATGCCCGGTGAGACCGTGGCTATCGTGGGTGAGTCCGGTTCGGGCAAGTCCACCACCGCCCTGGCCGCCATTGGCCTGCTGGCCGGCAACGGCCGGGTCAGCGGGGGACAGATCATCTTTGACGGCGAGGACATCTCCCAGGCCAGCCCCAAGCGGATCCAGGAACTGCGCGGCAGCTCCATCGGCATGGTGCCCCAGGACCCGATGTCCAACCTGAACCCGGTCTGGAAGATCGGTTTCCAGGTCAAGGAAACCCTGCGGGCCAACGGACTGCCGCATGCCCCTGCCGACATCGCCAAGGTGCTGGAGCAGGCGGGCCTCCCGGATGCGGCACGGCGGGCCAAGCAGTACCCGCATGAATTCTCCGGCGGCATGCGCCAGCGTGCGCTCATCGCCATCGGCCTGTCCTGCCGGCCCCGCCTGCTGATTGCGGACGAGCCGACGTCGGCCCTGGATGTGACCGTCCAGCGGCAGATCCTGGACCACCTGGGCACGCTGACCGATGAACTGGGCACCGCGGTGCTGCTGATCACCCACGATCTGGGCCTGGCCGCTGAACGCGCTCAGAAGGTGGTCGTGATGTACAAGGGCCAGGTTGTCGAGTCCGGGCCCGCCCTGGAGATCCTCACCAACCCGCGGCACCCGTACACCCGCAAGCTGGTGGAATCCGCACCCTCCCTGGCCTCCAAGCGGATTGACTCCGCGAAGAGCCTGGGCGTGGAGAGCGCGGACCTGCTGACCTCCGAGGACCAGACGAAGCTGAAGGCAGCGGACAACGTCATCGAGGTCAAGGACCTGACCAAGGTCTTCAAGCTGCGCAACGGGCTGGGTAAATCCACGGACTTCACCGCCGTGGACAACGTCTCCTTCAACATCAAGCGCGGCACCACCACCGCCGTCGTGGGCGAGTCCGGTTCGGGCAAATCCACCGTGGCGCGGATGGTGCTGAACCTGGAGACGCCCACCAGCGGCTCCATCCTGTTCAACGGGGTGGACATGACCACGCTGAACTCCAAGCGCCTCTTCGAATTCCGGCGCCGGGTGCAGCCGATCTTCCAGGACCCTTACGGATCCCTGGACCCGATGTACAACATCTTCCGCACCATCGAAGAGCCGTTGCGGGTGCATAAGATCGGCAACGCGAAGAGCCGGGAGGCCAAGGTGCGCGAGCTCCTGGACCAGGTCGCCCTGCCCTCCTCGGTGATGCGCCGCTTCCCGAACGAGCTCTCCGGCGGTCAGCGCCAGCGCGTGGCCATTGCCCGTGCCCTGGCACTGGACCCTGAGGTGGTCATCTGTGATGAAGCTGTCTCGGCACTTGACGTGCTGGTGCAGGCACAGATCCTGAACCTCCTCGCGGACCTGCAGTCCGAACTGGGCCTGAGCTACCTGTTCATTACCCATGACCTGGCCGTGGTGCGCCAGATCGCGGACTATGTCTGCGTCATGGAAAAGGGCAAGCTCGTGGAAACCGGAAGCACGGACGATGTGTTCGACAACCCCCGGGAGGCCTACACCCAGGCCCTGCTGGCAGCCATCCCCGGATCGCGGCTCGAACTGCCGCCCGAGGTCGCCTAGCAGCACGGCGGTGAGGCATGAAGGCGGGGGACCGGTACGGTTCCCCGCCTTCCCTGCGTCCGGGCCCGATGGCGGCGCCTGCGTCCTGATCCGGGGCGGGGGGAAAGGCGCGCCGCGCCGGTGCGGAGATCAGCGCTAATACCGGCGCAAATACCGGCGCCACGGGTCCTCGCGGAAGCCGGCGCCGGGGGCCGCCGGATTACCGCATTAGGGAGAATATGGTCTTGGGATTAGAATGTTAGCGTGCCCGCTGACGGCGGGGCCTTCGGTGGATTCTGACTGGTGATTGAGCAAGAGATTGAATCAGCATTCGTACAGAACAGCCGGATACGCCGGAACCAAACCCGGCCGATATGAAACACCCCGAACTGATCTCCTATGAATTGAGTCCTCACGCATGTCAGAAACCAACACGGCTGTAAACAGCGCAGTGCGAAGCGATCTCCGCAACGTTGCTATTGTGGCCCACGTTGACCACGGTAAGACGACCCTCGTCGACGCCATGCTGAAGCAGACGAACTCGTTTGCCGCCCACGGAGACGTGGAAGAACGCGTGATGGACTCCGGTGACCTGGAGCGCGAAAAGGGCATCACCATCCTGGCCAAGAACACCACGGTGTTCTACAACGGCCCGGCTGCCAACGGCGAAACCATCACCATCAACGTCATCGACACCCCCGGCCACGCCGACTTCGGCGGTGAGGTCGAGCGCGGCCTGTCCATGGTCGACGGCGTGGTGCTGCTCGTGGACGCCTCTGAAGGCCCGCTGCCCCAGACCCGCTTCGTGCTGCGCAAGGCGCTGGCCGCGAAGCTCCCCGTAGTGCTGCTGGTCAACAAGACCGACCGCCCCGATGCCCGGATCGACGAAGTTGTCAGCGAGTCCATGGACCTGCTGCTCGGCCTGGCCTCCGACCTCGCGGACGAAGTGCCGGATCTGGACCTTGACCTGGTCCTCAACGTTCCCGTTGTCTACGCTGCAGCCCGTGTGGGTGCCGCGTCCCTGGAGCAGCCCGCCGACGGCGAGGCACCGGCCAACGACAACCTGGAACCCCTGTTCCAGACCATTCTCGAGCACATTCCGGCTCCGACGTACGATCCCGAAGGTGTCCTTCAGGCGCACGTCACCAACCTTGACGCCTCGCCGTTCCTGGGCCGTCTGGCCCTGCTGCGTATCTTCAACGGCACCCTCCGCAAGGGCCAGCAGGTTGCCTGGGCCCGCCAGGACGGCACCATGAAGACCGTCAAGATCACCGAACTCCTGGCCACCAAGGCACTGGAGCGCGTACCAACCGAATCCGCCGGCCCCGGCGAAATCGTTGCCGTTGCCGGTATCGAGGACATCACCATCGGTGAGACCCTGACCGACGTCGACAACCCCAAGCCGCTGCCGCTGATCACCGTTGACGATCCCGCGATCTCCATGACCATCGGTATCAACACCTCGCCGCTGGCCGGCAAGGTCAAGGGCGCCAAGGTCACGGCCCGCCAGGTCAAGGACCGTCTCGACAAGGAACTGATCGGCAACGTCTCGCTCAAGGTCCTTCCGACCGAGCGTCCCGACGCTTGGGAAGTCCAGGGCCGCGGCGAGCTCGCGCTGGCCATCCTCGTGGAGCAGATGCGCCGCGAAGGCTTCGAACTGACCGTGGGCAAGCCGCAGGTTGTCACCAAGACCATCGACGGCAAGATCCACGAGCCGATGGAACACATGACCATCGACGTCCCCGAGGAATACCTCGGCGCTGTCACCCAGCTGATGGCCGCCCGCAAGGGCCGCATGGTCAACATGTCCAACCACGGCACCGGCTGGGTCCGGATGGAATTCATTGTTCCCGCCCGCGGCCTGATCGGCTTCCGCACGCGCTTCCTCACCGAAACGCGCGGCGCCGGCATCTCCGCGTCCATCGCCGAAGGCTACGAGCCGTGGGCCGGCCCCATCGAGTACCGCACCAACGGTTCGATGATTGCCGACCGCGCCGGCGTTGTGACGCCGTTCGCCATGATCAACCTGCAGGAACGCGGTTCCTTCTTCGTGGAGCCCACCTCCGAGGTGTACGAAGGCATGATCGTTGGCGAGAACTCGCGCGCCGATGACATGGACGTGAACATCACGAAGGAAAAGAAGCTCACCAACATGCGTGCCGCTTCCTCGGACACCTTCGAAAACCTCACCCCGCCGCGGAAGCTTACCCTGGAAGAGTCCCTCGAATTCGCCCGCGAGGACGAATGCGTGGAGGTCACTCCGGAGTCCATCCGCATCCGCAAGCTGATCCTTGACGCCAACGAGCGCGCCAAGGCCAACCGCGCCCGCGCAAAGAACTAGCACCATCGCCACTTCGGCAGATTCCGGCAAGAGGTCCCCGCGCTGGCGGGGGCCTCTTGCCGCTGTGGCCGGCGGGATCCTGGCTGCGGTGCTGGGGACCTCGCTGCACAACCACGTGGTCTATGCGGGCGACACCGGCCTGCCGGTGGGTGCCCTGCTGGCAGTAGTGTTCAGCTGCGCTATTGCCCTGCTGGTGGGCCTGTGGCGGCGCAATGCCGTACTCAGCGCCGTGACGGGTGCGGTGACGTATCTGGTGCTCGGCCTGTTCTCCCTTGACCTGCTGAATGAGGCACCGTTGATTGTCACCGGCGCCAATGCAGAGGAGCAGCCGCCCGTAGTAACTGCCGGCCTGCTCTGGCTGTTCGGACAGGCGGTGGCCACCATCGCCGCCGTCCTGATCTGCGCACGCGTGCTGGGCCGGGACCGTGCCGCAGGGCAGCCGCCCGCAGCCGGGGCCTGACGCGCACCTGACAGTAAAGGCCGCTGGAAGATTCCTTCCGGCGGCCTTTGGCGTATCCGGCATCGACTTGTATCCAACCCGGAGCCGAATCCAACCCGGAGCCGAATCCAACCCGGAGCCGAATCCAACCCGGAGCCGTATCCGGCCGGAACTAGCGGCAGGAAACGGCCTCAGATGGGGATTTCCGTTCCCGGCGCGGAGGTGCCGGTGGGACGGGTTTGGCGGCTGTCACCAGCAGATACGGGATGACCACGTCGCCGCGCCGGGTGGAGACGGTGCAGTCCTCGCTGCCGGACCGGAGCAGGACGCCCAGGGCGTCCGTAAAGCCGCCTTCGATCCGGTAGCGCACCACCACGCGCTCTCCCGGCGCCAGCCGTTGCAGGAGATCGGCAGGCTGCTCGGGGTTCATTACTCCATCCTATGTCCGGGGCGCGGTGCTCACCGGGCGTCCCGGCTGGGAGATAATGGTTTCGGCTACTAACGTGGAACCAACACCCCAAGCGAGTCTCCGCCCGAACGGCGGGGGTACGCAGATCAGGAAGGCAAGGGACGTGACGTACGTAATTGCGCAGCCGTGCGTGGATGTAAAAGACAAGGCATGTATTGAAGAGTGCCCCGTGGACTGCATCTACGAAGGCGAACGCTCCCTCTACATCCACCCGGACGAATGCGTTGACTGCGGTGCGTGCGAACCCGTCTGCCCGGTTGAGGCCATCTACTACGAGGATGACACGCCCGAGGAATGGGCGGACTACTACAAGGCCAACGTCGAATTCTTTGACGACCTGGGCTCTCCGGGCGGTGCGGCCAAGGTCGGCAACACGCACAAGGACCATCCGATCATCGCGGCCCTTCCTCCGCAGAACCAGGCATGAGCCCGGCCGTCTCCCGGGCCTTCGGCCTGAACCTGCCGGAGTACCCCTGGGACGCCATGGCTCCGTACCAGCGCCGCGCCTCGGAGCACCCCGGAGGCGCCGTTAATCTGTCCATCGGCACGCCGGTGGATCCCACGCCCCGGATCGTCCGTGATGCCCTCACAGCCGCCGCAGACGCTCCCGGGTATCCCACCACCCACGGCACCGCCGACCTGCGGGAGGCCGTCTCGGAATGGTTCGCCCGGCGCCGCGGGGTGCCCGGCCTCGATCCGGCGGCCGTGCTGCCCACGGTAGGTTCCAAGGAACTGGTGGCCTGGCTGCCGCTGCTGCTTGGGCTGGGGGAGGGCGACGTCGTCGTCCGGCCCGTGGTTGCCTACCCCACCTATGACATGGGAGCGGTTCTCGCCGGTGCGACGCCGGTGGCGGCGGACAACCTCGATGACCTCGACGATCAGACGCGTGCGCGTGTCCGGCTGATCTGGGTCAACTCGCCGGGCAACCCCACCGGAATTGTCCGCTCCGCCGAATCGCTGGCTGCCCTCGTGGCGCAGGCCCGCGAGGTGGGAGCGGTGGTGGCCTCCGACGAATGCTACGCCGAACTCGGCTGGGGCCGCTGGGACCCGTCACTCGACGGCGAGCCCGTCCCCAGCATCCTTGGCCCGCGCGTCAGCGGCGGAAGCCATGAGTCCCTGCTCGCGGTGTACTCGCTGAGCAAGCAGTCGAACATGGCCGGGTACCGGGCTGCCTTCACAGCAGGGGACCCGGCGATCATCGCGAATCTGGTCAACAGCCGCAAGCATGCCGGCATGATTGTTCCCGCACCCGTGCAGGCGTCCATGGCGGTGGCCCTGCGTGACGATACGCATGTGGCCGCCCAGAAGGAGCTGTACCGTGCCAGGCGTGACCTCCTGGTGCCGGCGCTGGAATCCTTCGGACTGACCATTGAACACTCCGAGGCGGGACTGTACCTGTGGGCCACTGCGGGTGAGGATACCTGGGCAACCGTGGGCCGCTTCGCCGAACTTGGCATAGTGGTAGGCCCGGGGGTGTTCTACGGTGACGCGGGCGAAGGCTTCATCAGGGTTGCCCTGACCGGCTCGGATGAGGACGTCCGTGCGGCGGCGCAGCGGCTGGAAGCGGCGTCACAGGAATAGTGCGGCACAAAAAATGATGGGGACCCGCGCCGGACGGGCCCCGGTCCATGTTGCGCTTGTACAACAGTGCCCCTGCCGATTAGTGGTAAGGGCACTGAAACCGGTAGCGTTTTAGCGAAATAGTTTAGCGGAATGCACTATGTCAGTCGGAAGCGGATGTACATAGCGGCGGTTTCGAAAACTCCTAAAGGAGACTTAATGACTGAGCAACCCAGTGCCAAGCTTCAGTACGGCCCAAAACCGGAAGATGAGCTTGAGCTGCCCCGCGTTGCCGCAGCGGAAGGAAACGACGGATTCGACGTTTCCAAGCTGCTGAAGCAGACCGGCACCGTCACTTTTGACCCCGGCTTTATGAACACGGCGGCCACTACGTCCGCGATCACCTATATCGATGGTGACCAGGGCATCCTGCGGTACCGCGGCTACCCGATTGAACAGCTGGCCAAGCACTCGAGTTTCCTCGAGACCTCTTACCTGCTGATTTACGGGGAACTGCCCACGCCCACCGAGCTGGAGAACTTCGACCAGCGGATCCGGCGCCACACCCTGCTGCACGAAGACCTCAAGGGCTTCTTCGGCGGTTTCCCGCGCGACGCCCACCCGATGCCGGTGCTGTCCTCCGCGGTGAGCGCGCTGTCCACGTTCTACCAGGATTCCCTGGACCCGTTCGACGAAGAACAGGTGGAGCTTTCCACCGTCCGCCTGATGGCGAAGCTGCCGGTGATTGCTGCCTACGCGCACAAGAAGTCCATCGGCCAGCCGATGCTCTACCCGGACAACTCCATGAACCTGGTGGAGAACTTCATGCGGCTTTCCTTCGGCCTGCCGGCCGAGCCGTACGAAATCGATCCGGACCTGGTGAAGGCGCTGGACCTGCTGCTGATCCTGCATGCGGACCACGAGCAGAACTGCTCCACTTCCACCGTGCGTCTGGTCGGAAGCTCCAACGCGAACATGTTCGCCTCCGTTTCGGCCGGCATCAGTGCACTCTTCGGCCCGCTGCACGGCGGCGCCAACGAGGCCGTACTGAACATGCTGCGTGACATCCAGGGCACCGGCATGGCTCCGGAGACCTTCATGGAGAAGGTCAAGAACAAGGAAGACGGCGTGAAGCTCATGGGCTTCGGGCACCGCGTCTACAAGAACTACGATCCGCGGGCCAAGATCGTCAAGGCCACGGCCCATGAAATCCTGGGCAAGCTCGGCGGCAACGACGAACTCCTGGACATCGCCATGCGCCTGGAGGAAAAGGCACTTGCCGATGACTACTTCATCGAGCGCAAACTGTACCCGAACGTGGACTTCTACACGGGCCTGATCTACAAGGCCATGGGCTTCCCGGAGAAGATGTTCACCGTCCTCTTCGCCATTGGCCGCCTCCCGGGCTGGATTGCCCAGTGGCGTGAAATGATGCAGGATCCGCAGACGAAGATCGGCCGTCCGCGCCAGCTTTACACGGGCGCCCCGGAGCGTAACTACCCGCAGCGCTAGCGGTTCCGCCGGATTACCGGCAGGAAACCGACGAAAAAGGATAAAAAGGGAAGGTCCCCGGAAATTTCCGGGGACCTTCCCTTTTTATCTGCCAACCCGGTTGGCGGAAAGCGGGTTAGGACCCGGCGTAGCCTTCGGGGTTGTTCTTCTGCCAGCGCCAGTGATCCTCGCACATTTGCGCCAGTGACCGTTCGGCGCGCCAGCCGAGGTCCCGGTGCGCGGCGGACGGGTCCGCGTAGCTGACGGCGGCGTCGCCGGGCCGGCGGTCGGTGAATTCGTAGGGGATGTCCTTGCCTGCCGCGTCCGAGAAAGCGGTCAGCACCTCCAGAACAGAGGAGCCGTTGCCGGTGCCCAGGTTCCAGCGGAACACTCCTGAGTTTTCGCCGAGGTAGGCCAGGGCGGCGAGGTGCCCGGCGGCGAGGTCCACCACGTGAATGTAGTCGCGGACACCGGTGCCGTCGGGGGTGGGGTAGTCGTTGCCGAAGACCAGGACCTTCTCGCGGCGTCCCACGGCTACCTGG
This sequence comes from Arthrobacter sp. MDT1-49-2, assembly GCF_059090185.1. Taxonomy (NCBI): domain Bacteria; kingdom Bacillati; phylum Actinomycetota; class Actinomycetes; order Micrococcales; family Micrococcaceae; genus Arthrobacter; species Arthrobacter sp. MDT1-49-2. Next base: position 80,192 of record NZ_JBNHFK010000003.1, read on the forward strand.
GCCACAAACGGCAGCAGGTTGTTGGGGATGCCCGTGGGATCTTCGCCGATGCGGCCTGATTCATGGGCGCCTGCCGGATTGAAGTAACGCAGCAGCGCAATGTTCCAGCGCCCGTCCGCAGCACCAAGGTCACTGAGGATGTCCTCGATCTGTTCCTTGGTGCGGCCGTACGGGTTCACGGCGTCCAGCGGGGCGTCCTCCGTGAGGGGCACTTCCTCGGAGGCGCCGTACACCGTGGCCGAGGAGGAGAAGACCAGGGTCCGCACATCGTGCCGGTCCATTGCTTCGAGCAGGTTGATCGTCCCCACAACGTTGTTGTGGTAGTAATACAGCGGCTTCGCCACCGATTCGCCCACCGCCTTGAGGCCGGCGAAATGGATGACGGCGTCAATGCTGCCGCCTTCGAAGACCTCCTCGAGTGCCGCGGTATCGAGCAGATCGGCGCGGACGAACTCAGCCTTCCGGCCGGTCAGTTCCTGAACACGGCGGAGGGATTCTTCGCTGGAATTCATAAGGTTGTCCAGCACCACCACGTCGTGCCCGGCTTCAAGCAGGGCGAGGGTGGTGTGGGATCCGATATAACCGGTGCCACCGGTGACTAGAATGCGCATGATCCTAAGCCTAAACGCTTCGCGCCGGCGTTGCGCTCTCCGTGCCGGGTGCGCGGACCGGCATTTACTCTTCCGGGGGAGTGAAAACCGTGACGGCTACCTGCCCGGCGGCAGCCTCTGATTCCTCCCAGACGGCCGTACCGACATGCCAGGTCCGCCCGTCGTAGGCCACCGATTCAATGCCCAGCGCCTTGGCGTTGGCCACAAACCAGGAGGCCACCGACCAGCCGTAGCTGCCGCTGACGTCCGCCAGGTACAGCGGACCCAGCACCGTGCCGCCCAGCGACCCGTAGATCGCCTCGGCGGCCGAGGCGCTTGCCGCAGGGTCAGAGGCTGTCACCGGTGCCCGCAGGGTGCAGGACAATGCGGCAGGGCTCTGACCGGTCAGCGCTGATGCGAACGCGCGTGCCGGACCCTCGTGCTTGGCGTAGGCATCCGGGAAGGCGCTGCGCTGCACGGCCTGTGCCGCTTCGGTGATCGGCAGGTCCAGATATCCCGGAACCTGTTCCAGGCCGTTGTAGAAGGCATTGGCCGCATAGACGGGATCCATCACCTGTTCCTCGCTGCCCCACCCCTGGGAGGGCCGCTGCTGGAACAGTCCGCGGGAATCCGGGCCGGCGTCGTCGCCGTAGTTCACATTGCGCAGCCCGGATTCCTGCAGGGCCGTTGCCAGTGCAATGGAGACTGCCCGCGGCGGCAGGCCGCGGGCAACTCCCACGCCGGAAATGACGGAGGCGTTGGTAGCCTGTTCCAGCGTCAGGGAGTATTCCGCCCCGCCCACGGCGGCCACGCAGCGTTCCGAGATCACCGGAGTGTGTTTCTTTTTCGACAGGGCGGACACGGCGAACAGCGCTGCGAAGGCGAGCACGCAGAGCAGCAGCAGGAGGACCAGCAGCCTAAAGCTGCGGGTCTCCTGCTGCCGGAGCATGGCCATGGCGTCGTCGCGTGTGTGCCGGGCGTCAGTTGGCGTGCAGTGCGGAGTTCAGCTCCACGGTGCGCCCGTTGCGGGGCAGTGCCTCCACGGCGCCCGTGGCGGAGTTGCGCCGGAACAGCAGGTTGGGCACGCCCGAGAGCTCCGAGGCCTTCACTACGCGTGGCTCGCCGCCGTCAGGGGAGGCAACACTGACACGGGTGCCGGCGGTAACGTACAGGCCCGCCTCCACCACGCTGTCATCGCCGATGCTGATGCCGACGCCGGAGTTCGCGCCCAGCAGCACGCGCTCACCCAGGGTGATCTTCTCCTTGCCGCCGCCGGAGAGAGTGCCCATGATCGAGGCCCCGCCGCCGACATCGGTGCCGTCACCGACGACAACGCCGGCGGAGATGCGGCCCTCGACCATGGAGGTGCCCAGGGTCCCGGCGTTGAAGTTCACGAACCCTTCATGCATCACGGTGGTGCCCTCGGCCAGGTGGGCGCCGAGGCGGACCCGTCCGGCGTCGGCAATCCGGACACCCGAGGGCAGTACGTAGTCGGTCATCCGGGGAAACTTGTCCACGCCGAATACCGTGACCGGGCCCCGGCTGCGAAGCCGCAGGCGGACGGACTCAAAGTCCGCCACGGCGCACGGGCCGTGGTTGGTCCAGACAACGTTGGGCAGGGAGGCGAAGATGCCGTCCAGGTTAATGGTGTTGGGTGCGGCCAGACGGGCGGACAGGAGGTGCAGCCTCAGGTAGGCATCGGCCGTGTCGGCGGGGGCGGCGTCGAGGTCGATCTGCGTATCCAGTACCTGCCCATGCGTTCCGCGGATGCCGTCGGCCAGGGCCTCGGCAGCGGCCTCGAGGTCGCTGCGCAGTGCGGCGTCGGCCTCGGCAGTGCCCAGAACGGGGCGGGGGAACCAGACATCGAGCACCGTGCCGTCGGAAGTGACGGTGGCCAGGCCAAGGCCCGAGGCAGTGCGGCTGTCTGTGGTTTCGGCGGTGGTGGGGGCGGAGCTTGAAGTCATGGGCTCCAGTCTACCGAGCGGTACTGTGGGACGGTGACTGATACAGCTGTGCCTTTTCTGGACCTTACCGACGACGTAGCGGAACTTACGGCTGCGCTGATGGCGATTGAGAGCGTCTCCGGCAACGAAAAGACGATTGCCGACGCAGTGGAAAACGCCCTGCGCGCCTACCCCCACCTGGAGGTGTCCAGGGACGGAGACTCCGTGGTGGCCCGGACCAACCTCGGACGGAGTGAGCGGGTCATCCTGGCCGGGCATCTGGACACCGTGCCCCTGCCGACTGTTCCCGGTTCGCGGGGGACGGTACCGCCGTCCTGGGACGGGGAGGTTCTGTACGGGCGCGGTGCCACGGACATGAAGGGCGGGGTGGCGGTCCAGTTGGTCCTGGCCGCCACGCTTACCGACCCTACCCGGGACGTCACCTACATTTTCTATGACCACGAGGAAGTGGACGCGTCCCTCAGCGGCCTCGGACGACTGGCTGAATCCCACGCCGAGTGGCTCAAGGCTGATTTCGCCATCCTGCTGGAGCCCACCAACGGCACCGTGGAGGGCGGCTGCAACGGCACCATGCGCTTCCACGCCACCACCACCGGACGCGCCGCACACTCCGCCCGCGCCTGGATGGGGGAGAACGCCATCCACGCCGCCGCTGAAATCCTGGTGCGGCTGCGCGACCATTCACCCGCCACCGTGTCCGTGGAGGGACTGGACTACCGGGAATCACTCAACGCGGTCAAGGTCTGGGGCGGCACGGCGGGCAACGTCATTCCCGATGCCGCCACCGTGGAAATCAACTACCGCTTCGCCCCGGACAAGAGCATCGAGGAGGCCGAAGCCTATGTGCGGACGCTGCTGGACGGGTTCGACGTCGTTCGCACCGATGCCGCCGCCGGTGCCCGCCCGGGCCTGACGCTGCCTGCTGCAGCGAGTTTCGTGGCCGCTGTAGGTGCAGAGCCGAAGCCCAAATACGGATGGACCGACGTCGCCCGGTTCAGTGCCCTGGGCGTCCCGGCTGTGAACTTCGGCCCCGGGGATGCGCTGCTGGCCCATACGGACAATGAGCATGTGGACGCCGCGGCCATTCGCACCTGCCTGGCGTCGCTGCGCACCTGGCTGAGCTGAGCCCCGCAACGGCGTAAAAACAACCGTGAGTCTTGCAGCGGCTGGTCCGGGACCAGCCGGCTGTTGTTGCCGTCGTTGGTGATGGCAGCACATCCGTCAGCCCGTGGCAATGCCACGGGCTGCTCGGCGCCCGGGCTCACGTCGCTTCAAGCCTGCGCACGCTCCAGTCCGCGGCGTTCACGACCTGCCCGCCTTCAGGCGTGATCAGGATCAACGTTTTGCCTCCGCGCATCGTCGCTGTACCGCCGATGCGGAGGTCCCAGGGGCGGCGCTCCATAATCTCCCCGTCGTTGTTGAACCGGAACAGGGAGTTCTTCCCATCGGAGGGCTCGTGGACCGCGACCCAGGTCCCCGTCACCGGGTCGTGGAGAACATGCCGGAAGTGCTCATCTATCCTCGCTCGTTCCCGCCCGTCGGAGTCGAGAAGGCGTAAGGGTCCGCCTATCTCGTTGATCGCCAGGTGCTCCCCGTCGCTGGCCGCACACCAAACCGTATTCAGTCCGGTCGAAATTCGGGACCCCAGCGGATCCAGCGAACGATCCAGCAGGCGGCACCAACCGCCACCTACTGCAAGCGAGAGATCCGGGTGCAGCGCGATCACTCTCAACGCCCCGCGCAGGGTACGCACCTCCTCCCCGGTCGCTGCCTCCAGCACGCGGGTGGTCCTGCGGAGATGAGTGACGACCACACGACCTCCAGCCAGGGCAGTCACGGCTTCTACGTTCGTGCGGCTGCGGTCCTGCCACAGCCGTTGTCCCGTCAGGTCGTACCCGCCCACGCCGTGGCGCTCCCACGCGCCGGCCACCACCACGGGGTGCTCACCGGGCACCAGTGCCCCCCGCCAGCCGCCGGAGTCCCAGACCGTTTCGAACGTGGCGCAGCGCGCATCGCGCATCAGTGACCACACGTCCACGACTCCCTTGGGCCGGGCGGTGACCAGCAGGTCCTCTTCCCACGGTGGTGCGGCCACCTGGCGAAGGTCGATCACTACGGAGCACCCCCTACGAGCTCATCGAAGATCATGCCGAGGACTCTGACGGTGGATCCGATAGCGGTCAAGTCCCCACGGAGGCGGTGCAGGACGTTCCCCGCGTCGTAAAAAAAGGGGAGGACAGGCGATGCCTGTCCTCCCCTTATTCGTGACCGTTCCGGTCTCGGCGGCTATTTGGCCGGAGCGGGAGCCTCGACGCCTTCGGGTTCGACGGTGTCTTCGATCTTGAGCAGCTTCCCGGCCCGGGCACCAAGGCGCCGGGAAAGGCGCTGCGCCGCGAACGTCAGCAGGAAGTTCAGCAGGATGAAGATGGCCGCCGTGACCAGCAGGGCCGGCAGGATGTTGCCCTCTCCCGAGGCCAGGCGGCGGGCGTATTCGAGCAGTTCGGTGTAACCGATAAAGGTACCCAGCGCCGAGTCCTTCAGGATCACTACAAACTGGCTCAGCAGCGCAGGCAGCATGGCAACGAGGGCCTGCGGCATTTCGATGCTGCGCAGCGACTGGCCCGGGGTCAGGCCGATGGCCAGACCGGCCTCACGCTGACCCTTGGGCAGGCCGAAAACACCCGAGCGCACCAGTTCGGCAATGACCGAACCGTTGTAGAGGGTCAGTGCGATGACCACTGCCCAGAACGGAACCTGTGCCGGATCCACCGACGTGGACTTGGACAGGAACTGGTAGAAGAACACCATCATCAGCAGCACGGGGACGGCGCGGAAGAACTCCACCACGATCCCGCAGGCCCAGCTGATCGGCTTGAAGGTGGAAAGCCGTCCGATGCCGAAGAGCAGGCCGAAGGCAATGGAGGCAACGACGGCGACGGCGGCAGCCTTCAGGGTGGAAAGCAGGCCGGGGAGCAGGTAGTACTGCCAGGTGCTCCATTCCAGGAACGGGGTCCACTTGGCGGCCTCGAACTGGCCCTTTTCGGCCAGCCCGGATCCTGCCACCCAGAGCAGGCCCAGGACCAGCAGGATGCCCAGGACGTTGGCAATTCTGATGTTCCGGCGCGCCTTGGGCCCCGGAGCGTCAAACAGGACGTTCTGTGCGCTCATCGTGCGACCGCCAGTTTCTTCGAGGCCCAGGTGGTGAGCAGGCCGATGGGGATGACAATGATGACGTAGCCGATGGCAAAGGTCAGGAAGATCTGGGTCATCAGGTTGGGGTAGAACTCAATCATTGTTTTCATCGTGCTGGAGGTTTCCACGGCTACACCGGCCGTGGCGGCCACGGTGGTGTTCTTCACCAGGGCAATCAGCACGTTGCCCATCGGGGCAATGGCACCGCGGAAAGCCTGCGGCATGATGATGATCCGTGCGGCCGGCAGGAAACCGAGGCCGATGGCCCGGGCGGCTTCCGCCTGGCCCAGGGGCACCGTGTTGACGCCGCTGCGGATGGCTTCACAGAAAAAGGCTGCGTGGTAGACCGTCAGGGACAGGACCGCCAGGCGGAAGAAGTTGGTGTTGAAGTCCGAGGACAGGCTGACGTTCAGCTGCGACCAGAGGGCGAGTGAACCGAACACCATGATGATGGTCAGCGGTGTGTTCCGGAAGATATTCACGTAGGCGGCACCGAACCACTGCAGGCTGGGGATCGGGGAGATCCGCATCAGCGCCAGGACGGTGCCCAGAATCAGCGACCAGAGAGCCGCCCAGAACGCGAGCTGGATGTTGACCCAGAAAGCGCCGACGACGTCGTACTGCTCGAAGAGGGCAGTAAAACCCTCCATGTTTCACCTCTTTATGGTGGACGAAGCCCGGGCCGGGAGAGCGGAATGCCCTCCCGGCCTCGGGGTGGAACGGACGGCGCAGGAGCGCCGGTGGTACTGGTTAGGCGCAGGCGTCCGTCTTCGGCGGGTTCAGCTCTGCGTTGAAGGTGTAGTCAGCGCCTTCGGTGTTCTTCTTGATGGCATCTTCCCAAGCACCTTCTTCAACCATCTTGGTAATGGCGGTGTTGATGTCCTCGCACTTGACGAGTCCGCCGTCCTTCGGCAGGCCGACGCCGTAGCGCTCCTCGGAGAAGGTGTTGCCCACTACCTTGAACTTGCCCTTGTTGGCGTCCGTGGAGGCCAGGCCCGCAAGGATGATGTCGTCGGTGGTGACGGCGTCAATGGAGCCGCCCTGCATGGCAGTGACGCACTCGGCGTAGCTGGGCTGCTCGAGCAGGTTCACGCCGGCAGCGTAGTTGTCCTTGATCTTCTGGGCGGAGGTGGAGCCCGTGACGGAGCACAGGTTCTTGCCGTCGAGCTTGTCCGGTCCGCTGATGTCGCTGTCGGAAGCAACCAGCAGGTCCTGGCCGGCTACGAAGTAGGGGCCGGCGAACGCAATCTTTTCCTTGCGGGTGTCCGTGATGGAGTAGCTCGCCAGGATCATGTCCACCTGGTCGTTCTCGAGCATGTTTTCGCGCTGCGGGGAGGGCGTGGAGATGAACTCGATCCGGTCCTCGGGGTAGCCCAGCTCTTCGGCAACATACTTGGCTACGTCTACGTCAAAGCCGGTGAACTCGCTGCCGTCCTTGAAGCCGACACCGGGCTGGTCGAACTTGATGCCGATGCGGATCTTTTCGCCGGATCCTTCGCTGCCGGAATCGGAGCCGGAATCTCCGCCGCAGGCGGAGAGGGTAAGGGCGGCCACGGCAGCGATTGCTGCTGCGGCGTAACGGGTCTTGCGCATGATGTCTCCTTGCATTGCGGTGCTCCGGTGGACGGGGCACCTAGCCTCATAAGGATTTCCCCCAACTGGTGAAACCCCGGTACTGCGGTACTGCCGGTACTGCTGTGGACGGTCTAGTGCGAGAGGATCTTGCCGAGGAAGTCCTTGGCGCGGTCACTCTTGGGATTCGTAAAGAATTCTTCGGGCGTGGCTTCTTCGACAATCTGTCCGTCGGCCATAAAGATGACGCGGTCTGCTGCCTTGCGTGCGAAGCCCATTTCGTGCGTGACCACCACCATGGTCATGCCTTCCTTGGCCAGGCCCACCATGGTGTCCAGGACCTCGTTGATCATTTCCGGGTCCAGTGCCGAGGTGGGCTCATCGAAGAGCATGACCTTGGGTTTCATGGCGAGTGCGCGGGCGATCGCCACGCGCTGCTGCTGCCCGCCGGAAAGCTGGGCCGGGAGCTTGTTGGCCTGGTTGGCAACGCCAACGCGCTCCAGCAGCTCCATGGCCAGCTTCTTGGCCTCGGCCGGCTTGGATTTGCGGACCTTCACCGGTCCCAGCGCAACGTTGTCCACGATGGACTTGTGGGCAAACAGGTTGAAGGACTGGAAGACCATCCCGACGTCGGCGCGGAGCTTGGCCAGGGCACGGCCCTCGGCCGGCAGGACGGCGCCGTCAACGGTGATCTCGCCGTCGTCGATGGTCTCGAGGCGGTTGATCGCACGGCACAGGGTCGACTTGCCGGATCCCGAAGGGCCGATAACGACGACGACCTCGCCGCGGGCGATGTCGAGATTGATGTTCTGCAGGACGTGGAGGTCCCCGAAGTGCTTGTTCACGTTCTTCAGCGAAACAAGCGGTGCAGCGGATTCAGGCGCGGACGTGCCTGGGGTTGTGTCACTGGTCATAAGGAAAATCTAACCAGATTATGTTGCAGGCATGTGTCAGGCGCCACTGGGAGGGGTAATTGTGACTCAAGAGCAACCTAAATCGGGGGATGCGGCCCGATGCGTATGATCCCGTTGCCAGCGGCGCCATCCCGGCTAGCCTAGAGGCATGCCTACGAGTGAAGAGCACCTGACCCAGAATGGCTCGCGGAAGCGCGGACCGGTGGAGCTGCGCCGCGGCGCCGCCCTGACGCCGCAGTCGGACCGGTTCCTGCTGGACACCGCAGGAACCAGCCATTTCACGCATACCGACCCCTGGCGGGTTCTGCGGATCCAGAGCGAATTCGTGGAGGGGTTCGGCACCCTCTCCGAACTGGGGCCGGCCGTCAGTGTCTTCGGATCAGCCCGCAGTGTGCCGGGCTCGCGCTATTACAAGCTGGGCGAGGAGGTGGGCCGGCTGCTGGCGGAAGCAGGGCTGGCCGTGATCACCGGGGGCGGGCCGGGCTCGATGGAGGCGGCCAACAAGGGCGCGGTGGGCGCGGACGGGCTGTCCGTCGGCCTGGGGATCGAACTGCCCTTCGAAACCGGGCTCAACGAATGGGTGGACCTGGGGGTGAACTTCCGCTATTTCTTTGTGCGGAAAACGATGTTCGTGAAGTACGCCCAGGGTTTCATTGTGCTGCCGGGCGGTTTCGGCACGCTGGATGAACTGTTTGAGGCCATGACCCTGGTGCAGACGCAGAAGGTAACTTCCTTCCCGATTGTGCTGGTGGGTTCGGATTTCTGGAACCCGCTGCTGGACTGGATCCGCGAGACACTGCTGGCCGAGGGCATGGTGGCGGAAACGGATTTGAAGCTCATTCACGTGGTGGATGACCCGGCCGAGGCAGTCCGGCTGATGATTGCGGACAGCGCCGGCCACGTCTCGCCGTAGCAGCGCATCTGGCACGATGGTCCTGTGACACTCCTTCTGGTATTCCTTGCCATTGCCGTCCTGGGCGTGGCGGCGATGTTCTCCGCCGGCCGGCTGCGAAGCGCTTCGCCGGAGCACGGCTCCGAGACGGTCCGGGGGCCCGCGGAAGTGCAGGGCCTGGCGGAGCCGGATCCGAGGCTGCCTCCGGTGCTGCTGCCGGAGGATCCGGACGCGGATGACATCGCGCGCCTGCGGTTCTCCGTCGCCCCGCGGGGGTACCGGATGGACCAGGTGGATGCGGTCCTGGACCGGCTGGCCCGGACCCTGGCCGAGAAGGACGAACGGATCGGCCAACTGGAGGCGGACCGTCGGGCCCGCAGCCAGGACGCGGCGCCGGACGGAGAGGCTAAGTGAGCGCCCTGCCCGGCGCGGACGGGCAGCTGCGCTGCGGATGGGCGCTGGCGAGCCTGGATTATCAGCACTACCACGACACGGAATGGGGCAGGCCGGTAGAGGGCGACCGTGCACTTTTTGAACGGCTCAGCCTGGAAGCCTTCCAATCCGGGCTCAGCTGGATCACGATCCTGCGCAAGCGGGAGGCATTCCGTGCAGCGTTCGCGGACTTCGATCCGGTGGCGGTGGCGGCTTTCGGCGACGCCGACAGGGAACGGCTGCTGGCTGACCCGGGCATTGTGCGCAACGCTGCGAAGATCGATGCGGTGATTTCGAATGCGCGCGCGCTGCTGATGCTGCCGGATGCCGGCGGCCTGGACAGTCTGCTGGAACGCTACCGTGCCCCGGGGGACAGGCCGGCCCCCCGCACCTCTGCCGAGGTTCCCGCGTCCACACCGGAATCCGCGGCGCTCGCAGCCGATCTGAAAAAACGCGGATTCCGTTTTGTCGGTCCGATTACCGCGTATGCCATGCTCCAGGCCACCGGGTACGTCAATGACCATCTGGCCTCCTGCTGGGTCCGTCACAGTGGCTGACCGTCCGCAGGAAACCGCCACCACCTCACGGGTGCATGCCCGGATGCGGACTGCTGCGGGGCGGGCATCCGCCGCTTTCTCCCGGTGGCCCTGGTATCTCCAGGTCCTTGCCCTGTGGGCCGCCGCGCGGCTCTTCTCGCTGGCGGTGCTGGCAGCTGTTGCACGGTTCCAGCCGGCCGGGCCGTGGTGGGGTCCGTCCCCGACGTATTGGCAGTTCATCAATATCTGGGACGCCGAGTGGTATTCGCGTATCTATGAGAATGGCTATCCGGACGCCGTCCCGAGGGATCCGGCGGGGAAAGCGCTTGAAAACGAGTGGGCGTTTTACGCGTTGTTTCCTTTGGTGGTCCGCGGCCTGGACGCGGTGACCGGACTCGGCTGGAACGTACTTGCGCCGATTGTCGCCATGGTGGCGGGCGCTGCCGCCGCCCTGGTGATTTACCGGTTGTTCCGGCTGCGGGCAGGCCGCGGGACAGCCCTGTGGGGGGTGCTGTTTGTAGCCGTCTTCCCGGTGTCGCCCATCCTGCAGATTCCCTACGCGGAAGCCCTGAACCTGCTGCTGCTGGCCGGTGCCCTGTACCTGCTCCTTGAGCGGCGGTACCTAACCGCTATTCCGGTGGTGGTGCTGATGTGCCTGTCCCGGCCGGTGGGTGTGCCGTTTGCCCTGACCGTGGGCCTGATTCTGCTGATCCGCCTTGCACGGCGCGGACAGGCAGGATTCCCCGGGCGTGAAGCCTGGAGCCTTACGGCCCTGACGGCAGTTTCCGGTGCGGCGGCGCTGGCCTGGCCGGCGCTCGCCTGGGCTGGGACGGGAGACATACGGGCCTATACGGATACCGAGAGCGCCTGGCGGTTCGGTGATTTGGTGCCGTTCAAGCCATGGCTGACCATGGCGGAAAACCTCGTCGGCCCGGTTTTCGGCCCTGTCCTGCTGGCGGTCCTTCTCCTGGCCATGGCGCTGTACCTGACTTCACCGCCGGTGCGGCGGCTGGGACTGGAACTCCAGCTGTGGTGCGCGTCGTATCTGCTGTACCTGCTGGTCTTCCTGAACCCGCAGACAAGCACCTTCCGTCTGCTGCTGCCGCTCTTTCCGCTGGCGCTTTCGGCGGCGTGGCTCAGCCGGTCCCGGGCGTACCGGGGAACCGTGGTGGTGACCTTCGCGGTGCTGCAGATTGTCTGGGTGGCCTGGCTCTGGCGGTGGACCCCGCTGCCCGGAGGCGGGGACTATCCGCCGTAGCCGTTGTGGCCCGGAACACACGAAATTTCCTCTGGTTGCCACTTGTACGGAATAATGACAGCAATTGCCCGCGGGATTGTTTATTTCGCAGGCAGCGGATTACAGGTGATCCGGTAAAACCGGCGCACTGTGAAAGGGGAATCTTAGATATGGCTGCGATGAAACCGCGTACGGGTGACGGACCCATGGAGGTTACAAAGGAGGGGCGCAGCCTCATATTGCGGGTGCCGATTGACGGCGGAGGGCGCCTGGTGGTTGAGCTCAACGTCGAAGAGGCCGGCAAGCTGAAGGAATGCCTTTTGGGAGTGACGGGCTAGCCTTTAAACCATGCAGCTGCCTTCCAAGCCCACGTCCAAGGCCGCCGGTGCGGCCGCTCCGTTCCCCACAGCGTCGCTGCCCGAAGTCACTGTTCTGGCATCGCTCGGTTCTGCTGACGGGACGCAGGCGCCCGGCGGCGGCCTGGATCCGGCTGCGGGGGAGGGAGTGGACGTACTGGCTGTTGCTATGGCTCCGGCGCCGGCTGCGGGTCCGGGACAGGACGACGACGACGATGTCCCGGTTCCGCAGCCGCGTCCCGGCGCCGTGGAAGCCGCCGTCCGGTACGGTGCTGACATTGCCGTACGGGCACGGAACGCCCGGGTCACGGGCAGGGCCGGCGAAATCCTGGTGGTTGAACCGCCGCGGGATTCCACCGGTCTCCCCGGAAGACTCATCTATGTGGGCGTAGGGGACGAGTCGCTGGCCGCCTTGCGGCGTGCCGGCGCAGCTCTCGCCCGGGCAACGATGGGAGCCAGGCGGGTACGGGCTGCCGCCGTGGACGGTCTGGAACCGGCAGCACAGGAGGCTTTCACCGAGGGCTTCCTGCTGGGCGGCTACCGGGTTCCCCGGACCGGGGTTACCCCTGCGCCCGCGCCGATTGCGGCGCATCTTGAACTTACCGGCGCGGACACTGCTGCCGTCTCCCGCGCCATCACCACGGCGAGGGCCGTATGGACGGCCCGGGACCTGACGAACATTCCCGCTGCCACGGCCACCCCCGCGTGGTTGGCGGACCAGGCCCGGATCCTGGGGGAGCGGAGCGGACTGCGCGTGCGCGTACGTACCGAAGACGAACTCAGCGCCGAAGGATTCGGCGGGCTGCTTGCGGTGGGCTCGGGGTCAGAGAATCCGCCGCGGCTGGTGGAAGCCGCCTATCTTCCGGAAGGCGCCGCAAACGGCCCGCATGTTGTCCTCGTGGGCAAAGGCATCACGTTCGATTCCGGGGGCATTTCGCTCAAGCCCCGGGACGCCATGATGACCATGAAGACGGATATGGCAGGCGCTGCCGCCGTGCTGGCCGTGGTTGCGGCCGCAGCGGAGCTAAAGCTTCCCGTGAAGGTAACGGCTGTGCTGGCCCTTGCCGAGAACGCGATTGGCGCCGCGTCCTACCGGCCCGCGGACGTTGTGCGCACCTACAACGGAACTACGGTTGAGGTAGGCAATACCGATGCCGAGGGGCGGATGGTTCTTGCCGATGCCCTGGCGTATGCGGCGGCGGAACTGGCCCCGGACACGCTCATTGACGTGGCAACCCTGACCGGCGCCGCCGCAGTAGGGCTGGGCAACCATCACGCCGCACTGTTCGGCGACGATCCCGACATGCTGGCCCGGCTGGAGGCTGCCGGCGCCGCATCCGGCGACGCCGTCTGGCAGCTGCCGCTGGTTTCTGAATATGCCGCCGTGCTCGAGTCCGACATAGCCGACGTCGCGCACATCGCGCCGGTGAAGGCCAAGTTCGGTGCCGGGGCGATTGTCGCAGCGCTGTTCCTGCAGAAATTCACTGCGGACGTCCCGTGGGCGCACATTGACATTGCCGGTCCTTCACACACCGGCAAGGACACCCGTGAACTGACCAAGGGGGCCACCGGGTTCGGTGTACGGCTGCTGCTGTCCTACCTGGCCGGCCAGGGGAAACCCGGGCTTCAGTAGGACACCGGGAGACTCCAGGCCGTCCCGGGGCGGGGCGGCCGTCCGGAGCGGCGCGGCTGGCTAAGCCGTCTTAACTGCCAGCAGCAGTCCGTCACCGGTGGGAAGCATGGCCGAGGCGAGATTCTCATTCTCGCGGATGGCTTTGCCGACCTTCCGCAGGGTGTTGGTGGTTGCTTCGCGCACCGCCGGATCGGCCACCTTGCCGTGGTCCAGGGCATCGTTGACTACCAGCAGGCCGCCGCGCTTGAGCAGCCGTACGCCCTGGTCAACGTAGAGCGGGAACGAGGCTTTGTCCGCGTCGATGAACACCATGTCGTAGGCGGCGTCGGTCAGCCGGGGAAGCACTTCCGCGGCCCGGCCGGAGATGGTGCGGGTGCGGTTCCCGGGAATCCCGGCCTCCGCGTAGGCTTCGCGGGCGGCACGCAGATGGTCGACGTCGGAGTCGATGGTGGTCAGGACGGCGTTGCGGCCAAGCCCGCGCAGCAGGCAGACCCCGGAGACTCCGGCGCCCGTTCCGACTTCCACGACGGTGGCAGCCTTGCTGGCGGCCGCCAACACGGTCAGTGCGGCGCCCACTCCGCTGGAGACGGCGCTGACGCCAAGCTCGTAGGACCTCTCGCGCGCGCGGAGCAGCACCTCATCCTCGGTAGGCAAAGCCTCCGTGTAGGACCAACTGGTCTGCTTGTCGGCGCGCATGGGGGTTCACTTTCGGTCCGGAGGGGTTCTTGCTTTGACAAGCTTAAGGCCACCGGCGGACTAACCGCGTACGCATTGCCGGAGCGTCTTGTCCAGGTTCTAACTGCGTGCTAACAGCCAACTCTCAGATTCATGCGTAAACATTGTTAATTGGATGTGCGGACGCCATGGGCGGTCAGGGGTGAAGCGCAGGGCTTTCGGCGCATCCAGTCTCTCAACGCAGATTCCGTTTCCCGATCCGCATGGATCTTTTGAAGCCGCCTCGACGGGCCGATCCCGGTATTCCGGGCCTATGGAACGTGCAGGCTGCTCAGGGAGGCGGCCGGCCGGACGGAAGGAGGAAGGCCATGGCGACGACGCCGGAAACCACTGCAGCTGACACCGCTGCTCAATGGGTGCGCCCCACGTGGGAAGAAGTTGTGGAGGCACATTCGGCCAAGGTATACCGGCTGGCCTACCGCCTGACCGGCAACAAGCATGACGCCGAGGACCTGACGCAGGAAGTCTTTGTCCGGGTCTTCCGTTCCCTGGCGAACTTCCAGCCCGGCACGCTGGACGGGTGGCTGCACCGGATCACCACCAACCTGTTCCTGGACCAGGCGCGGCGGCGCAGCCGCATCCGGTTTGACGGAATGACGGAAGAGACCCAGAGCCGGCTTCCGAGCAACGGACCGGGTCCCGAACGCAGTTTTGAGTTCAACAACCTCGATGTCGATATTGCCCGGGCGCTGGAGGAACTGCCGCCCGATTTCCGGGCAGCTGTGGTCCTGTGCGATCTCGAGGGACTGTCCTATGACGAAGTGGCCAGGGTCCTGGACGTGAAGCTGGGGACCGTCCGGTCCCGGATCCACCGCGGCAGGGCGATGCTGAAGGAAAAGCTCGCCCACAGGGACCCGCAGCTTCGCCCTGCGGGCATGCCGCGCCTGAAGCTTCCCCGGGTTGCAGGAGCCAGCTGAGCAGTGCGACACCCCACGCGGCACCTCCGCGACTACATTGATGCCGAAATGCCGCCCCGCCGGGTGCAGGCCATCGAAGCGCACCTTGCCCGGTGCTCGCTGTGCCGGGCCAGGGTGGCCGAAGAACGCCGGCTCCGCAGCCGCCTGCGCTCACTGAGGGTGCCGGCGGCCGCACCGGAGCTCAAGGACAGGATCAACCTCAGCGTGGCCTGCGATGCAGCGGCCTCAGGCGCGGGAATGGTCGGCGCGCCGACAAAGCCCAACCTCGACGGGCGCAGCCATGTGCTTGCCGCCGCCGGGGCAGTGGCCGCGGCGGGCGCCGTGCTGCTGGCCGGAGCCTACATTGCCGGCACCGTGCTGGAGGTTCCTGCCGTTGCGGGAACGCCGGCAGCCATGGCATCCGGCTGGCATACGGTAACCGGAGGCTCCGACACACTGGGGCCGGAGCAGCTCGCCCTGCTGCGGGCGCACGGATGGTCCTGTCCTGAATTTGCGGACCTGGGCCTGACGCTGGAGTCCGCCCGCCCCCTCGAGGTGGCCGGCCGTCCCGCCGTCGAAATGACGTTTACCGGGAACGGGGAGCAGATCCGGCTGGTGGAACAGCATCCGCTGCCCGGTGAAAACCGCCAGCCGGTGATCAACGCGGTCAGCGGCCGGGCGGTTGCTGCGGACGGCTTCACCGTGACCGGGTCGACGGAAGGCCCCGCAGTGTTTGGGGCGGATGGGAATCCCGGGCAGGTGGTAGTGGCCGCGGGGAGCGTCACCTACACGTTTGATTCCACGCTGCCGGTGAAGACCCTGCCCCGTGCCGTGGAGGAAATGTCGGTCATGGAATCCGCCCGCCTCGACCGGCCTGCCGCCGAGCCCGAGCCCGTGGAACGGATAGTCCGCGGCCTGGCCGTGTTCTCGCGCACCGGCTGGGCGCTCTAGATGGCGGCAAGTGGCTCCAGGCTCCCGCAAAAAGGTAGTCTTCAAGAGTGGTAGGAATCAACGGTTACGAGTTCATCATCCTGGCGATCATCGCCGTGGTGATACTGGGTCCTGAGCGCCTGCCCGAATACGCCTCGCAACTGGCCCGGCTGGTTCGGGAAGTACGCAGGATGGCCACCGGAGCGCGTGAGCAGCTGCGGGAGGAAGTGGGCCCCGAGATTGACCAGGTCGACTGGCGCAAGATGGACCCGCGTCAGTACGATCCCCGCCGCATCATCAAGGAAGCGCTGCTTGATGACTTCGACGACGCCGCCAAACCGGTAGCTGCCCGCCCTCCGGCACCGGCGCCTTCCCCGGCGGGCGCCGGGACGGCCCCGAGCCTGGCGAAGTCCCCGGCCGCACCCGCTGCATCCCGCCCGCCCGCGGTGAAGCCGCTTGAGCGTCTGGCCGCGGGCCAGCGCGCACCTTTTGATGTAGAGGCCACGTAGAGCCGCTCCGTCCGGTCCTCCGGCAGGGCAGCCCGCCCGTAGCGGAGCCCGTCTGGCGCGGTGCAGCCCGTCCGCGTTCCTAGACGGGACTGACTCCCAGGTTCCTGCCGGAAAGTCCGCGGGGACGCCGCGCGAGCTCCCGTGCAATCCTGCGCAGTTCCGCTGCTGCCGTCTCTTCCCCGGCGGGGGCTTCTTCTGCACTGCTGCCCAGGCTGAGTGCCACCGGCCGGCCGTCATCGCCGCCCTCGCGCAGGGACACATCCAGGGGAATGCTTCCCAACAGCGGAACCGCGTACCCGAGGGCATCTCCCAGCCGTCCGGAAACCGCTGCGCCTCCGCCGGACCCGAAGACCTCCAGGCGTTCCCCGCCCGGCAGCGCCAGCCAGGACATGTTCTCAATGACCCCGGCGACTTTCTGCCCGGTCTGCCGGGCCACGCTGCCGGCCCGCTCAGCGACATCCGCTGCCGCGCTCTGCGGGGTGGTGACCAGGAGGATTTCCGATCCCGGGAGCAGCTGCCCCACGGAAATGGCAATGTCCCCGGTACCCGGGGGAAGGTCAAGGAACAGCACGTCCAGGTCCCCGAAGTAGACGTCCGTGAGGAACTGTTCCAGCGCACGGTGCAGCATCGGCCCGCGCCAGGCCACCGGCTGGTTTCCCTCCACGAACATGCCGATCGAAATGGTCTTGATCCCGTAGGCCACCGGAGGCAGGATCATCTCATCCACCCGCGTGGGAGGCTGGGTGATGCCCAGCAGCCCCGGCACGGAGAACCCGTGCACATCGGCGTCGACAATCCCTACGCGGAGCCCCTGGGCGGCCATGGCCGCCGCAAGGTTCACCGTCACGCTGGACTTGCCCACGCCGCCCTTCCCGCTGGCCACCGCGTAAACGCGGGTGAGTGAGTCAGGCCGGTTGAACGGGATGGTGCGCACCGGGTCGCCGCCGCGCAGCCGGTCCTTCAGCGCGTTGCGCTGTTCGGGCGTCATTACGTCCAGCTCCACGCCCACACTGCCGACGCCGGGCACCGCGGCGAGGGCACGTTCGACGTCGGCGGTGATGGTGCCGCGCAACGGGCAGCCGGCGATGGTCAGCAGAACCTGCACCGCGACATTCCCGGCGGCGTCCACAGTGACGTCCTTGAGCATGCCGAGCTCGGTAATGGGCCGGCGCAGCTCCGGGTCCTGGACGCCGTCGAGGGCGCGGCGAACCTGTGCTTCCAGCGGAGAAGCGGCTTCGGGCAGTGTCACGGCCTAGCTGTCCCTCCCGCCGGGATTGAGTTTGGGCATGGTGTCCGCCCCCTCGGAATTGCGCCGGCGCCGCCTGGTGCCGCCGTCTTCATCATTGGCCTCGAGCAGTTCTTCCAGCAGCCCGCGGATTTCGGACCGTACGTAGTCCCGGGTGGCAACCTCACGCAGGGCAATGCGCAGCTCGGCGATTTCCCGGGTGAGGTACTCGGTGTCCATCAGGTTGCGCTCGGCGCGTTCACGGTCCTGGCGGACGGAGACGCGGTCCCGGTCATCCTGCCGGTTCTGGGCCAGGAGCAGCAGCGGTGCCGCATAGGACGCCTGCAGCGAGAGCATCAGGGTGAGGACAGTGAAGCCGAGCGCAGCGCTGTCAAAGCGTGCCGATTCCGGCCCCCACGTATTCCAAATGAGCCAGACCGCACAAAAAACGGTCATGTAGACCAGGAACTGCGGGGTACCCATGAACCGGGCAAAGTTCTCCGTGGCGTGGCCGAAGGCGTCCGGGTTGGGGGAGAGCCGCGGCAGCCACCGCGTCCGTGCAGTGCGGGGAGTGTCCAGGCCGGTGGTTGTTGACTTGATCTTCTCAGCCATTTTTCCTTCCCTGCTGCGTTATCGGGCCGGTTTCGTCGGACACGCGCCAGTCGTCCGGCAACAGGTGGTCCAGCACATCGTCCACCGTCACCGCCCCGACCAGCCGTCCGGCGTCACTGATCACCGGCAATGAATTCAAGTTGTAGGTGGCCAGCATCCGCGACACCTCGCTGATGGTGGCGTAGTCGCGGACAGGCTCAAGATCCGTGTCCAGGATGTTGCCCAGGGCCTCCGGGGGAGCGGAGCGGAGCAGCTGCTGGATGTGGACGACGCCGAGATACTTTCCGGTAGGCGTTTCCAGCGGGGGACGGCACACGTAGATGGAGGAGGCCAGGGCAGGGGTGAGCTCTTCCCGGCGCACATGGGCCAGTGCCTCCGCCACCGTGGCCTCGGGCGGCAGGATAACCGGGACCGGAGTCATCAGCGACCCGGCGGTGTCTTCCTCATAGTTCATCAGGCGCCGGACGTCGCGGGCGTCTTCGGGCTCCATCAGCTGCAGCAGTTCTTCCTTCTGCTCCTCCGGCAGCTCGTTGAGCAGGTCGGCGGCGTCATCCGGGTCCATCTCCTCCAGCACATCGGCCGCCCGTTCCACGTCCAGGGACTGCAGGATCTCGACCTGGTCATCATCGGGGAGTTCCTGGAGCACGTCTGCAAGGCGTTCATCCTGAAGTTCGCTGGCGACTTCAATGCGGCGCTTTCCGCTCATTTCATGCAGTGCCTCGGCGAAGTCGGCGGCCTTCAGATCATCATTCTGGGCAACGAAGGACGTCGCCGCCTGCGGCCCGGAAGTATCCCAGTGGACAATGTCCTTCCAGTCCACGATGATCTGCTCGCCGCGCCGGCGCAGGGACCGCAGCCGGGACTCAGACCCGCCGCGGCGCACAAAGAGATTGGACACATGCCAGTCCCCGGCACGGTTCTGCTCAATGGCTATGTCTTCGATGGTGGCGTCACCGCTGCCGTCGCGCAGGCTCACCCGGCGGTCAAAGAGCTCGGCGACCACCAGCATCTCCGCGCCGCGCTGTTCGAAGCGGCGCAGGTTGACCAGCCCAGTACAGATGATCTGCCCCGGGTCCATGGAGGTGATGCGGGTCAGGGGGACAAAAACGCGTTTCTTGCCGGGCACCTCCACCACAATGCCCACGGCCTGCGGCGGCCGGCCCGGGCCGCGGTCGAGCACGACGGCGTCGCGCAGCCGCCCCAGACGGTCACCGAGCGGGTCAAAGACATCCAGGCCGAGCAGGCGCGCGATAAAGACGCGGGTAGGATTTGTGCTCACATTCTTAGGCTACTTTGTGCCTGCAGCTAACGCCGTATTAAGAGGTAGGCCCGCAGCGGACCGTTCACTGCCAGCGATACGTTCGCCTTCCGTGACGCCGATGCGAGAGAATAGGGAAATGTCGAACCTATTTGGTGCCACACCCAAGCCGGACGCAGGCCGCAGCCTGCCCAGGGGCGAAACCGTAGGACGGTACACCGCCTACCTGGACGCCCAGAAAGCCGTCGACTACCTCGCGGACAGCAAGTTCCCGGTGCAGATGGTTTCGATTGTCGGCAACGAACTCAAGTCCGTGGAACGGGTCACCGGACGGCTGACCTATCCCCGCGTGGCACTGTCCAGCGCGGCCACGGGCGCCTGGTTCGGCCTTTTTGTGGGCCTGGCCCTGATGCTCTTCGGCGGCAGCGGCGCAGGGATCTCGCTGATTCCGTCCATGGCGCTCGGCGCTGTCTTCTGGGTGCTCTTCGGCGTACTGGCCTACGCTCTGCAGCGCGGGCGAAGGGACTTCACCTCCACCAGCCAGGTCATCGCCACCAGCTACGACGTGATTGTGTCCCCGGAGGCGGCCAATGAGGCCCGCCGGCTGCTGCACCAGCTGCCGATGGTGGGCCAGGCCGGACATCCGCAGGCACCCGGTGCGCGACCGGATGCCCCCGCCATTCATCCGCCGGTCAACGGTCCGCAGGGGCAGGCACCGGAGCGTCCCTCCGGTTGGGCCAACCCCTACGGCCGGCCCGCAGCTGACACCGCCCCGCAGGATCCGAACGGTTCCGCGCAGGCGCCGGCCGGCGCTTCGGCACCGGAGAGCTCTCCCCGGGCGACGCGGCGGGGCCAGTTCCCCGACCTGCCGGACGGCCGCCCCCAGTACGGTATCCGCCGCACACCCCGGCCGGAGGCTCCGGCCCAGGCTTCCCCTCAGCACGGTTCTTCCGCGCAGGGTGCTCAGGGCCAGGCTCCCACGCTGGACAAGGCCCCGGAGGAACCCGGGAGCCCCACCCAGCAGCCCGCCTCCGATGACTCCGGCGAGGGCCGGCACCGCGCCTAACCGGCACCGCGCCTAACCGGCACCGCGCCTAAGGGAACGGCCACTGCGCAGAAGAAGGCCCGCACTTATGAAAGTGCGGGCCTTCTGCGTACCCACTGCGAGCCGGGCGGTGAAGCTATTCCGCGGCGTAGATGCCGGCCATCCAGTCTTCGACGTCGTCCGGGTTGCGCGGCAGGGCGTCACTGAGGTTTACGGGACCGTCGGCGGTGATCAGGATGTCATCCTCGATCCGCACGCCGATGCCGCGGTATTCCTCGGGTACCGCAAGGTCGGTGTCCTTGAAGTAGAGGCCCGGTTCAATGGTGAACACCATGCCCTCGGTGATGGTGCCGTCCAGGTACAGTTCCGCGCGGGCCTGGGCGCAGTCGTGCACGTCCATGCCGAGGTGGTGGCTGACGCCGTGCGGCATCCAGCGGCGGTGCTGCTGGCCTTCGGGGGAAAGGGCTTCCTCCAGCGGCACGGGCAGGAGGCCCCAGGAATCCAGGCGCTCGGCCAGGACCTTCACGGACGCAGCGTGCACGTCGCGGAACTTGGCACCGGGCTTGGCCGCTTCGAAGCCGGCGTCGGCGGCATCCAGGACGGCCTGGTAGACCTTGCGCTGGACCTCGGTGTAGCTGCCGTTGACCGGCAGGGTGCGGGTGACATCGGCAGTGTAGAGGCTTTCGGCTTCCACGCCTCCGTCGAGCAGGAGCAGCTCCCCGGCCTTGACCGCGCCGTTATTGCGGATCCAGTGCAGCACGGTGGCATTGTTGCCGGAAGCAGCAATGGTGTCGTAGCCCAGGTCGTTGCCTTCTTCGCGTGCCCGGGCGAAGAATGCGCCTTCCACGACGCGTTCACCGCGGGGGTGGGAGATGGCGCGGGGGAGTGACTTGACCACTTCGGTGAAGCCGTTGACGGTGGCGGCCACAGCTGCCTTCATCTGCTCGATTTCCCACTCGTCCTTGATCAGGCGGAGTTCGGAAAGAGCTTCGGTGAGCTCGCCGTCCAGGGCATCCAGGGCGCTGAGGTCCGCGTTTTCCGGATCCAGTGCGGTGTTGTACCGGACGGTGTCCACCAGGGCGTCAACCATTTCGTCCACGCCGCGCAGCAGCCGGACGGAGACGCCGCCGAACTGCGGATCGCCCACGTTGTTCGTGATGGCGGTTTCCGCTTCCTGCAGGTGCCGGGTGGGCAGGCCGAGCAGGGCGCTGACCTCTTCCAGGCCGAGACGGTCCCCGATCCAGAAGGAGCCGTAGCGGGCGTTGGAGTAGAACTCGTCGCTGTCGGTGCCGGCGAGGGGACGGAAGTACAGTACGGCGGTGTGGTTGCCGCCGTCGTCGCCGGTGCCGTTTTCCACCGGCTCCATGACCAGCACGGCGTCGGGCTCGCGGTCCAGTCCCAGGCCGGTCATGTGGGCAAAGCCGGAGTGTGCGCGGAAACGGTAGTCCGTGTCGTTGGAGCGGACCTTCAACGGGCCGGCCGGGATGACCAGCCGTTCCCCGGGGAACCGTTCCGAGAGGGCGCGGCGGCGGCGTGCGGCGAAATCGGCCACAGCGTCACGCTCCGGAAGTTCGCCGGACTGGGGTGCCCAGCCGGAAGACATGAACTTCTTGAACGCTTCGGAGGAGGGCCGCTGGGAGCGGTTGTTGACCCGGTCCTCGAGCGGCTGGCCCTCGGAGGGTTCGGGCAGGGTGTTCTCTGTCAGTGCCTTTTCGGAGAAGGCGTTAGCGTCTGTAGTCACCCATCCATCGTCTCACCGCCCTGCTACGCGGCAAAACACCCGTTCCGGCAGCACCCGTTGCCGTGGCAGGGAGAAGGCAGGCCGGGGCGTTAGATTGGACTCGTGAGAATCGATCTGCATACCCACTCCAGCGTTTCCGACGGCACCGAACGGCCGGCGGACGTCATGGCTTCAGCGTCCGCCGCCGGTGTCGACGTCGTGGCCCTGACCGATCACGACACCACCGCGGGTTGGGCCGAGGCCGCCGCGGCTGCCGTGGATCTGGGCCTGGCCTTCGTGCCGGGCATGGAGGTCTCCTGCCGCAGCGCGGAGGGCATCAGCGTGCACGTGCTCTCCTACCTCCACGATCCGGAGCATCCCGGGCTGCTGGAGGAAATTGCCCGGTCCCGTGCGGCGCGCGTGTCGCGGGCGGAACTGATGGTGTCCCGCCTCGCCGAGGATTTTCCCATCGACTGGGCCGCCGTGCAGGAACAGGTGGCGCCCGGGGCCACCATCGGCCGCCCGCATATCGCTGATGCCCTGGTGGCGGCGGGAGTAGTGCCCAACCGCTCGGCGGCGTTCAGCGGGATCCTCACCGCCCGGTCCCCGTACTTCGTGGCGCACTATGCGCCGGATCCGGCCCGCGCCGTGGAACTGGTGCGCCAGGCCGGGGGAGTGCCGGTCTTCGCGCACCCGGTGGCGTCCTCACGCGGCCGGGTGGTCGGGGAAGCGACCTTCCACGAGATGATCGACGCCGGCCTGCTGGGTGTGGAGGTTGACCACCGGGACAATCCCGAAGACGGCCGGCAGTGGCTGCGCCGGCTTGCGGAGAAGAACTCACTGCTGGTCACGGGCTCCAGCGACTACCACGGCACGGGCAAGCCGAACCGGCTGGCGGAGCACACCACCGATCCCGCCGTGCTGGCCCGCATCGCGGAACTGGGCACCGGCAGCGCCGTCGTCGGCTCCCTTCCGCACGGCGGCTGAACGGGGGGCGCGCTCCCTCTACGGAGAGGCGAGAGGGTCCGTTCAGGCGCCTGCAGCGGGCAGGGGCCGGCCGGTTTCGGCGGAAACCACTGACGCGGCGGCGCCCAGCCGCCGGGACATCACCTCGATGGCCTGCGGGTTCGCGTCCACGCAGACGAATTTGCGGCCCAGCTTGGCCGCAACCGCCCCCAGCGTCCCCGATCCGGCAAAGAAGTCCAGCACCCAGTCGCCTTCGCGGCTGCTGGCGGCCACGGCACGGCGCAGCAGGCCTTCGGGCTTCTGGGTCGGGTAGCCGGTTTTTTCCCTGCCCGTCGGGGAGACGATGGTATGCCACCAGACATCGGTGGGCAGCTTGCCCAGCGCCACCTTTTCCGGGGTCACCAGTCCCGGAGCCATGTATGGTTCGCGGTCCACTTCTGCGTTGTCGAAGTGGTAGGCGTCCGGGTTCTTCACATAGACCAGGATGTTGTCGTGCTTGGCCGGCCAGCGGTTTTTCGCCCGTCCGCCGTAGTCGTAGGCCCAGATAATTTCGTTCAGGAAGCAGTCCCGGCCAAACAGGGCGTCCAGCATCACCTTCGCGTAGTGCACTTCACGGTAGTCCAGGTGGACGTACAGGGTGCCGTCGTCGGCAAGCAGGCGCCAGGCCTCCGCCAGCCGGGGCTCGAGGAACGCCCAGTAGTCCTCGAACGCGTCGTCGTAACTGGAGAGCAGCCCCTTGACTGTGCTGTAGCTGCGGCCCTTGAAACCGATCCGGTCGCCGCTGCCGTCCACGCTGCGGACCATGGTGGTCTGCTGGCGGCGCTGGGCGCGCCCCGTGTTGAAGGGCGGGTCGACGTAAATCATGGTGAAGGAGCCGTCCGGCAGGGTCGGGAGGAACTCCGCGTTATCCGCGTGTACCACCAGCGACCCGCCGTCCGGCGTCCACAGAGGGGTGCTCATAGCAGTGCTGCGGCTATTCGGCGGTGGGGCTGGTCTTGGCTACGACCTCACCGTTGCGGCGGCGCGTGCGGCTGCGACGGGGCCGGTCCGTTGCCGCCGTGTCGGCCGCGGGTGCTGCCGCCCGTGCCTCTGCCGGCTGCGATTCGGCCGGACGGTCGGCACCGCGGGACTCCGAACGGGACTCTCCGCGCCCGGAACCGCTGCGCCGGGACTCGCCGCGCCGTGATCCTTCGCGGGAACCGCTGCGGGATCCTTCGCGGGCGCCGGAACGGGACGCTCCGCCACGCTCTGAACGGCCGCGGCCGCCGTCCCGGGAGGAGCCGCTGCGCCCGCCGGACTTGCCGGTTTCGCCCAGGTCCTCGATCTTCTCGGCGTCAATGCCCGCGTGCGTGCGCTTGTTCCGCGGCAGCCGGCCCTTGGTGCCTTCGGGGATATCCAGATCGGTGAAAAGGTGCGGGGAGGAGGAATAGGTTTCCACGGGCTCGGCCTGGTCCATGCCCAGGGCCTTGTTGATCAGGCCCCAGCGGGGAACATCGTCCCAGTCCACGAAGGTCACCGCGGTGCCCTTGTGTCCGGCACGGCCGGTGCGGCCCACGCGGTGCAGGTAGGTCTTCTCGTCTTCGGGGCACTGGTAGTTGATCACGTGGGTGACGTCGTCGACGTCGATGCCGCGGGCGGCGACGTCGGTGGCTACCAGAACGTCCACCTTTTCGTTGCGGAAGGCACGCATGGCCTGCTCGCGGGCGCCCTGGCCCAGGTCACCGTGCATGGCGGCGACGGCGAAGCCGCGGTCCACGAGTTCCTCGGAGAGCTTCGCTGCGGTGCGCTTGGTCTTGGTGAAGATGATGGTCCGGCCGCGGCCGCGGGCCTGCAGGATACGGGCCACCACCTCGGCCTTGTCCAGGTTGTGCGCCCGGTAGACCACCTGGCGGATGTCTTTTTTGGTCAGGCCTTCGTCGTCCGGATCGGCGGCGCGGATGTGGGTGGGCTTGGTCATGTAGCGGCGGGCCATGGAGACGACGGCACCGGGCATCGTGGCCGAGAACAGCAGGGTCTGGCGGACCGCCGGGGTGGCAGCCATGAGCGTTTCCACGTCCGGCAGGAAGCCGAGGTCCAGCATCTCGTCGGCCTCGTCGAGGACCACAATCCGCACGTTCTTCAGGGAGAGGTGCTTTTTGTTGTACAGGTCGATCAGGCGTCCGGGGGTGCCGACGACAATTTCAACGCCGGCAGCGAGGGCGTCGATCTGCGGCTCGTAGGCGCGGCCGCCGTAAATCGTGACAATGCGGGCGCCGCGGCGGCGCGCGGCGGCGGTGAGGTCGCCGGCCACCTGGACGGCCAGTTCACGGGTCGGCACCACGATCAGGGCCTGCGGGGCGCCGGGGACGGCGAGGTCCGCGTAGCCTTCGTCCTCGGGCGCGACAACGCGCTGCAGCGCCGGGATGCCGAAGCCGAGGGTTTTACCCGTGCCGGTCTTGGCCTGGCCGATGATGTCATGCCCTCCCAGCGCAACCGGGAGGGTCATGGACTGAATGGGGAAGGGGTGGGTGATTCCGGCGTCGGCGAGGGACTCCACGATGTCGGGACGGACGCCGAAATCAGCGAAGGTCAGTTCGGGGATCTCCGCAGCCTGGGCCTTGGTGGCCAGGCTGTCGGCAACCGTCAGTTCTTCGTTGCTGTCATCTGCGGTGAGGTGACGATCGTCGTCAACCTGGGAAAGTTCAGTGTTCAATTAAATACCGTTCAGTTTAGGCAGCGCGCGGGTGCCAGGCTCGACGAGTGGCTGAGACAGCCCATCCCGGAGCGGATGGCACGCGCGCGGTGCGCGTCCAGCGGAAGCCGATCGCGGGCTAACAACTGCGGGCCGCCTGTGCTCCATTGGCCACGGCGGCGGCCGAAAATTCAAGATCGCGTAGGGTTTGCGGGTCTGGTCAAAACAATAACTTCACATGAGCACTTCACATGACTATTCATACGACAGACGACCGGGCATCCAGTTACTACCTCACCAGTCTACCCGGCACCCCCTGATCGCCCCGCATCCGTGTCCTGTCGAGGCGCCCGGGCGCGCCGCCGCCGTGCTTCGGGACACCGCCGCCGGGTACGCTGGCCGTTATGACTAACGGGCATCATTCGGATCTGCCGGCCTCTTCCGCAACTGAAGCGCAGGACGCCGGCGAAACGTATCAGCGGTTCCTGACGGATCTGTTCGGGGCTATTGCCTACGGGGAACTCTCGGCGTTTGAACGGATGTCCTCCGACGCGCGGTTTTCCCCCACGCTGCATGACCGGGCCACGCTCGGACGCCTGGCCGTGCATGAATATGCGCACTTCGAAGTCATCTGCACGCGGCTGACCGCTATGGGCGTGGACCCGGAAGAGGCCATGCGGCCCTTCCAGGCGTCTGTGGACGCCTTCCATGACCGGACCCGGCCCGCGGACTGGTACGAGTCCCTGATGAAGTTCTACGTCACGGATGCCATCTCCGATGACTTCTACCAGGCCGTTGCCTCCTGGCTGGACGCCGAAACCAACAGCCTGATCCAGGGGCTGAAGGCGACGGAGCAGACGGGCGAGATCCTGCTGGACCGCCTCAGGGTGGCCCTGGCCGACGACCCCCGGCTCGCTTCCCGGTTGGCCCTGTGGGGCCGGCGCCTGGTCGGCGAGGCCCTGACCCAGGCCCAGCGCGTGGTGGTGGAACGTGCCTTCCCCGGCGGACTGCTCGAAGGGCAGGGCCGTGAGGCCGTCGACGCCGAAATCAAGGCGCTGACCGCACAGCTGACACGTAATCATTCGAAACGTATGAGTCTTCTCGGGTTAACTGCCTGAGGGCCGCTACGCTTCCCCCATATGGAGCCAACGGCCAGGGCCGGCGGCCACGGGGGAACCAACGCGGAGGAACGAATGGGGTCAGTCCTTCATGCGCGGCGGCTGGCGGGGATTGCCGTGCTGACATGCCTGCTGCTGTGCAGCCCGTTCCCCGGAGCGGGCGGATCGGACCGCCCCGGATACGCCAAGCCGGTCGCGGCAGCCAAGACCATAACCGCGGGAGGACATAAGGCGGGCCGGGCGCCCGCCGGTGTTCCCCGGCAAGCCTGGCTGGATCTGCAGTTGCTGGCGGAAACCCGGCGGAAGGCCGGGCTGCCGGCGGACCTGCAGGCGGGCACCGTGGCGTGTAACGCCGCGGGGTGCAGCCGCCAGATCGGGGCACAGATGGAACTGTGGAATACCGGAACCGGAGCGCACCGGGTCCGCAGCGCCGTCCACGGTGTCTGGAACACCCCGGAGGGCGCGTCGCTGGGGTTTCCAATACGTTCGGAGTATCCGCACGGACACGGATTCCGCACCGATTTCCAGAACGGCTCACTGATGTATGACCCCGGGACCGGACGGGTGATGAGCGTGGTGCCCGGCGTCGGCGAGTCCGCCCTGGTCATCGGCGACTCCCAGACCTCGATGACCACCTGGGTGGGTCAGGGACTGGTACAGGCCGGCTACCGGCCGATCCTGCGCGGCGCCGGCGGCACCGGCTTTGCGCACGGCAATGGAACCGTTTCCTCCTACGCCGAGGCCCTTGAATCGCACCAGTGGCTGCTGCCGTGGGGGGACCCCGCACTGGTCATCCTGCAGGGCGGCGGTAATGACACCGCCCATTCGGCGGCGGAAATCCAAGGCGGGGCCCGCCGGCTGATCAGCGATGTACGCCAGAGCTATCCCTCGGCACGGATCCTTATGGTGGGAGTCATCGGAGACGGTACCGGTGCGCGGAGGGACGTGGACCGGCTGCTCGCGGCTACCGCCGCCGAGGCCGGGCTTCAGTTCCTGAGCCCGGGGGACTGGTGGGCCCGGTACGGCATCAACGGCGCGCTGCGACCGGACGGACGGCACCTGAGCCCCGACGGTCACGCCAGGTTAGCCGGGGTTTTCGCCCGTGAACTGGAACGTATTGCTCCGGTGGACAGCGGGATTTCCTCCGGCCGTCCCGCGCGCGCCGTGCAGTAGGCTCTCCGGATCGCCGGGACGGAAACCAAAAAAACACGGGACGGCACCGAAGCGCCGTCCCGTGTTTTTGGCTGCGGAGTTTTACCGCACTGCAAAGCGGGGTGTTCGGACTCAGAGCCGAAGGATGCGGTCCTGTTCAGCTGCGTCGGTTGCTGCCCGTCTGCGGCCGATGGGTACAACGGCGATGAGCGGGGCCAGGACGGCTACCGCTGCCGGCACCGCCCATCCGATCCAGGCGGATTCAAACGATGCCGCTCCGGCCATCTGGAAGCCCACCCACGTGAGGATGGCCGCGCAGACGGACACCCCGGGAAGCAGCAGCACACCGTATCTGTCGCGGTGCCGGTCCGCAGCCCAGACCGCAAGACCTGCGGCCACGGCGGTCAGCGTAACAAGGATCAGGCTGAGCATAATCCGGCTGCGGTGCGGCTAGAGGGCGCCGAAACCGACGCGACGGACCTCTTCGGCACCGATCTCGACATAGCCGATGGAAGCGCCGGGCACCACGATCAGGCGGCCCTTGACATCCTTCAGGCGCAGCAGCGCGCCGCTGGCCAGGGACTGCTCCACGGCGTCGGCAACTTCATCGGCGCTCTGGCCGGATTCGAAGACAATCTCGCGGGCTACGTTCTGAATGCCGATTTTTACTTCCACCGTGGTGCCTCCTGTAAACGATTAAGAACTTCTCGAAATCTACTCTAGATCTCTTTGGGGAACCGGCTGATTCCGCGCCAAGCTAAACGGTAGACCAGCTCGGACGCGGCATCGATGTCCAGACCGCCGTCGGTTTCCAGCCAATAGCGCGCGCTGACCTGCGCCATGCCGGCCAGTGCCCGGCCCAGCAGCGTGGCTTCCAGCGGGGAAAGCTTGGTGTCTTCGGCGATCACGCCGGCAATACTGTTCGCGAACCGGGCATTGAATTCCTCGATGCGGGCACTGACCTCGGCATCGGAGGTCAGATCGGATTCAAAGACCATCCGGTGCCCCTGGCTGTCCTGGGCAACAAAACGGAAATAGGCCCGCATGGTTTCCCGCACGCGCAGTTTGTTATCCGTGGTGGACTTCAGGGCCGTATCCAGGAACTCGGTCAGGGTGTTGAGGTGGTTATCCAGCAGTGCCATATACAGTTCCCGCTTGCCCGGGAAATGCTGGTACAGCACGGGCTTGCTGACGTGGGCGGCATCCGCAATCTCATCCATTGCCGCACCATGGAAACCGTGCGTTACGAACACCTCCTGGGCGGCGCTCAGCAGTTGCCGGCGGCGCTCCTCCCTCGGGAGTCGAACCGGTTTGCCGGCTGCCTGGTTACTCACTGGTGGACCTTTCAACAGTTCCGGCGCGGTCCGTTGCACGGACAATGACCATTATTTTACCTGCGGGTGTTTGTAGCGACAGCTCCAAGAGCCGGACCAGTGGCTTAGATTGGACTTCATGACCTTAGCAAGTTCGCCGGTCCCCGCCACGGAACTACCCGCATTGGTGGCCCCCGGCGCCGAACTCACCCGCGAAGAGACGGAACGCTACTCCCGGCACCTGATCATCCCCGGGTTCGGTGCCGAGGCCCAGCGCAGGCTGAAGAACGCCCGGGTGCTGGTGGTGGGGGCGGGCGGACTGGGATCCCCGACGCTGCTGTACCTGGCGGCCGCCGGCGTGGGAACGCTCGGCATTGTGGACGACGACGTCGTCGACCTGTCCAACCTGCAGCGCCAGGTGATCCACGGTGTGGCCGACGTCGGCAGCCCCAAGGTGGAATCGGCAGCCCGCAGCGTGGCCGGCCTGAATCCGCTGGTGAACCTCATCCTGCACCGGGAGCGGCTGGATAATTCAAACGTGCTCGACGTTTTCTCCGGTTATGACCTGATTGTGGACGGCACGGACAACTTCGCCACCCGCTATATGGTCAACGACGCGGCCGAGATCCTGGGCAAACCGTATGTGTGGGGGTCCATTCTCCGCTTTGACGGCCAGGTCAGCGTGTTCTGGGGCCTGCACGGGCCGACCTACCGGGACCTGTTTCCGCTGGCACCCGAGCCCGGATCGGTGCCTTCCTGCGCCGAAGGCGGGGTGCTGGGGGTGCTCTGTGCGCAAATCGGGTCGGTGATGGTCAACGAAGCGATCAAGCTGATTACCGGAACCGGCAGGACCCTGCTGGGCCGGGTGCTGGTCTTCAACGCAATGGACATGAGCTGGCGCGAGGTGAAGGTGCGCCGCGACCCGGCGGCGGAACCGGTCACGGAGCTCACTGACTACCAGGCGTTCTGCGGGATAGCGCCTCCCACGGCCGCGGACGGCCCCGAAGTTGATGTGGCGGTCCTGCAGGAACTGCTCTCCGAACGCGCCGCGGGGCTGCGCGACTTCGAGCTCCTGGACGTGCGGGAGCCCGGCGAACACGACATTGTCAACATCGAAGGCGCCCGGCTGGCACCCCGCGGAACGGTTTTGGCCGGGGGATTCCGGCCCGAACCGGGGCGGCCGGTCTATGTGCACTGCAAATCCGGGGGCCGGTCCGCGGAAGTGGCTGCCTACCTGCGGGGAGAGGGATACCCGGAGGTCTACAACGTCACGGGCGGGATCCTGGAGTGGGTGCGCCGGGTGGAACCGGAGAAACCGCTGTACTAGGCGGAGTGGAACAAGCCGGAGCTAGGCGGACCTGGGTTCGTCCCGGCCCGTGTCATCTGCTTCCGCCGCTGTTTCGGCAGCGGGGGAGGGGACAGCAGCGGGCGTGGCGGTATCCGCGCGGTCCACGGTGATGCCGTACAGCGCTTCGAGTCCGCGGATGTAGTCCTCCTGCTGGCCGCTGGCAGCGAGCTCCCGCGCACGGACCGTGGGCACATGCAGCAGCTGCTTGACCATGCGGCGCATGGCAAATTCCACTTCCTCGGCCGCGCCGGAGCAGCCGTGCTGGGAGCGGACCTTTTCCAGTTCGGATTCCAGGACGTTCAAGGTGTGCCGGCGCAGCGCGATGATGGCGGAATCCATTTCGCGGCTCAGCTGCTGCTTGGAGAAGTTCTTTGCTGCCTCCGCCACAATGCTGCTGGCCTGCTTCAGGGACTCGGCCTGCTCGGCGGGGGCTGCCAGCCGCACGGACTCCAGGGTGATGAGCTCGACGCCGTCGATCTCACGGACAGCTGGATCGAAGTCGTGGGTGAGGGCAAGGTCAATGATGATCAGCGGGTTGCCGGCTGCCTCGCGGACGCGGCGGACATCGTCGGCGCTGACCTGGCTGTCGCTGCCGCTGCAGCCGATGACGACGTCGGCCTTGGTCAGCGCTTCCGGAAGGGACTTCCGCGTCAGCGGCCGGCCGCCCCGGGAAGCGGCGAAGGACTCGGCCCGGTTGGAGGAGGAGTAGACACTGATGTCGGTGCAGCCGCGGTCCTTGAGCAGGGCCATGGTGGCGCCCGCGTAGGCGCCGGTGCCAAAGACCACGACCGACTTCTTCGACCAGTCAGTGTCTTCGGAGAGGTCGGTGGCCAGGCCCAGGGCAACCGAGACAATGGAAAGCCCCCGTTTACCGAGGGCTGTCATGGCACCGACATCCTTGGCGGTGCGGGAAGCGGTTTGGAACAATCTGCTCAACCCGCCGCTGACCGTGCCGGACTCCTGCGCTTCGATCAGCGCGCGGCGCACCTGGCCGGCAATCTCGCGTTCGCCCACCACGGCCGAGTCCAGGCCCGCGCCCACGGCAAACAGGTGCTGGGCCACGGATTCGCCGGTATTGGTGGCAAAGGAACGGGACACCTGGTCCTCGCTCATGCCGGAGAGCCGGCTGATCTCTGCGACGACGGCGGAACGTGCGGCCTCGATGTCGTCGTCGGACTTCGTTTCGCAGTACACCTCCAGCCGGTTGCAAGTGGCAAGGACCACGGAGCCGGTGACGGCGGTTCCGGATTCGACCAGCGAAGACGGGACCTCGGACGCGCCGGCACTCAGGCGGGCGACAGTCTCCAGGTCTACGTCGGTGTGCGTAGCAATAAGGGAAAGTAGAACCACAGTAGGTCAATACTAGCCACCCCCGGCAGGTTCCCTTCAACCGGGCCGGCCGGAATCACACCTGCCGGGGTGTGAGAAGGGACACCCCGAGGGTGCGGAAGGCCCCGGGTTATCGATTGCCGCGGATTTTGGAGAGAATCAAAGTATGACTCTTAGCGCCACTCATCCGCTGCTGGATGGCCGCACGGCCGATTCCCCCCTGATCACCGCCTACCGGGGCGGCACGCCGACGCGCCGCCCGGTGTGGTTTATGCGCCAGGCAGGCCGTTCCCTGCCCGAGTATCTGAAGGCGCGCGAGGGAATCGGGATGCTCGACTCCTGCCTGCGTCCGGAGCTCGCTGCGGAGATTACCCTGCAGCCGGTGCGCCGCCACGATGTTGATGCGGGCATCTTCTTCTCCGACATCGTCATCCCGCTTAAGCTCGCCGGTGTGGACGTGGATATCGTTCCCGGCGTCGGCCCCGTCCTGGGTTCGCCGGTGCGGACCGCGGCGGACGTCGCCGCCCTGCCGCGGCTGACTGAGGAAGCCCTGGAGCCGATCCGTGAGGCGGTCCGGCTGACGGTTGCCGAGCTGGGGTCCAAGCCGCTGATCGGCTTCGCCGGTGCCCCGTTCACGCTTGCGGCGTACATGGTGGAGGGCAAGCCGTCCCGCGACCACCTCGGCCCGCGCACCATGATGCACGCGGACC
Source organism: Arthrobacter sp. MDT1-49-2 (assembly GCF_059090185.1). Taxonomy (NCBI): domain Bacteria; kingdom Bacillati; phylum Actinomycetota; class Actinomycetes; order Micrococcales; family Micrococcaceae; genus Arthrobacter; species Arthrobacter sp. MDT1-49-2. Next base: position 113,047 of record NZ_JBNHFK010000003.1, read on the forward strand.
CGGAGGCCTGGCAGGCCCTGACCGCCTGGGCGGCGGACGCGTCCGGAATGTTCCTGCGCGCCCAGCTGGAAGCAGGCGCCAGTGCCGGACAGCTGTTTGATTCGTGGGCCGGTTCCCTTGGCCTGGCGGACTACGTTCGGCACGTAGCCCCGGCCTCCTCCCGCGCCCTGGACCATGTCCGCGGACTGGGAGCGCCTCTGGTGCACTTCGGCACCGGCACGTCCGAACTCCTGGTGGCCATGCGCGACGTCGGCGTGGACGTGGTGGGCGTTGACTACCGGCTTCCGCTGGATGAAGCGAACCGCCGGCTGGGCGGCCGTACCCCGCTGCAGGGCAATATCGACCCCGCCCTGCTCAGTGCGCCATGGCCCATCCTGGAAGCCCACGTCCGTGAAGTCCTCGCTGCCGGTGCCTCCGCTCCCGGCCACGTGGTCAACCTTGGCCACGGCGTTCCCCCGGAAACCGATGCCACCGTGCTGACGCGCGTGGTCGAACTGATTCATTCGGTGGAGCCGTAACCATGCCGCACCGTTTCCCCGCTAAAACCGGCCGGTCAGCCAAGCCGGCCAAGAGCAGCGCGCCGGGCGTCCCGCCCGAGAATGTCCCCTCGGCCGTTGTGGTGGGCGGGGGTATCTCCGGCCTGATCGCTGCGCGCGATCTGGCCCGGGCCGGCATCCGCGTCACCGTACTGGACGCCTCCGATTCCTTCGGCGGATGCGTGGGGCGGCACGAGGTGGCCGGCATCCGGCTGGACAGCGGAGCCGAATCCTTCGCCACCAAGTCCACCGCCGTGCCCGAACTGATCGCCGAGCTGGGCCTGTCCGGCGCCGTCGTGCAGCCAAACCCTGCCGGTTCCTGGCTGCAGCTGGCTGCCGATGACCTGCCTTCCGGCGCGCAGCGGATGCCTGCCAGCGGGATTCTGGGCATCCCCGCGGATCCGCGCGATCCGGAAATTGCCCGTGCCCTGGGCCGGGTGGGTGCTGCCCGCGCTGCCCTGGACAAGGTCCTGCCGGTAGGGTCCCTGCAGCGACGGGAGTCTGTCAGCCTGGGCGAGGTGGTCCGCAGCCGGATGGGTGAGGCAGTGCTTCGCCGGCTGGTCACCCCGGTGGTTGGCGGGGTCTATTCGGCCGATCCGAATGTACTGGACGTGGATTCCGTTGCCCCGGGGCTCCGTGACGCCATTGCCAAACACGGATCGCTGGCGGCAGCGGTGGGAGCCATCCGCGCCGCCGCCCCGGCCGGCTCGGCGGTAGCGGGGCTGGAGGGCGGCATGGGCCGCCTTACCGAGACCCTGGTGGCTGATCTCGACGCCCTGGGCGTGCTGCTGCTTCCCGCTACTCGGGCCCGGGCGCTTACCCGGCATAACGACGGCTGGCAGATCCGCGCGGAAGCGGACAGCGAAACCCGGGAACTCACCGCCGATGCCGTGGTGGTTGCCACGGACGGACCGGCCGCCGTGGACCTGATGGGCGGCGCCCTGCCCGAAGTCTCGGCGTACAAGCCCTCGCCTGGCCCCGGCGTTGCACTGGTCACCCTGGTAGTGGACCGGCCGGAACTTGACGCGATGCCGCGCGGCACCGGCGTCCTGGTGGCTCGGGACGTGGAAGGCGTGGATGCCAAGGCACTGACCCACGCCACTGCCAAATGGCAGTGGCTCGCGGATTCCACCGGACCCGGGACACACGTGCTGCGGCTTTCCTATGGACGTGCGCTTTCGCCGGACGACGACGCCGCCGAGCCCGCCCACGCCGACCGCGCTGACGAGGACCTGATCCGCCAGGCCATAGCGGATGCCTCCGCGCTGCTGCAGGTCTCCCTCGGGGCCGACGACGTGGTCGGTGCCGACGTCGTGCGCTGGGTTGGCGCACTGCCCTCCGCTGCGGTTGGCCACGGCGAGCGGGTGGCAGCGGTCCGGGCCGCGGTGGCCGAAGTGCCCGGACTGGAAGCCGTCGGCGCCTGGCTGGCCGGTACCGGCCTGGCCGCGGTAACCGCGGACACCCGCACCCGGATGGCAGAGCTGGCCCGGGCATTGCGGCAGGTGTGACATTAACCACTTTCTACAACCCGTAGAAGTTCTGTGTTTCGATTTACCCACAAGCAAGGGGCAGACTGTTAATCATGAGTGAGACGATGGATCAGAGCGCCTCCGGGGCGGCTGGCAACGAAGAACAGTTCTTTACCCTCTGGACCGTATTCAAACGGTCCGGAGCGCCGACGGCACCCGTCTCGGACGGTGCCGTGGAGGCCTTTGAGACCCTCGCGAAGGACCTCGGCGCGAACAACGTGACGCTGCGCGGCCTGTACGACGTATCAGCGATGCGCGTCGACGCCGACGTGATGGTCTGGCTGCACGGCAGCAAGCCCGAAGAGCTGCAGGCAGCCCTGCGCCGGATCCGGCGCACGGAACTTTTCGCGAACACCGAAATCGCCTGGTCCGCCATGGGCGTGCACCGCGATGCGGAGTTCTCGAAGAACCACTGGCCGTCCTTTGCCCGCGGCATCGAGCCCGAAGCCTGGATCTGCGTCTATCCCTTTGTCCGCTCCTACGAGTGGTACCTGCTGCCCGCCGAGGAACGCGGCAAGATGCTGCGCGACCACGGCATGCTGGGCCGCGAATTCCCCCAGGTCCTTGCGAACACCGTCGCTTCCTTCGCCCTGGGCGACTGGGAATGGATCCTTGGCCTGGAGGCCCCCAATCTGGTTGACCTGGTCGACATGATGCGCCACCTGCGTTCCACTGAAGCCCGCAACCATGTCCGCGAGGAAGTTCCCTTCTATACCGGCCGGCGTATCCCGGCCGCCGATGTTGCCGAGGTACTTAAATGACATCCGACGTTTCCCACGAGCCCGCCGCATTCAACCCGCTCGAAGGGGTTGACGAAAACGGGCGCATGGAACCGAAGCACTACGACGCCATCCTGCTGGCATCATTCGGCGGCCCCGAAGGCCAGGAAGACGTAATTCCCTTCCTGCGCAATGTCACCGCCGGGCGCGGCATCCCCGATGAACGGCTGGAAGAAGTGGCCACGCACTACCGGGCCAACGGCGGCATCAGCCCCATCAACGCCCAGAACCGTGCGCTGAAGGCTGCACTGGAGGCCGAACTGGCCCGGCGCGGCGTCGAGCTGCCCGTGCTCTGGGGCAACCGCAACTGGGCGCCCTACATCAAGGATGTCCTGCAGGACGCCTATGACACCGGCTACCGCCGCATCCTCATGGTCACCACCAGCGTCTACTCCTCCTACTCCAGCTGCCGCCAGTACCGCGAGGACCTCGGCATGAACCTGCTGAAGACCGGGCTGGACAAAAAGCTGCAGGTGGACAAGGTCCGCCAGTATTTCGACCACCCCGGCTTCGTGGAGCCCTTCGTGGAAGGTGTCCGCGAGTCGATCGCCAAGGTCCGCGCGCAGCTTGACGCCGCGGGCATGACGGACGGGAAGATCGAAATCCTCTTCTCCACCCACTCCATCCCCACCGCGGATGCCGAAGCCTCCGGTCCGCGCGACCGGGAGTTCGAAGAAGGCAGCGCCTACGTTGCCCAGCACCTGGCCAACGCCCGCGCCATCATCGACCGGATCCCCGAAGCCGCCGGCCTGGACTGGCAGCTGGTCTACCAGTCCCGTTCGGGTGCCCCGCACATCCCCTGGCTCGAACCGGACATCAATGACGCCATTGCCGAACTTCCCGCCAAGGGTGTCAACGGCGTCGTCATTGTGCCGCTCGGCTTTGTCAGCGACCACATGGAGGTGATCTGGGACCTGGACACCGAGGCTATGGATACCTGCAAGGAGCTGGGACTGGCTGCGGACCGCACGCCGACGCCGGGCATCCACGACACCTTCGTGGCCGGCCTGGTGGACCTGGTGCAGGAACGGACGGCGGAGAACACCATCGCCGACCGCCCCGCCCTCACCCCGCTCGGCCCCTGGTACGACGTCTGCCGTCCCGGCTGCTGCGCGAACCTGCGCGGTGAAAAGCCGACCATCGCCGGCGCCGATTCCACTGTGGGCGTCGAATAGTGGCCCACTCGCCCGTCCTGATCGGGACCCGCGGCAGTGCGCTCGCGGTCACGCAGACCACCACCGTGTCCGAAGCCCTTTCCACCCTCGGCGGGTTCGACGTCGAACTGGTGCGCGTCCGGACCGAGGGAGACATCAACCGGGCCGCGTTGTCCCAGATCGGCGGCACCGGGGTTTTCGTCGCCGCGCTGCGCGAATCGCTGCTGCGGGGGGACTGCGATGTCGCCGTGCATTCGCTCAAGGACCTTCCGACGGCGGCGGCCCCGGGGCTGGCGCTCGGTGCCATTCCCGAGCGCGTGGACGTACGCGACGTACTGTGCGCCCGTGACGGCCTGACCCTGGCCGGGCTGCCGGCAGGAGCGAAGATCGGCACCGGCTCACCCCGCCGTGCGGCGCAGCTGCGGGCCGCCCGCCCGGACCTGGAGATTGTGGACATCCGCGGCAATGTGGATACCCGTCTGGGTCGTGTGGCCGGACTGATGGAAGGCGCGCCGGGAGACCTCGACGCCGTGGTGCTGGCTGCCGCCGGGCTGGCCCGGCTGGGCCGGGTGGGCGTCATCACCGAATTCATTGATCCCGCCGTGATGCTGCCCGCTCCCGGCCAGGGTGCCCTGGCCGTGGAATGCCGCGCTGCCGATGCCGAAGACGGGGCGCTGGCGAAGGCACTGGAGGCCTACGACCACCGGGAGAGCAGGCTCACCGTCGCCGCCGAGCGCGCCATGCTGGGCAGGCTCGAAGCCGGCTGCACCGCCCCGGTAGGCGCGCTGGCCCATGTGGAGGACGGCAGCATCAGCCTCGAAGCAGTGGTCTGCAGCGATGACGGGACCCGTCTGCTGCGGCGCAACGCCGCCGTCGCCGAGCTCACCGAAGATGCGGCCCGCGCCCTCGGCGTGCAGGTGGCCGAGGAACTGCTGGCAGCAGGAGCCGGGCAGCTCACAGATCTGCCCGCCAGCTGATGCCCTGCAGGAGCTGCTGATGGCAGTCAGGCACAACGGTCCGGACCTCACCGGACTCAGCATTGTCCTTCCGCGGACCCCGGACCGGGCTTCGGCCATGGTCCGGGAACTGGAGGCATGCGGTGCAACGGTCGCGCTGATGCCGCTGATCGACTTCCAGTTCCCGGCGGACACCGCGGCACTGGACAGGGCGCTGAATGCGCTCAACGCCGGACGGTTCGCCTGGGTGGTGTTCACCTCGGTGACTACGGTCCGGGCCGTCACGCACCGGTGCGCTGCGCTGGGTATCCGCCCCGGAACCGTGGTTCCGGCGGATACCCGGATAGCGGCAGTAGGGGCCGGCACGCGGCAGGCCCTGGAGGAAGCCGGCTTCGATGCCGATTTCATGCCCGACTCCGACCAGTCTGCCCGCGGCCTGGCTGCGTCCTGGCCGGACCCCTCCGGGACAGACCCCGAAGGGGGAGACCTGCGGGTCCTGCTGCCGCAGGCCGACATTGCCGATCCGTCGCTGCATGATGCGCTGACGGCCATGGGCTGGGATGTTCGCGCCGTAACCGCGTACTGCACCGTGGATTACCCGGCCGCTGGAATGCGCTTCACTCCCTCTGTTCCGCCCGGCGGGCTGCTGGACCCTTCGGAATTCCGGACCCGGGCACCTGCCGGGCCGCGCGCCGTCGTCCTGACCTCGCCCAGCATTGCCCTGCGTTTTGCGCGGCGCTGTTCCCCGGTACCTGCCGGAACACTGCTGGTGGCCATCGGCGACAGTACCGCCGCGCAGATGCGCGGGTTGGACCTGCCGCCGCATGCCGTGGCGGAACGGCCGACTCCGCAGGGAATAGCGCAGGCACTGTCCGTTGCTATGTCAACGGGCTCCAAAAACTAGCTCCCCCAATACCGGAAGGCAGACTTACCTCTATGAGCTTCCCCCAGCACCGCCCCCGCCGGCTGCGCACCACCCCCGCCATGCGGCGCCTGACCGCCGAATTCCGGCTCGATCCGGCCGAGCTGATCCTGCCCGCCTTTGTCCGCGAGGGGATTACCGAGCCGAATCCACTGACTTCCATGCCCGGCGTCGTCCAGCACACCATGGATTCCCTGAAGAAGGCAGCAGCAGAGGCGGTGGATCTCGGGGTGGGAGGCATCATGCTCTTTGGCATCCCCGCCGAGCGCGACGCCGCGGGCAGTGCCGGCACGGACCCGGACGGCATCCTCAACCGCGGAATTGCCGCCGTCCGCGAGGAGGTGGGCGACGAGCTGGTGATCATGAGCGATGTCTGCCTGGATGAATTCACCGACCACGGACATTGCGGCGTCCTGGACGAAAACGGTGTGGTGGATAACGACACCACACTGGAAATCTACGGCCGGATGGCCGTGGAACAGGCCCGCGCGGGCGCGCACGTGCTTGGCCCGTCCGGCATGATGGACGGCCAGATTGCCGTCATCCGCCAGGCCCTGGACGAAGCGGGGTACCAGGACGTGTCCCTGTTCGCCTACGCCGCCAAGTACGCCTCCGCGTTCTACGGCCCGTTCCGCGAAGCCGTGGACTCCCAGCTCAAGGGCGACCGGCGGACCTACCAGATGGAGGCGGCGAACCGGCGCGAGGCTCTGCTGGAAGTGGAGCTGGACCTCGAAGAAGGCGCCGACATGGTGATGGTCAAGCCGGCCATGAGCTACCTGGACGTGCTGGCGGACGTGGCAGCGATGTCCCCGGTGCCGGTGGGCGCTTACCAGATCTCGGGCGAGTACGCGATGATTGAAGCTGCCGCCGCCAACGGCTGGATTGACCGCCGCCGGGCCATCGAAGAGTCCGTGCTGGGCATCAAGCGGGCCGGCGCGAACATGATTCTCACGTACTGGGCCGCCGAGCTGGCAGCCTGGCTGAAGGAAAGCAAGTAATGTCCTCACCTGTCACACCGTCTTCCAATGACGAGCTTTTCGACCGCGCCCGGGCCCTGATGCCCGGCGGCGTGAACTCCCCGGTCCGCGCCTTCGGCTCGGTGGGCGGCACACCGAAATTCATGGTCTCCGCGAAGGGGCCGTACATCACGGACTCCGAGGGCCGCGAGTACGTGGACCTGGTCTGCTCGTGGGGCCCGGCGCTGGTAGGCCACTCCCACCCCGATGTCCTGGCCGCCGTGCACGCCGCCGTCGACAACGGGCTCTCCTTCGGCGCCTCCACCCCGGCTGAGGCCGAGCTGGCCCAGCTGGTCATGGACCGGGTGCCCGGTGTGAAGCGTCTTCGGATGGTCTCCACCGGCACCGAAGCCACCATGACCGCCATCCGGCTGGCCCGCGGCTACACCGGCCGTAACCTGGTCATCAAGTTCGCCGGCTGTTACCACGGCCATCTGGACGGCCTGCTGGCCTCCGCCGGCTCCGGCCTGGCCACGCTGGCACTGCCCGGCTCCGCCGGCGTCACGGCGGCCACCGCCGCGGAGACCCTGGTGCTGCCGTACAACGACGTTGCCGCCGTGGAAAAGGCCTTTGCCGAGCACGGCTCAGACATTGCCGCGGTGATTACCGAGGCCGCGCCCGCGAACATGGGCGTGGTGACCCCGGACGAGGGCTTCAACGCCGCGCTGTCCCGGATCACTGCCGCGCACGGTGCCCTGCTCATCCTCGATGAGGTCCTGACCGGCTTCCGTACCGGCCCGGCCGGCTACTGGGGTCTCACCGGCGCCGTCGAAGGCTGGACGCCGGACCTGTTCACCTTCGGCAAGGTGATTGGCGGCGGCATGCCCGTGGCCGCACTGGGCGGCCGCGCCGATGTGATGGACCATCTGGCCCCGCTGGGCCCGGTCTACCAGGCAGGCACCCTCTCCGGTAATCCGATCGCCATGGCCGCTGGCGTCGCCACGCTGAAGGCCGCGACCGCCGAGGTCTACGCCACGGTGGACGCCCGCAGCGCGGAGCTCTCTGCCGCGGTTTCCGCCGAACTGGACAAGGCCGGCGTGGACCACAGCATCCAGCGCGCAGGCAGCCTGTTCAGCGTGGCCTTCGGCACCTCCGCCACCGGCGTGCACAACTACGAGCAGGCACAGGCGCAGGAAGCCTTCCGGTACCGGCCGTTCTTCCACTCCATGCTGGATTCCGGGGTGTACCTGCCGCCGTCCGTCTTCGAGGCGTGGTTCCTTTCGGGCGCCCACGACGACGCCGCGATGGACCGCATCTACGCGGCCCTGCCGGCAGCCGCCAAGGCCGCCGCACAGGCGCAGCCCTAGTCCGGGAAGCGCAGCCCTAGTCCGGGGAAGCGCAGCCCTGGCCCGGGAAGCGCAGCCGGACAGCAAAAAACCCCGCACCTGGCAGGTGCGGGGTTTTTTGTTTGGCGGTGGCCTAGAACGCGGCCGTCACGTCGCCGTTCGGCCAGGTCTCTTCGATGAAGGCCTTGACCTCGGGGGAGTGCAGCAGCTCTTCGAGCTTGTCGATCCGGGCATCCTTGTTGCCGGTCTTCCATGCGAGGAAGTTGGCGTACGGGTTGCCCTCCACGGATTCCACCAGCAGGGCGTCATCGGTGCTCAGCCCGGCCTCGAGGATGTAATTGCCGTTGATGATGGCCAGGTCCACGGTTGCGTCACCCAGATCGTTCACCAGCAGTTCAGGCTGGTTCTCCTGGAAGTCCAGGTTCTTCGGGTTCTGCTCGTCCGTCAGGGTCAGCACGGAGGAATCGTCGGCGATGTCCTTCACCAGACCGGCATCTTCGAGCATCTTCAGGGCGCGTGCCTGGTTCGAGGGGTCGTTGGTGACCATCACCCGGGCGCCGTCTTCAATGGAGGAGACGTCGTCGTGCTTCTCGGAGAACGCAGCGTACGGCTCAATGTGGATGCCGGCGCCGTGCTCGAAGTCGTAGCCCTGGCTTTCCATCTGGGATTCCAGGTATGGCAGGTGCTGGTAGTAGTTGACGTCGCTGTCGCCGTCGTTCAGGGAAATGTTCGGCGTGATGTAGTCGTCGAACTCCTGGATTTCCAGCTCCAGCCCGGCCTCTTCGGCGAGGTTGTCACGGACGAACTCCAGGATCCGGGCGTGCGGCGTCGGGCTGGCGCCCACGGTCAGGGTTACCGGATTGGCGGGGTCAAGGCTCTCTACGGCGCTGGGGGCGGAATCAGATCCACCGCAAGCCGTCAACGCCAGAGCCGTGGCCACACCGGTGGCAACGAGGGTTAGTGCTTTACGCATCTAGTGCGTTCCTTTCGCGAAACCCGTGACGGAACTCCGCCGGCGGGTGGGGTGCAGCTAGCGGCTACTGGCTGCAGATCCGGGAATCAGTCCGGAAACTGCCCGGACTGTGCGGAAACCTGAGGGGAGTCAGACGGCGGCGCCGTCCCGTTCGCGGTCCGCCGCACCGGCAGGGCGCACGGCGGCTGCGGCGTCGGTTCCGGAGACGGCTGCGGCCGGACGGCGGCGCCTGCCGCTGCCCGAAGCGGACCGGTGGTCTACCCGGCGGGAGAACCAGTCACCCACCAGCTGGATGATCTGGACCAGGGCCACAATGACGACAATGGTCACCAGCATCACCTGGGTGTCGAAACGCTGCACGCCGTAGTTGTAGGCCAGCCGGCCCAGGCCGCCGCCGCCGATGATGCCGGCCATCGCCGAGTAGCCGACCAGGGTCACCATGGTGGTGGTCAGGGCGGCCACGAGGCCGGGCATGGCCTCACGCAGCAGGACCTTGGAGATCACCTGCATCTTGGTGGACCCCATCACGAGCGCGGCATCGATCTTGCCGCCGGAGACATCACGCAGGGCGTTTTCGACCAGACGGGCGAAGAACGGAATGGTGGCGATGCTCAGCGATACGGAGGCAGCTATCGGGCCGATGGAGGTTCCGGTGACGAGGCGGGCCAGCGGGATCAGCGTGACGGCCAGGATCGCGAAGGGCACCGACCTGGTGATGTTGACGATGATGTCGCTGACAATCCGGTTGGTGATGCGCAGCGGGCGCAGCCCGCCCGGGGCGCTGGTGTGCAGGAACACGCCCAGCGGCAGGCCGATCAGCAGCGTGAAGAAGCCGGAAATGCCGACCATCTGCAGGGTCTCCACCACGGCTTCGGGCAGCGCCTTGGTAATGCCGGGATTGTCGAAAAGCTCGGTCAGGAAATTCATGCGGCCACCTCCACGGTGACGCCCTGCAGGGCGAGGTATTCATGGACTGCGGTCATGTCGGTATGTGTGTCCAGCTGGATGCGGAGCCGTCCGAAGCGGGTACCGGCCAGCAGCTCGACGCTGCCGGCCAAAACATTGACGTCCGTGTCGAAGCGGCGGGTCAGGGCTGAAAGCACCGGGTCCGAGGTGGTCTGCCCGGTAAAGAGCAGCTCCAGCACCGGACCGCCCGGGGACGGGGGAGTGGCCGGCAGGGGAATGAGCTGCTTGGCCAGGCGGCCGCGCAGGTCGGAGGCTACGTCGCGCAGCGGGCCGTGCTCCACGACGCGGCCGGCCTCCAGGAGGGAGACGGAATCGCAGATGCGCTTCACCACGTTCATTTCGTGGGTAATGATCAGCACCGTCAGGTCCAGCCTGCGGGTCAGGTCCGAAATCAGGTCCAGGATGTCGTCGGTGGTGGCCGGGTCCAGGGCAGACGTCGGCTCGTCACAGAGCAGGACATCGGGATCCGAGGCCAGGGCGCGGGCAATGCCGACGCGCTGCTTCTGGCCGCCGGAGAGCTGGGCGGGATACGCCCCGGCAAAACCTTCCAGGCCAACCAGGCCCAGCAGCTCCTGCACCTTGGCGTCGATGACGCTCTTTTTGGTTCCCACCAGTTCCAGCGGGTGGGCGATATTGGCAGCAGCAGTCCGCGAATCCATCAGGTTCGCGTGCTGGAACACCATGCCGATGCGGCGGCGGGCCGCACGGATCTCGGAGTCCTTCACCGCGGTCAGCTCGCGTCCGTCGATGGTGACGGAGCCCGACGTCGGCCGGTCCAGCAGGGTCAGGCAGCGCACCAGGGTGGATTTGCCGGCACCGGAATGTCCGATGATGCCGTGGATCGAGCCCTTGGGCACGCTAAGGCTGACGCCGTCCAGGGCGGTGACATCGCGCTCACCCTGCCGGTAGACCTTGCGGAGGTCGGTAACTGTGATCATTGGTCCTCGTCATATGCGTAAGCGGCCGGACAGGGGTGTGCCTGGAGAGGGGCACTCAGGCGTGCCGTGGCCAGGGCCGGCCGTGCGGAGGGTGCCCGCCAATCTCGTGGCGCGGGGCGGGTTGCGCGCGCATGGTGCGCGGGTACGCCCGGGCGCCATCAGCGCCAGACACAACTACCAGTATCTCATGACGGCAACGGGCGGTGAGCCAAGGTGACGGCCTGTGACGACGGGCCGAAGGCGGCGGTCAGGCCGGGTCCAGGACCGCCAACGGATCAAGATCCTGCGCCGGGCGCAGCGGCCAGGCGCCGTCGATCACGGCTTCGGGGTTCCGCCGCCGCAGGAATTCCTGGAAGCTTGCCGCCTGCCCGGCAGCCCAGCCGATCTGGGACTCGTGGAGCTGCGCTGCGTCGCACTGCAGTTCCGGGTATTTCGCCGCCATGACCGCTGCAACTTCCAGGGTGGCGGCCACGTCCGCAGCGGACGTATGGGCATTCTCAAAACCCACGCCGTAGTGTTCAGCCATGGCCGTGAGGGTGCGCTTGCCGCGGCGGAACCGGTCCACCTGCTTATCCAGGATGTACGGATCAATCACCGGGAAGGGGCTGGGGGCGGTCAGGCCGAACCGCTCGCATTCCCAGGCCAGGACCGTGAAGTCATAACAGGCGTTGAAGGCCAGCACGGGGATACCGGCGGCGAAGAAACCGCCCAGTACGTCAGCCACTTCCGCAGTCACGGATGCCGGCTGCCCGCCTTCGGCCCGGGCACGCTCAGTGGTGATGCCGTGAATGGCGGCGGCTTCCGCGGGGATGGGTATTTCCGGATTGGCCAGCCATTCATGGTGCTGGAGCGTGTCACCCCTGCCGTTGACCAGGATGATGGATGCGGTGACTATCCGTGCGGTCTGCGGGTCCCGGCCCGTGGTCTCCAGATCGAAGGCGGCCCGGGGGAGTTCATGCCAGCTGTTCATGCATCAAACGTACCGGCGGGTACTGACAATCCCGGAATTGGCGGGGTGTGCCGCTGCCTCGGTACCCTGCTGGATATGCAGGCAGAGTATGCGGATGCGGTGCTGTCAGTGGCGGATCTCATTCCGCCGGGCAGGGTGCTGTCCTACGGCGACATTGCCGAACTGCTCGGAGCAGGCGGCCCGCGTCAGGTCGGTGCCGTAATGTCCGCCCGCGGTTCCGAGGTCTGCTGGTGGCGGGTGCTGCGTGCATCCGGTCAGCCGCCCCGGTGCCATGGCGGGCGGGCGTGGGAACACTACCGCCGGGAGGGCACGCCCCTTCGGGGAACGGCCGACGACGACGGCAACGGTTACCGGGTGCTGATCGCCGCTGCACGCTGGCAGCCGACGGAGGACCAGTGGCAGCACCTCGATGCCCTTCGCAACCGGCTTCTCGCGTCTGCGGATCCCGGGTCCGGCGCCGCACCACCCCCGGGCTCCGCAGATAGCAGGAATGTCAGTGGGTCATGATGAAGTGGAGCCATGAGCGTTAAACTCCAACTCGTTTCGCCGGCTGCCGCCGCAGCCGCGGTTCCGCAGCTCAGCGCGGACCAGCAGGCCGTGGTGGACCTTCCCGCCGGAAGCGGTCCCGTACTGGTCCTGGGAGCACCCGGAACGGGCAAGTCCACGGTCCTGGTGGAGGCCGCCGTCGCCCGCATTGAACGGGACGGGCTGGATCCTGCGAACCTGTTGATGCTCGCCCCCACCCGGCTTGCCGCCGCCGGGCTGCGGGATGCACTCTCCGCCCGGCTGCAGGGCACACTGAGCACCGCCCCGGCGCGTACCTGGGCGTCCTACGCCTTCGACCTGATCCGCCGCGCCAAGACCGAGGGAAGGCTGCCGTACCTCACCCGTGCACCCAAACTGCTCTCCGGCGCCGAGCAGGACGTGATTATCAAGGAACTGCTGGCCGGACACGGGCAGCACGGCGTTCCGCAACTGCCGTGGCCCGAAAGCCTGGACCTTGCCTTGGGCACCCGAGGGTTCCGGCAGGAAATCCGGCAGCTGTTTGACCGCGTCATTGAATACGGTATTTCCACCCAGGAGCTGCGGGAACTTGGCCAGCGGTACGGCCGCCCCGACTGGGTGGCGGCGGCCGACCTGTACGCCGAGTACCGCGATGTCCTGGATTTGCGGATGCCGGAGTCCTTCGACCCGGCGGGCATCATTACGTCCGCGCTGAACATCCTGCGCTCGGATCCCGAGTTTCTGGCCGCCGAGCAGGACCGTCTGCGGCTGGTGCTGGTCGATGACCTGCAGGAAGCCAACCCCGCCATCCACAGCCTGTTTGCCCTTCTCGCAGGTACGGGAGATTCCATGGCCACCGCCTGCCCGGACACAGTGGTCCAGGGCTTCCGCGGCGCCCGCCCGGACCTGGTGGGCACGCTGGGGAACCGTTTCCCCGGCGGGATTCAAACGCGCGTCCTGACCACCTCGCACCGTCTGGCCGGGGAACTGGCCGGGGCCTGGACCCGGACCGCCTCACGCATTTCCGTGGTGGGATCATTGCCGTCCTACCGCACGGCCGTTGCGGATGCACGCTTCCTGGACCGCGAAGGGCGTCCTGAGGGTGCCCCGGCGAGCCCCGGTGCCCGGGCCGAATCCGTTGCCGGGAAACCCGCCGTGCCCGCCGCTGAAGCCCACGTGGTTGATTCGCCCATGCATGAGCAGCGCTATGTTGCCCAGCGGATCCTGGAAGCCCAACTGCTGCAGGGGCGGTCGCTGGAAGACATGGCCGTGATTGTGAGGACGGGTGCGCAGCTGGCCGCACTGCAGCGTTACCTCTCAGGCCAGGGCATTGAGGTCAAGGTCCCGGTTGCCGAAAAAGCGGTCCGCGACGAAGCCGCCGTCCGTCCCCTGCTGGACGCCTTCGCCGTTGTCCTTGCTCCGGAGCTCCTGACCCCGGAACTCGCTGTTTCGCTGCTGACTTCCCGCATCGGCGGTGCCAGCACGCTTGAACTGCGCCGGCTGCGCCAGGCGCTGCGGCGCGAGGAACTCAGCGGCGGCGGCGGACGCACCAGCGACGTGCTGCTGGTCGAATCGCTGCTGGACCCGGAATCCCCCTCCGGCCTGGCGCTTGCCGGCCTGCCGTGGGACGCCCGAACCGCGGCCCGGCGCATCGCGGGGATGCTCACCGCCGGACGGCAGGCAGCCGCCGAACCCGGGGCCACCGCGGAAACCGTTCTCTGGGCACTCTGGTCGGCATCGGGCTGGTCCAAAAAATGGGCCGAGACAGCACTGGCGGGCGGCCCCGCCGCTTCCCGTGCGGACCGGGACCTGGATGCCATCATGGCCCTGTTCCAGACGGCCGAACGGTACGTGGACCAGCTGCCGGGTTCCACGCCTGCGCAGTTCCTGGATTACCTCACGAGCTCCGAGCTGCCGATGGATACCCTGGCCGCCCGGGCCCAGCGCCGGGAAGCGGTGGAACTGCTGACCCCGGCCAGCGCCGCCGGACGTGAATGGCCGATGGTCATCGTGGCCGGCATCCAGCAGGATGTGTGGCCCAACCTGCGGCTGCGCGGCGAATTGCTGGGCAGCGGGGAACTGGTGGCAGCCGTGGAACACGGGAGCAATTTCCGGGCCCACCGCAGCCCGCTGACCCTGATGCAGGCCATCCGTTTCGATGAGCTGCGCAGTTTTTCCACCGCCATCTCCCGTGCCACGGAGGTGCTGATCTGCACGGCGGTGTCCTCGGAGGACGAGCAGCCCTCGCAGTTCCTGGACCTGGTGGCGCCGCTGGAACCCGGTGCGGAGAAACGCGCGCGCACCGAGGTGCTGCGCCCCAGCACCCTGCGCTCGCTGGTGGCGGAGCTGCGCAGGCACGCCCAGCAGCCGGACGCCGACCGAGGTGCGGCAGACGAAGCCGTGTACCGGCTGGGCGCCATGCTCAATCATCCGGTTCCCGTCCCGGGCGCCCATCCTGAGCAGTGGTGGGGGCTGGCTCCGCTCTCCACCGAGGAACCGATCCTGCCTCCGGAGGTCCCGATCCCCGTGTCTCCGTCCAAGGTCGACGCCGTACTCAAGTCGCCGTTGAGCTGGTTCGTGTCCGCTGCGGGCGGGGAACAAGCGACCGACTTTGCCCGCTCCCTGGGAACACTGGTGCATTCCATTGCCCAGGACCTGCCGGACGCGTCAGGCAGCGAATACGTTGCCGAACTGCAGAAGCGCTGGCCATCGCTCGGAATGAAGGACAACTGGGAGGGGCAGATGGACTTCCACCGCGCCGAAACGATGGTCCGCAAGCTGGCCGAATACGTCATCAGCATGCGGCGCAGCGGGCGCTCCCTCGCCGGCGTGGAACAGGACTTCGAAGTGGTACTGCCGGTGGAGATCGATGGCAAAGCGCGGACGGCCCTGCTGCGCGGCCAGATCGACCGGCTGGAACAGGACGCCGACGGGCGGCTGTTCATCGTGGACCTGAAGACGGGCAAGTCTGCGCCGAAGAAGGATGACCTTGCGGGCCATCCCCAGCTGGCGGCCTATCAGGAGGCTATCCGCGAGGGTGCCTTCCCGGAGGCACCGCAGGTACCCGGCGGCGCGGCCCTTGTGCAGCTGGGGACCAGCAACAAGGGTGTTTCCGTCCAGGAGCAGCCGCCGCTGGACCCGGAGGATACGTCTGCCCGCGACATGGTGGCCGACGCCGCACGGCTGATGTCGGCAGCGTTCTTCGAAACCGTCCACGATCCCGGCCGCAGCGGATTCGGCGGCAACGGCTGCCGGCTGCCGGAAATCTGTCCACTGTGCGCTGAAGGAAAGCAGGTCACCGAGTGAGTGCCTCCGTAACCGATGAGGTATCCGGAACCAACGAGCACCCGGACGGCACCCTGCCGGCGAACGGAGCTCCGCGGTACTCCGCCAGGGAACTGGCGGAACTGCTGCATACCGAACCCCAGGCTCCCGTCCAGTACCCCACCGAAGACCAGATCGGCATCATCGAGGGTCCGCTGGAACCGCTGCTGGTCATCGCCGGCGCGGGTTCGGGCAAAACCAAAACCATGGCGGACCGGGTGGTCTGGCTGGTGGCCAACGGGCTGGTCCGGCCCGAACAGATTCTCGGGGTGACCTTCACCCGAAAGGCCGCCGGCGAGCTGGCCACCCGGATCCGCGGACGCCTGAACCTGCTGTACCGCCAGCTGGACTCCGCCGGCGGGGCAGACGGGCCGGATGAGAGCGCCGAAGAGCGGATGGAACCCACCGTTTCCACCTATCACTCCTACGCCAACGGCATCGTGAACGACTACGGCCTGCGGATCGGCGTTGAACGCGACTCCGTGATGCTCGGCGGCGCGCAGTCCTGGCAGCTGGCCAACGAGGTAGTGGAGGCATACTCCGGAGACTACGAACACTTCACCGCAGCCAAATCCACCCTGGTCTCGGCAGTGCTGCAAATGGCCGGGGAATGCTCCGAACACCTGCGCACCCCCGCTGAGGTACGGGCCGAACTGCAGGCCCACGTGGACGCGGTTTCCGTGCTGCCCTATCAGTTCGGCAAACCCAAGGAGCCCACGCAGGCGGCCCGGAAGATGCTCAACCGGCTGCGTACCCGTATCTCCGTCACCGAACTGGTGGAGGCCTACCGGCAGGCAAAGGCCGAACGCCGGCAGCTGGACTTCGGTGACCTGGTGGAACTCGCCGCCCGCATAGCGGCCACCATCCCGGAAGCCGTGGAGATGGAACGCGCCAAGTACAAGGTGGTGCTGCTGGACGAATTCCAGGACACCTCGCACGCGCAGATGGTGCTCTTTTCCAAGCTGTTCGGGGACGGACGTTCGGTCACCGCGGTGGGTGACCCGCATCAGTCCATTTACGGTTTCCGCGGCGCGTCCGCCGGGCAGCTGGGCACCTTCCGGGAGAAATTCCCGCTGATCACGGAGGAAGGGCGGGCCCTGGCGCCCCTGGCCAATCTGTCCGTGGCTTGGCGGAACTCCACCTCGGTGCTGGCCGCCGCCAACACCGTCTCCAGCGAGCTCAACAACGCCGCCCCCTGGCTCAAGCACCAGCGGCTGCCGCACGTTCCCGAGCTGCAGGCCCGGCCCGGCGCGCCGCTCGGCGAGGTGTACCTCGGGCGCTACCTCTGCGATGTGTCCGTGGAACCCGGACGGCACGGCAGGGAACGGATCCTGGGCGAAGCCGAAGCCGTCGCCGAGCTGGTGGCCAAACACCGGCAGCAGAAGGCCGAATACGACGACCGCCGCAACGTCCTGTGGCCCACCGTCGCCGTCCTCTGCCGGGGCCGGAAGCAGTTTGAACCCATCCGCAAGGAACTGGAACTGCGCGGCATCCCGGTCCAGATTGTTGGACTGGGCGGACTGCTTTCCACGCCCGAAGTGGTGGATCTTTTGGCCGTCCTGCGGGTACTGGGGGACCCGGGCCGCTCGGATTCCATGCTGCGCATCCTTTCCGGAGCCCGCTGGCGCCTGGGGCCCGCGGACCTGATGGCCCTGGCGGACTGGTCGCGGCACCTGGTGCGGGTCCGCGAACGCGCCGTCCGGGTGGCGGACGCGGCCGACATCCACGGCCCGGATGAAGGGCCGGACCTGGTGGTCGAAGCCGACCTCGTGGAGGCCGGCAGCCTGGTCGAAGCAGTGGATTCACTGCCGCGCGCCGGCTGGGTCTCCAACGCCGGCCGGTCCCTCTCGGAGGAAGGGCTGCGCCGCCTCACCCTGCTGCGCGATGAGTTGCGGGACCTTCGCGGCTTTGTGGGGGAGGACCTCACCACCCTGATCGGTGA
Source organism: Arthrobacter sp. MDT1-49-2 (assembly GCF_059090185.1). Classification (NCBI taxonomy): domain Bacteria; kingdom Bacillati; phylum Actinomycetota; class Actinomycetes; order Micrococcales; family Micrococcaceae; genus Arthrobacter; species Arthrobacter sp. MDT1-49-2. Next base: position 130,842 of record NZ_JBNHFK010000003.1, read on the forward strand.
GGTGGAGCGCAGGATCCTGCTGGACCTTGAAGTGGCGGCCAAACCCGGCGTCACCCTGCATGAATCCCGCCGCAACCTCGACGCCTTCATCGACGCCGCGGCTACCTTCAGCTCATCCGCGGAACGGGTGGACCTGGCCGCGTTCCTGGCCTGGCTGGAAGCTGCCAACGCCGAGGAAAACGGGCTGCCCGTCACCCCGCTGGAACCCAGCCGGGAGGCTGTGCAGCTGCTGACCGTGCATGCCTCCAAGGGGCTGGAGTGGGACATCGTGGCCGTTCCCGGCCTGAACGAGGCGTCCTTCCCCAGCGACAAGGATTCACGCTGGAGCAGCGGCGACTCCTCGGTGCCGTGGACGCTTCGGGGCGACAGCCTGGACCTGCCACAGTGGGACTGGGAGCAGGTGGACCAGAAGTCCTGGCTGGAGAGTGAGAAGCTCTTCAGTGAAGACGCCAAAGGCCATGCCGAACGGGAGGAACGCAGGCTGGCATACGTTGCCTTCACCCGGGCCAAATCGGTGCTGATCTGCACCTCCTCCGCGTGGGGCGGGGGACGTTCAAAGCCCCTGGGCCCCTCGCGTTACCTGCAGGACCTGTACGAGCTGGAACAGGAGGGCGCACCCGGGTACCACCTGGAACGCTGGGTGACAGCCGAGGAGGAGGGTACGGAGAACCCCGCCCTAGCCGAGGCCGAGCGTGCCGCCTGGCCCAAGGATCCGCTCGGCTCTCGCCGCCCGCGGATGGAAGCTGCGGCGCAGTCCGTCCTGGCGGCCGCGGAGCGGCAGGCCGCTGACCGCGCCTCGTCCCCGGACGGCAGGGAAGCCCCGGTGCCGGACGGCCGTTGGGGCCGGGAAACGGAGCTGCTGCTGGCACGGCACCGTCCGCCCAATGAAGTAGTGCCGGTGGAACTCCCTGCCCACATCTCGGCGTCCATGCTGGTGGACCTGAAGGATGATCCGGCCGAGGTGACCCGTCAGCTGCGCCGCCCGGTCCCGCGCCAGCCCGGCATGGCTGCCCGTAAGGGCACGGCCTTCCATGCCTGGGTTGAGGAGTTCTTTGGCAGCAGCGGCATGCTGGATATCGATGAGTATCCGGGGGCTGCCGATGCCTATGTGGACGAGGCGTACCAGCTCGAGGACATGGTGGCGACGTTCGAGGCATCCGAGTGGGCACAGCGGACACCCGCCTACATCGAGGTTCCGGTGGAAACCAAGGTGGACGCCGTCGTCGTGCGGGGGCGGATCGACGCCGTCTTCCAGGACGCCGACGGCACCTGGGACCTGATCGACTGGAAGACCGGGGCGCCGCCGTCGTCATCGAAGCTGGACGTCCGCGCCATGCAGTTGGCCGTGTACCGGCTGGCCTGGTCCCGGCTGAAGGGTGTGCCGCTGGAGAAGGTGCGCGCCGCGTTCTACTACGTGGCGGCGGACAAGCTCATCCGGCCCTTCAACCTGGCCGGGGAAACGGAACTGGAGGACATCATCCGGGAGGCAGCGAGCACCCCGTCCGCCGGGTTCTGAGCCGGCGGACGGGTTTTGGCCGTTGCTTAGGGCACCGCGCGTCGCAGCGTGGCGTAGGAGGTGAGGGCCAGTAGCGCTGCAGAGGCCAGCACCCAGCTTGCCAGGGAGAGCGGTGTCAGCTCGCCCATCCAGGCTCCCACAGACGGCCAGGCATCCCGCCAGGTAATCAGGGCGATGGCTCCGAGCAACACTGCGCCGAGTCCTACCAGCGCCGCTGTCAGGCCGACGGTCCGCCACCGCTTGTAGATTGTCGAACTCCAAAAGCCGGCCAGGAACAGCAGGATGGTGACCGCGAAGTAGAACAGGATCTGGGCATACCAGGTGCCCTCGGCAATCCACGGGATGGCGAAGATGGCTCCCTGCATGCCCCATCCGTCGGTGGCCTGTTCGATCAGCCCCAGGATCCAGTACAGGACGGCCAGCACCAGGGCCACGGCCGTGAACAGTCCCACGGTCCCAATGTAGAAGGACCGCCGGCTGGCGCTCATGGCCTGGGAGAAGGGGAAGAGCAGTGTCATGGCCTGGATGCCGAGTGCAAAGAAGTACCACATCACGGCCTGGCCGGAGCCTGAAATGATGGTGGCGTCATCGGGAACCATGGCGAAGATGGCCAGGGAAATCAGTGTTGAGGCGGCGAGGATGATCAGCGGGGTCCACAGGTAGATCCACTTATTCGTCAGCTGCATCCTTGCAACGGCAAGTGACTGCTTCATTTGAAGGCCTCCAGGCTATGTACTTCGGTGCCGGGTGCGTCCGGGCGGGTGGTTTGAAGCGACTTCCGGACAACGAGTTGCTGCAGGGACACAGGAGTCAGCTGCAATCCCAGCTCGGCGGCTTCCCGGCGCTCGCCGTCGTCCATTCGGTGTTCCAGTGTCAGCGACACAAGGGAACCGAGGGACTCGCGGTGCAGCACCGTCCGGCCGGAGGCGAAGGCCTCCGCCACGTCCGCCGTGCCGGTGACGGTGACGGCGCTGCCGCGGATGTTCTCGGCGTCGTCATCCAGGACTATCCGGCCCTGATCGATCACGATGATGTGTTCCAGCAGGTTGGCCACCTCATCGATTAGGTGCGAAGAAAGCAGGATGGTGCGCGGGTGGTCGGCAAAGTCCTGAACCAGCCGGTCATAGAAGATCTGCCGGGCAACGGCGTCCAGGCCAAGGTACGGTTCGTCGAAAAACGTGATGTCCGCCCGCGAAGCCAGTCCGAGGATGACGCCGACGGCGGAGAGCTGGCCGCGGGAGAGTTTCTTGATCCGGCGCTTCAGGGGGAGGCGGAACTCCTCGGCGAGTGAGGCGGCGAACCCGGCATCCCAATGGGGGTAGAACAGCCGGGCGGAGGCAAAGGCATTGGCGGCCGTGAAGTCGTCCGGGTACTTCTGCGACTCGCGGACAAAGCACATCCGGCGCAGCACCCGCTCGTTTTCGAAGGGGTGTTCCCCGAAGACCCGTACCTCACCCGCGGACTCAAACCCCTGGGCGGTCAGGATCGACATCAGCGTGGTCTTGCCGGCGCCGTTGCGGCCGAGCAGACCGTAAATACGGCCGCCGGCGATACTGAGGTTCACATTGTCGAGTGCTAGCTGGTCCCGGTAGCGGCGGGTCAGGTTCCGGGTTTCTATCACGTTTTCGGTGCCGGCGGTCATGGTGCCAGGCTCCCTTCGGTGTCGGCGGTGCTGCGTTGGATGAAGCCGGCGAGCTGCTCGTCGTCGATCCCAAGCCTCCGTGCTTCGAGCGTCAGTGGACGGACGTACTGCTGATAGAACTGCTCGCGCCGCTTCTTCAGGACGGTTTCCCGGGCGCCGGGGGCAACGAACATGCCGATGCCGCGGCGCTTGTAGAGAATGCCTTCATCGACCAGAAGATTGATTCCCTTGGCGGCGGTTGCCGGGTTGATCCGGTAGAAGGCGGCGAACTCGTTGGTGGATGGCACTTGGCTTTCCTCCTTGAGGATTTCGTCAAGGATGTCGCCTTCGACGCGTTCTGCGATCTGCTGGAAGATCGGCCTGCTGTCATCTATCAAAGCGGCTCCTGCGCTGGGTGCCCGGGATGAGAGTGCTGGTCCAGGCCGGTTTGGTTAGGTGGTTCATTACTTATGTAACTAACCATAGGACCGGGGCAGTAGGAAGGCAAGTTTTTTGCCGGGTTTTTTGTTCAATCACTCCGGGCAGCAAAAAAGGTGCCCCGCCGAGGCGGAGCACCTTTCCAGGAAGTATCCGGTCCAGGGCTTATTGCAAGGCCTGGCACACGAGCTACTTGTCCGGGACCGGAGCCAGGGGAAGGGACGTGGTGGAAGGATTGGCGCTGCCGGGATTGTCCGCCGCTTCGCCGCAGTCCGGCTGCGCAGGCCCCGCTGTGTCCCCGGAGGTGTTCTCCGGGTCGCGTGCGGCATTGCCCGTGTCCTTCGATGGTGACGGGCCGGTGTTGGCCTGTTCAGCGTTGTCCCGTTCCGTGCTGTCCGTTTCCGTGGCGTCCGTTGTCGCCGAGCCTGTTTCGGCCGTAGCGGGGTCTGTACCCTCAGTGCGGGCTGGCAGCGCGATCACGTCGGCCAGCGGCTGATCCGAGCCGGCGGTTTTCCCGGCGGCTTCTTCTCCGGTGGTTTTTTCGGCATCCGCTGCGTCCTGCACGGTCACCGAGGGGGCGGAATCCGGTGCTATCGGGGCGACCGTTACCTTGGCATTCCGCGCTGACCCGCGGGCGGTGTCGACGCCGGTGGTGACGGTGGCGGCGGATCGCTCAGCCTGGGCGGCAGCCGCGGATGAAGGCGCTTCCGCAGCGGCGCCGGTGCCCTCCGGCCGGGCCACCGAGGCGCGTGCCTCTGCTGCCCTGGCCTGGCCCGAACGCTTGTCTGCTGCTTCCTGCACCCGGACGTCCTCTTCGAGGGTACGGAGCATCTCCACGGCTTCCTCCACCATGGCGTCATTTTCGGCGGCAACGCCGCGTACCAGCCACTGGGCCAGGGCAAATTCGGCCGACAGGGCGGCACGGCGGATCAGATGCGGATCCTCCGGATCCTTGCCGGCCTCGAGATAGGCCTCATGCACGTTACGGGTGAAGCCGGGATCATTGGCGGCAATCAGCCAGGCGAAGTCGTCGGCCGGGTCACCGACGCGGAGGTCCGTCCACCCGGTGACGGCACTGACCCGCTCACCGGTGAGCAGGATGTTGTCTTCATGCAGGTCGCCGTGAACCACCGTTGGCTTGAACCGCCACAGTGAGACGTCTTCGAGCGCGTGTTCCCAGCGCCGCAACAGTACGGAGGGAATCTTTCCGGTGGTGGCGGCCTGATCCAGCTCGTTCAGCCGGCGCTGGCGGAATTCGTTGGCACTGTAGCTGGGGAGGTCAGCCTTGGTCACCAGGTCGCGGGGGAGTGCATGGACGGCAGCCATGGCCCGTCCGATTTCCGCCGCTACGGCCTTGCCCGCTGTCATCAGCTGGTCAATGGAGCGGGTGGCGCCCGGGAGGTGGGAATAGACGAAAGTGCACAACTCGCCCTGGCGGACGGTTCCGGCAACGTAGGGAAGCGCAAACGGCAGTTCCGCCCGTACCGCCGGCACAAAGGTGCGCAGCACCAGCAGCTCGGTTTCAAGCCGCATGCTGGCCTCGAGGTGCTTGGGGGAGCGGACGCGCCACCGGCGCCCGGCATCGTCAACCAGCAGCGCGGCGTCGAAATCCGCGGCGTCGTCGGGGGAACCGGCAACGCCGGTGGGGGTCAGCCCTGGGACGGCAGCGCTGGCCATTGCAGCCAATTCCATGGGGGTCCGTTTCACATCTTCAACCGTATGGGCAGATGTGTCCCGAATAACCATTGTCCGGCGGCGAGTCGCCCAAACCGTGAGGAAAACCTCAAGCCGGACGGTGCACTGCGGCCCGACTACAGTTTGGGGGGAGGTAGTCAGTACGGTGGTGGTATGAGTATCCCGGCACCGGCAGCAGAAGTTTCCCCCCTCGGTGTATTACCGCTGGCCAGGACAGCCGTGGACCGCGGTTCAGTGCGCCGCGTCTCCCCGGACTTTTTCGAGACCATGCGTGCCGCGGCCGGAACCCGGGTCATGTACATTGCCCAGGGACGGACGCTGATCCGGGACTCCGTGCTGGTTCTGCAGGAGCCGCCCGAAAGCGGTTTCGGCGAGGTTCCGGTGTACCTGGGCCGCACGTTGGCGGAGGCGCAGGTGCCGCAGGGGACCGACGTCGTGCTGGTGACCCTGCCGGAACCGGACCCTGCGCTCGCGGTGGACGGCGCCGCCTGGATGAGTCTTCGGACCGCAGCCACGGAACTGGGCGCCCTTGATGCGGGTCTGTTCGTGGAGGCCGCAGCCATCGCCAACTGGCACGCGGTGCACACGCATTGCCCGCGCTGCGGTGCCGCAACGCATCCGGAACAGGGCGGCTGGGTCCGCCGCTGTCCCGAGGACGGCAGCTCGCATTTCCCGCGCACCGACCCGGCGATCATCGTCTCCGTGATCGACGCCCAGGACCGGATCCTGCTGGGATCCGCCGCTGCCTGGCCGGGCAACCGGTATTCCACACTCGCCGGTTTCGTGGAACCGGGGGAATCACTGGAGGCCGCGGTGATTCGTGAAGTGGAGGAGGAGTCGGGCGTGGTTGTCCACTCTCCGCAATACCTCGGTTCCCAGCCATGGCCGTTCCCGTGTTCACTGATGCTTGGTTTCACCGCCCGGGCCTCAGACTCCGTGGCACAGGCCGACGGTGTTGAAATGTCCGATGTCCGCTGGTTCAGCCGCAGCGAGCTCACCGACGCCGTCGCCAGCGGCGAAATCACCATTGCCGGCCCCATTTCCATCGCCCGGAACCTGATCGAGCGCTGGTACGGCGGGCCCATCACCGAACCGGAGGCCAACGCCCGCGCATGAGCAGCGAATCACCCGAAGAACGCATCCTGTCCGGCCTCGACGACGAGCAGCGGGCAGTGGCCACCACCCTGACCGGCCCGCTCTGCGTCCTGGCCGGTGCCGGTACCGGCAAGACCCGCGCCATCACCCACCGGATGGCCTACGGTGTGGCGACCGGCGTCTACAAACCGCAGCAGGTCCTTGCCGTCACCTTCACGGCGCGGGCTGCGGCGGAAATGCGTACCCGGCTGCGCGATCTCGGCGCCCACGGAGTGCAGGCCAAAACCTTCCACGCGGCGGCGCTGAAGCAGCTGCAGTACTTCTGGCCGCATACCGTCGGCGGGGCCCTGCCGGGGCTGCTGGACCATAAGGCCCAGATCATCGCCGAGGCGGCCCGCAGGCTGCGTCTGTCCACGGACCGGGCTGCCATCCGCGACGTGGCCGCGGAGATCGAGTGGGCCAAGGTCTCCATGCTGACCCCGGACAGCTATGTCCGCGCCGCGGCCGACCGCGAGCCGCCGGCCGGGTTTGACCTGACGGCGATTTCCCGCATTTTCCAGTCCTATGAGGACGTGAAAGTGGACCGGAACATCATCGACTTCGAGGATGTCCTGCTGATCATGGTGGGCATCCTCCAGGAGGACGAGCGGGTGGCGGCCATGGTCCGGGACCAGTACCGGCACTTTGTGGTGGACGAATACCAGGACGTTTCCCCGCTGCAGCAGCGGCTCCTGGACCTGTGGCTGGGTGCCCGCGACGAACTGTGCGTGGTGGGCGATTCAAGCCAGACCATTTACTCCTTCACCGGTGCCACGCCCCGGCACCTGCTCGATTTCACCAAGCGCTTCCCGAACGCCGACGTCGTCAAACTGGTCCGGGACTACCGTTCCACCCCGCAGGTGGTCGGGCTGGCGAACCGGATCCTGGCCGCGCGCACAGCCGAAGGGGAACGCAACCGGAACGCCCCGGCGTGGCCCACGCCGCTCGAGCTGGTGGCGCAGCGCCCGGCCGGTCCGGAACCGACCTTCACCGAGTGTGCCGACGACGAGGCAGAGGCAGCGCATGTGGCCTCCTCCATCAAGGCGCTGATCGCGCAGGGCGTCCAGGCCAGCGAAATCGCGGTCCTTTTCCGCACCAACGGGCAGTCCCAGGCCTATGAGCAGGCCCTGGCCTCCGCCGGGATCGGCTACCAGCTGCGCGGCGGTGAAAGGTTCTTCGCCCGGCGGGAAGTCCGCGACGCGGTCCTGCAGCTGCGGGCAGCGTCCCGGTCGGTAGGCAACGATCCGGTGCCGCAGCTGGTGCGGGACATCCTGGCCTCGCTCGGCTACACGCCGGAGGCGCCGGCAGGCGGCGGAGCCACCCGGGAACGCTGGGAGTCGCTGGCCGCATTGGTGGCGCTGGCCGAGGAACTGCAGGTCGCCCGTACCCGCGACCCGGACAGCATCTTCACCATGCAGGATTTTGTGGCCGAGCTGGAGGAACGCGCGGCCGCACAGCACGCCCCCCGCGTCCAGGGCGTGACCCTTGCCTCGCTGCACTCCGCCAAAGGCCTGGAATGGGACGCGGTGTACCTGGTGGGGCTCAGCGAAGGCCTGATGCCGATTTCCTTCGCGGATACCCCCGAGGCCGTTGATGAGGAACGCCGGCTGCTGTACGTGGGCATCACCCGTGCCCGCGAGCATCTGGCCCTGTCCTGGTCCACGGCACGGACACCGGGCGGGCGTGCCAACCGGAAGCCGTCGCGGTTCCTGGACGGGCTGCGTCCGCGCACCGAACGCGACACGGCCCGGACGGCGGGTCCGGCAAAGCAGACCCGGCGCAAGGTTGCCGGTCCGGCCAAGTGCCGCAGCTGCGGGGCGCTGCTGACCACCGGGGCGGAACGCAAGGTGGGCCGCTGCGGCGACTGTCCGGTGACCTATGAAGAAGCGACCTTTGAGGCCCTGCGTGAGTGGCGACGCGAAGCAGCCCAGGAGGCCGGAATCCCCGCTTTTGTGGTGTTCACGGACGCGACGCTGGTGGCCATTGCCGAAGACCGTCCGCCGTCCCTGAACCGGCTGGCAACCCTGCCCGGCGTCGGTCCGTCAAAGCTGGAGCGCTACGGCGAAGCGGTGCTGCAGGTGCTGTCACAGGGCGCCGACTCCTAGGCGGCATGTTCCGGCCGCCCGGTGCGGGTTTCCCGGTGCTGCAGCCTGCAGCCGCAGGCAGGGTGGTACTCCAGCTTCTGCAGCCGGGAATATCCGTCCGAGGTGCGCAGCGACAACACCGCGGAGAGCAGCGCCGGCTGGTTGATGCCGTCGAGGAAGACCAAGGCCGCCAGGGCCGCCGTTCCGGCCGCGAGGGCCGCGCCTGCCGCTTCCTCGCCTTCAGGAATGGCGCACTCCGGGCCAGCGGCGGGACTCCGGGAAGGACCGGCACCGGACCGGCGCTCCCTGTCCTGGTTGGTGAGGGCTTCGACAGCCGCGTACCAGCCCGGATCAGTATCCGCACGGCGGCGGTCCAGGCACTCCAGGCACGGCGTTGACCCGGGCACCAGGAGCGGGCCGACGTCCCAGCCGGTTTCGTTCACCGATAGAAGGAGCCTTGGCACGCCGGGCAAGGCCCCGGGGTCACCGCTGCGTGGAAGAGTTCCCAAGGTCCCCACGGTTACGGCGAGGTCTACCGCTCCCGGCGCCGCGCGCTCCCCGGCATCGGTAAAGGTAAGCACCTGCTGGGTGGGATCAATCCGGAACAGATGCCGTTTCACCGCTGCGGCCCGGTTCATTCCAATATCCGTCACTGCATAGGCGGCACCCACATCGGCCGGAGCGACCACGGCAGGATCGCGCAGGAGCAGTCGCCCGACCCCCGCTGTCGCGAGCGTGCGCGCCAGCAAGGCACCGGCACGGCCAAGGCCGTCAATAAAAACCGTTGCCTGGGCCCGGCGGCGGACGGGCTCTTCGCCATTGATGCCGTAGGCAGCGGAAAGACGCCGGCCATCGGGGGAGAGACGCTCGGAACGCAGCGACGGGACCGGAGGAGCGGAGACCTCATGCGGAACCAGCAGGGGGCGGAGCGCTTCGATCAGTGCTGCCGCCCGTTCCTCCGGCACCGCCAGGGCAGTGGCGGCGGCGGCTTCAGTGCCGTCCGGCACCCCGCTGCGCAGGACGCCTAGAAAGGCGACATCGGCATCCTGGAGGTTGCGCAGCAGCAATGAACCGGAACCGATTCCCAGTTGCCTCGCCCGCGGCGAGATATCGAGTACATGGATTCCCGGATTGATGCGCATGGTCTGCTCCCTGAGGTCTGCACGACGCCGCCCCCTGCCGGCCCAACTGCAGACCATGCTGGCACGGGGAACCGCACGGCGGGCAGTTATCCACAGGCAACAGGACCGTCCGGGGCGGGGCTAGGCTGGAATCATGCCTTCCCCGTCCCGGACCCCCGATGCTTTGATACCGGCAACCACCAGCAGCGGGATCCCCATCCAGGTCCGCCGATCCGCCCGCCGCAAGCGCACCGTGAACGCGGTATTCCGTGACGGCGTGGCACTGGTCTCCATCCCCGCCCACTTTTCCGCCGCCCAGGAAGCAGAATGGGTGAAGCGCATGGTCGCGAGGCTGGAACAGCGTGTGTCCCAGGAACCGGATGAAGCCACCAGTGAAAGCGATCTGATGCGCCGGGCGGCCGAACTTTCCAGCCGCTATCTCTCCGGGCACGCCCGGCCCGTCTCCGTGCGGTGGGTCAGCAACCAGAACTCACGCTGGGGATCGGCCACTCCCGGCCGGGGGACCATCCGGCTTTCCGACAAGCTGAAGGGGATGCCGCAGTGGGTGGTGGACTACGTGCTGCTCCACGAACTTGCCCACCTGCTGGTCCCCTCTCACGGCCCGGCCTTCTGGCGGCTGCTGGAAAACTATCCGCAGACGGAACTGGCGAAGGCGTTCCTCTCGGGAGCTGCCTTCGCCAGTTCGCGCGGACTTAAGGGGGAAATGGGGGAGGACTAGCGCAAGGCCCTGCGGGCACTGCACCAGTCCTCTCGCCCGACCGCTATTGGCCGGCCCGGTTCCTCCGGGGCTTAGTTGGAACCCGGCTTTCCGGGTTCATCGGTGTCGCCGGTTCCGTTGCCGTCAGCGTCGCTGTCGTTATTCCCGGCGTCCTTGAGCTCCTCCGAGCCTTCGCCCGTACCCTCACCGGTGTCGGCGGGCTTCTCCGCTTCGTCCGGGGTATCAAAGCCGCCGTCAAGCAGGCGCTTGAGCGCGGCATCGACGTCGGAGTCGGCGGCTTCGATCAGCTGGCGCCGCTTGCCGAAGCCCTGGGGATCGTCCAGGTCCTCGGACGTCGGCAGCAGGTCCGGATGCTCCCACACGGCGTCGCGGCCTTCGATTCCGCGTTCTTCGGTCAGGTGCGCCCAGAGGGCCGCGGCATCCCGCAGGCGGCGCGGCCGCAGTTCCAGGCCCACCAGCGAGGCGAAGGTGTGCTCGGCAGGCCCGCCGCTGGCCCGGCGGCGGCGGATCATCTCACGCAGCGCGCCGGCGGAAGGCAGATTCGCGGTGGCCGCGGCGGTGACTTCGTCCACCCATCCCTCCACCAGGGCCAGCGCGGTTTCCAGACGCTCCAGGGCAGCTTCCTGCGCCTGGGTCCGCTGCGGCTGGAACACGCCTCCGGAGAGGGCCGACTGGATGGATTCCGGATTGGACGGGTCGATGTCCCGTGCGGCTTCCTCGATCTTGGAAATATCGATATGGATGCCCCGGGCATAGCTCTCGATGGCCCCGAAAAGATGCGCCGTCAGCCAGGGCGCGTGCGCGAAGAGACGGGCGTGGGCAGCCTCGCGGACCGCGAGGTACAGCCGGATCTCCGCTTCGGGCACGTCCAGGCCCTCGCCGAAGGCGGCAACGTTGGCCGGAAGCAGCGCCATGGTTCCGGAAGCCAGCGGCAGTCCGATGTCGGTGGAGCTGACCACTTCCTTGGACAGGGCGCCTACCGCCTGGCCAAGCTGGATGCCGAACATCGCACCGCCCATGTTGGCGAGCATCGAGGAGGCTCCGCCCATCATGGACTTCATTTCCTCCGGCATCTGGGTGGTGATGGCGTTGGAGAGTGCTTCGGAGATGCTCACGGCCACGGGCTCGGTCAGCCGCCGCCAGGAATCCATGGTGGCCTCCACCCACTCCGCGCGGGACCATGCCCGGCCAAGTGTGGAGGTGGCCGCGAAGTCGGTGACCGGATCCAGCCAGAGGCCGGCCAGGTGCAGCGCCTCATCCACTTCCCGGGCAGCATTGGGGCCGGCTGAGGGGTCGCTGCCGGTGGCCGCGACCCGCCGGGCATTGTCCTTGGCCAGCTGCCAGTTCACCGGGCCGTCAGAGGAGGCACTGAACATTGCCTGGACCTGCTGGAAGATCATGGCCATGGCGTTGGGATCGGAAGGCAGGCCCGCCGCCTTGGCCAGTTCAGCGGGATCCATGCCGCCGGCGCCGCCGCCGCCGAACAGGCGTGCAAGCATCTCGGACAGGGGGTCCTGCGGGTTGTCCCCTCGGTCGGATGGGTTGGAGCTCATGGGATACCACCGGTCCTGTGGAAGAAGATAGTGCCTTACGGCCCGGCACCTGCCGGACATATTCCCTTTACGTTACCGGCAGTGCCTGATGTGTGTCCCGTACGGCGCCGATCGTTCGCTGTAGGCAAAGCCAGGCGCGTGCACCTTCGCGCCTGCAGGCGGATGGGCGCGTAGGCTTGCAGGGTTGGCAGCCGGACCACGGCGCCGGGAACATGCCGTACACGAGCGCAGGAACAGAGCGCAGGAAAAGGTTGGTCAGTTGCGCCCCTCTCATGACGACAGCAGTACCCCCGATGGCAACGGAAGTGCCGCCGGGAACGGCCGGCCCGGCGGCGCGCGCCCCGGGAAGCCGGTACCGGCCCCCGCGCCGGACGGAAGCTACAACGTCTACCCGTACCAGGGACTGGGGCAGGGGCAGCCTGCGCCCGCCCGGCGCACGCCGCGCGCGCGGGCCATGCTCGTCTCCGGTGCGCTGGCCCTCCTCCTGGGTGCAGCGGGAGTGCTGCTGCCTGCGCAGTACGTGGTGGAATCACCGGGCCCCACGTTCAACACGCTGGGCAGCGCCGGCGGCAAGGACATCATCGAAATCGAGGGACGCACCAGCTATCCGACCGACGGCGAGCTGGACCTGACCACCGTGTATGTGTCCGGCGGCCCCAGCACCAACATCAGCATTTTCCAGGCCGTGGGAGGCTGGCTGAACACTGACGACGTCGTGTACCCCACGGAGTTCCTGTACGCCCCCGGAACCACCAGCGACCAGGTGGATGAGGAAAACGCCGCGGCGATGACGTCTTCCCAGGAAGCCGCGGTCGCCGCTGCCCTGACGGAGCTGGATATTCCGTACACGCAGGAACTCACGGTCGCCGCCGTGGTGGAAGGATCGGCGGCGGAAGGCCTGCTGCAGCCCGGAGACACCGTCCTGGCGGTAGGGGACACCCGGATCGACGGTATCGAGACCCTGCGCAGCACCCTGAACGACGTCGGAGGCTCGCCCACCGACGTGACGGTGCGCCGCGACGGTGCGGAGGAGGTGGAGACCGTGACGCCCGCACAGAACGAGTCCGGCACCTACCAGCTGGGCATCGAGCTGGCAACCACGTTCGATTTCCCCTTTGACGTCGAAATCGGCCAGGGCATGGAACGGGTCGGCGGTCCCTCGGCCGGAATGATGTTCGCGCTGGGGATCATCGACCGCCTCACGCCGGAGCAGCTCACCGAGGGAAAGCACTTCGCCGGCACCGGAACCATCGACGCGGCCGGCAACGTGGGACCGATCGGCGGTATCCGGCAGAAACTCATCGGTGCCTCCGACGCGGGAGCCGAATTCTTCCTTGCCCCGGCCGCGAACTGCGCCGAGGTTGTGGGGCATGTGCCCGAGGGCCTCGGCGTCGTCCGCGTCGCCACGCTTGAAGAGGCGCTGTATGCGGTGCAAAAACTTGCCGCCGGCGGCAGCGCGGCGGATCTGCAGCAGTGCACTTCATAGCCGGTCGCTGACCGCGGGCACTGGCAGGCGCCGCCGTGCCTCGTTACGATCGGGACAAGGTTCTCTCCGGCGCCTTGGAGAAGTAGCAGCCGGAGAGGGTTCCAAGGCAGAATGGTCTACGGACGGCTTCCGGGCCATCCGGCGGGGACACATATGCGACGGGGCACCGCCCCCGCAGAACATCCCTCCGGTGCGGCCGGCAATGCCGCGAGCCGACGCACCGAACGATGAGGTAACTGTGACTTCCGGACCAAACGGCCCATTTTCCCGACCCGGCACGGCAACGTCCAGCGGAAGGCGACGGCGGCGCAGCCCGCTGATTGCCACGCTGATTGTGGTCGCCGTGCTTGTCATTGGCTTTGTGTATTTCTCACAGGTCTATGCAAACGTCCTCTGGTACAACCAATTGGGTTATCTGGAAGTCTTCCTCAAGGAGAACCTGACCCGCATCTGCATGTTCCTCGCTGCGTTCCTGGTGATGGCAGCGGCCGTTTTCACCAGTATCCGGGTCGCCTACAAATCGCGCCCCATCTACGCCCCGGACAGCGCACTGCAGGACAACCTGAACCGGTACCAGGCCCAGTTGGAGCCGATCCGGAAGCTGCTGATGATCGGCATTCCGATTGTTGTCGGCGGGTTCGCGGGCACCGCAGCCATGTCCATGTGGCAGCAGGCACTGCTGTTCTTCAACCGTCGGGACTTCGGCCGGACCGATCCCGAGTTCAACATGGACTACAGCTTCTACCTGAACACGCTGCCGTTCATCGGTTTCATCGTCGGGTTCCTGATCAGCGTCGTCGTGATTGCCGGCATTGCCGGCCTGCTCACGCACTACCTCTACGGCGGCATCCGCCTGGAGGAGAAGGGCGTCTTCGTCAGCCGCCCGGCCCGCATCCACCTGGCGGTCATTGCCGCCGCGTTCCTTATCCTGCAGGGCGTCAATTTCTGGCTTGACCGCTACGACACGCTGCTGAGCACCTCCGGGACCTGGACCGGTGCCCTCTACACCGATGTTGAAGCAGTCATCCCCACCAAGGCCATCCTGGCCGTGGCCTCGGTGATCGTCGCCGTCCTGTTCATCCTTTCGGCCGTCATTGGCCGCTGGCGCCTGCCCATTATCGGTACGGCAATGCTGATTATCACCGCCATCGTGGCCGGCGGCGTCTACCCCTGGATTGTCCAGCGCTACCAGGTCCAGCCGTCGGAGCTGAGCCTGGAACGCGAGTACATCCAGCGCAACATCGACCTGACCCGCGAAGCGTACGGACTCTCTGACACAGAGGTGATCCCGTACGACGCCACGGTGAATGCCAACGCCGGTGCCCTCGCACAGGACGCGGGCACCACCACCAACATCCGCCTGCTGGACCCGAATGTCGTCTCCGACGCGTTCAGCCAGCTGCAGCAGTTCCGCCAGTACTACCAGTTCCCGCAGACCCTGAACGTGGACCGCTATGAGATCGACGGCGAAGTCCAGGACACCGTCATCGCGGTCCGTGAGCTGAACGTCGGCGGCGTGCCGTCCGGCTGGGTGAACGAGCACATTCTCTACACCCACGGCTATGGCGTGGTGGCCGCCCGCGGATCAACGGTTGAGGCGGACGGCAAGCCGAGCTTCATGGAGTCCGGCATCCCCTCCACGGGCGTTCTGACCGAGAACGGCTCCTACGAACCTCGCATCTACTTCGGCGAGAACTCCCCGCAGTACTCCGTGGTCGGCGCACCCGAAGGCACCCCGCCGGTGGAAATCGACCGTCCGCAGACCGGTAACTCGGAGGAGGAATCACAGACCACCTTCAGCGGCAACGGCGGCCCGAGCGTGGGCAACCTCTTCAACCAGCTGGTGTATGCCATCAAGTTCCAGTCCACCGAGCTGTTGCTGGCCGACGCCATCAACGAGGAATCCCAGATCCTGTACGACCGGGATCCCCGCGAGCGTGTGGAAAAGGTTGCTCCCTACCTGACCGTGGACGGCAACGCCTACCCGGCCATTGTTGACGGACGCGTGAAGTGGATCGTTGACGGGTACACCACCAGCAAGTACTTCCCGTACTCCACGCAGCAGGAGCTGCAGGACGCCACCACGGACTCGCTGACCCCGGGCGCCGCCGCCCTGCCGCAGGAGCAGGTCAACTACATCCGCAACGCGGTCAAGGCCACGGTTGACGCCTATGACGGCTCGGTAACGCTGTATGCCTGGGATGACGAGGATCCGCTGCTCAAGTCCTGGCAGGCGGTCTTCCCCTCCACGCTGAAGCCGTACAGCGACATGTCCGCGGACCTCCTGGCCCACGTCCGCTACCCGGAGGACCAGTTCAAGGTCCAGCGCGAACTGCTGGGCAAGTACCACGTGACCGACCCGGACTCGTTCTACAAGAACGACGACGCCTGGAGCGTTCCAAGCGATCCGACCGGAGGCAACGGCAACGTCAAGCAGCCGCCGTACTACCTGTCCCTGCAGATGCCGGGACAGGATGACGCCACGTTCTCGCTGACCACACCGTTCATTCCCTTCGTGAACGAAAACAACGAGGCACGCAACGTGCTCTACGGCTTCCTGTCCGCAGACGCGGACGCCGGCACCGGCGAAGCTGGCGTCAAGAGTGACAGCTACGGCAAGCTGCGGTTGCTCTCGCTGCCCACGGACACCGCTGTTCCAGGCCCCGGCCAGGCACAGAACACGTTCAACTCGGACCCGACCGTCTCGAATGCGTTGAACCTGCTGCGCCAGGGTGCCTCGGAAGTCATCAACGGCAACCTGCTGACCCTGCCGGTCGGTGACGGCATCCTGTATGTCCAGCCGGTCTACGTCCAGTCTTCAGGCGCTTCCTCCTACCCGACGCTGCAGAGGGTGCTGGTCAACTTCGGCGAGAAGGTTGGATTCGCTCCGACGCTCGACGAGGCACTGAACCAGATCTTTGGCGGTGACTCGGGCGCGGAAACCGGCGACGCCGGGAACGTCGGGGCCACCCCGGAGACCCCGGGAGCTGGCGGGGACGCAACTGCACAGTCCGAACTGGCTACCGCACTTGCCGACGCCGGCAAGGCGATCCAGGACGGGCAGGCAGCGCTTGCCCGCGGGGACTTTGCCGCCTACGGGGAAACCCAGAACCAGCTCAAGGACGCCATTGCCCGGGCCACCGCCGCCCAGGAGCAGCTCGACAGCGCAGCCGGTGATACATCCGGCGACGCTGCCACGGGCGAACCTACTGACGGTGCCGCGGACCAGGCTGACGGAGAGGGCGGCGACTAAGCGGGACTGTCCCCGGTTTGCGCCGGGCCCCCGCGGCGGGTAGAGTTGGATATCACGCCGCGGGGTGGAGCAGTTCGGTAGCTCGCTGGGCTCATAACCCAGAGGTCGCAAGTTCAAATCTTGCCCCCGCAACAAAAGAAAGTCCCTCGAGGATCCGCAAGGAACCTCGGGGGACTTTCGCTTTTCACGGGCCGGGGAGACCCTTCCTTAATGGGAGACAACCCCCGGGAACGGAACCCGGACAGCGATGACAGGCTGCTGCGGACCCTGGACCGCAACTGGACGGATCTGCTGAATGAGCTGCGGGTCCTGCAGACCGGAACACAGATCCTCACCGGTTTCCTCCTCACCCTGCCCTTCCAGCAGAAATTCGAGGAACTGGACCGGTTCCAGGTGGGCATCTACCTGACGCTGGTGGGCCTTTCCGTCCTCGTTACCGCGCTGCTGATGTCCACCATCGTGATGCACCGCAGCTTTATCCATCGAAACCTCAAACGGGAGCTGGTGGAGCTGTCGGACCTGCTGCTATGCCTTACGCTCGTGCTGGTCGGGCTGATCCTGGCGGGGACCATCGGACTGGTTTTCGATATTGTGCTCTCCGTCAGGGCAGGTGCCGCAGCGGCACTGGCAATTGCCCTGGTGGTCGCAGCGCTCTGGCTGCCGCTGCCCTACATGCTGCGCCGCCGGGCCATCGCCGGCCGCCGCGTCCCGGCTCCGCCGCACAACGGCGAAGGGCGGGCACCGTAACCGGTGCCCGCCCTTCGCAAAGGGGGAGTGGTCTGGCCGCCTAGTCCTCGATAGCGGACTGCTTGCTGCCGGAAGCGGACTTCAGGGCGGCGAGGCGGGCCTCCACCTCGGTCTGCTCGCCGAGGTCCTCCAGGCTTTCGAACTGGGCGTCCAGGCTGGATGAAGCCAGCTCGTTCGCGCCGCGCACACGTGCTTCCTCACGGCGGATCTTTTCTTCGAAGCGTCCTACTTCGGAGGTCGAGTCCATCACGTCGATGCTCTTCATGGCGTCATGCATCTGGGTTTGCGCGGCGGCATTGCGGGACCGGGCAACGAGTTCGTCCCGCTTGCTCGTGAGCTGGTCCAGCTTGCCCTTCATCTGGTTCAGCCCGGTCTTGAGGCGCTCAACGATTTCCTCCTGGGAAGCAATGGTGGGCTGGGCGCCCTTGGCCTCGTTTTCCGATGCGATCTGGCGCTGGATGGCTACCTTGGCCAGGTTGTCGAACTTCTCTGCGTCGACGGCGTTGCCTGCGGCGCGGAACTCATCGGCCTTGCGGGAAGCGGCCAGGGCCTTGTTGCCCCAGTTCTGGGCGTTCTGAATGTCCTCGTTGTAGTCATCCTGGAGCATGCGCAGGTTGCCGATGGTCTGTGCGACGGCACTTTCAGCCTCGGCAATGTTGTTGCTGTAATCCCGCACCATCTGGTCGAGCATCTTCTGCGGGTCCTCGGCCTGATCGAGGATGGCATTGATGTTGGCCTTCGCCAACTGGGTGATACGTCCGAAAATCGACTGCTTAACCACGATGTCTGCCTTTCAATCTGCTGTGTGTAAGTACTGCCCCGCACCGGCCATGAGGCCCGCACGGTACATCTTGGTGCACCTTCCCGGGCATCCGCCCGGGTGGATCAGAAGTTGCCTCCCGAGGATCCGAAACCGCCGCCTCCGCCGCCGAACCCACCGCCGCCGAACCCGCCGCCGCCGAACCCGCCGAATCCGCCGCCGCCCCAGCCGCCTCCGTGGGAGCCGCCGCGGAGGATGGAATCGATCAGAATGCCGCCCAGGATGGCGCCACCCATCCCGTTCCCGCGTCCGCCGCCAAAGCCGCCGCCGAAGCCGCCGCCGCCGAAACCGTCGACGTCCTGCTGGGCCATGTCAGCTGCCTGGGCCGCGAGGGCGTTGGCCTGCTGGGCATAGGCGAGGGCACTGACCGGATCGGAGGACTGCATCGCGACTGCCTGCTGCAGGTTGCGTTCTGCCTCGGCCAGGCGGGTACGTGCCTCGCTGCCTACTCCGCCGCGGCGCGCCCTGATGTAGTCAGAGGTCCCGGAGATCTGGGCCTGTGCGGCCATGATGGCGTGCTGGAGGGAGTCCCTTGCCCGGCGTTCCTGTTCCTGCCGGTCGCGGATGCCTTCCAGTGCCGCATCGAGCTGGGTGTTCGCAGTTTCCAGCCGGCGGAGCAGCTCCACCGGGTCATACGGGCCGGACTGCAGTGCCCGCTCCACTTCCTCCAGGGCGGCCCGCACGCCGGCCACGGGGCCGGCGAGTCCGGGGGAGGCCCCGGAAGCGGAAAAGGCATCGGCCTGGGCGAGATCCTGCCTGGCATCGGCTACGGCCCGCTGCAGCTCTGTGCGCGCGGCGTCCAGCTCCCTGGACCGCTTGTCGATCGCATCGAGCAGCACATTGGCCTGGTGTACGGACTCTTCGGCGGCGCGGACCAGAACCACCGCCCCGGAGGTGTCCTGTTCAGCGAGTTTTTCCTCGGCCGTAGCGGCGGCATTGGCGACGAAAGCGAGGCGTTCATTGGCCTGGTCGATGTTGTCGCTGACCTGCTGCACCGCTGACACCGCATAGCGCGACCGCAGGCCGTCCAGGGTCGCCGCCGCAGTACTGAGCCGGGAGGAGGCCTGCCCGGCTGACTCACGGGCGGAAGCCAGCGCGGCAGGAGCGTTCTTCTCCAGTTCCCGCAGGGCGTCAAAGTCCTCTTTATGCGCCTGCAGGGACTCGTTGACCGCTTCGCACCGGCGAATGATGTCCTTCAGCCAGGCGCGCTGCTGCGCTTCAGTGTCGGGGATGTGGTCATCCAGCTGCTGCTGCAGCTTGAAGGACTCACCCATATGGTTCCGGGCAGCGGCCAGATCCTCGGAGAAGGTCGCGACGGCATCTTCGCCGTAGGCAGCCATGGCAAAGCCCAGTTCCTGCTCGCTGGACTTGATGGCATCGTCTGCGGCAACCAGCAGGCTTCCAGCCCGCTTCCGCAGATCGGGAACGCTCATGGTGTCCAGCGGGTCCACCGGCGCCGCGGGCCCCTGGCGCCGGGCGGGGTCCACGGTTCCGGACTTGTTCTTCCGGCGGTTGCGCATCAGCAGGGCAGTGCCCACACCGCCTGCCACCACCACGCCGCCGACCACCAACGGAGCAATGCCTGAGCCGGAACCGGAGGCCGCGACGTCCCCGTCGCCTCCGCCGGCAATATCCTCCAGCGATTCCGCCGCTGCCACCGCCGAGTCTGCCCACTGGGAGGAAGTGATGTTCTGCGAACCCAAAAGGGGTTCGGTGGCCGCCGCCAGGATGGCGTTCCGCCGCTCCTGGTTCAGGACGCTCTGGTCACCGGTGGACACCTGGATCTTCCGGTCACCCGTGGCAATGCTGAGCAGCGCCTCCCTGGCACCCATGCCCTTGGCCTGCACGACGTCCCGGGACCAGGCGACGGGATCTGAAGGGCCGGTAAAGGAGTCCACGTAAACCACGTACAGGGTGTACCCGGTGCTCTCCTGTACATCGGCAATTGCCTGCTCCACCTCTGCGGCGTTGCTCCCCAGCACATCGGCCGGATCCACTATGTATTCGCCCGGCGGGATGGTTACAGGGGATTCCGCCGGAAGGGCGGGGGCGACGGGCAATGATCCGTGGATGGCGGCGGGAAAGGCAGCGTGCGCCGGAGCGGTTCCGGCGAAAGCCGCCGCCGGCGGCAGGACCGCCAGTGCACCCAAGCCAAGAATGGCTGCCAACCTGTACCGTGACTGCATAGATAATCCTTTGGTTTGCGTCTCGCCCCGGGTTCAGGTCCCAGCAACCGTTGGTACCGATTCTAGGGGCCACCCCATGCGGCGTCCACCACGCTTAGGCGCCCCCGCCGTCGGTGGACCGGTGGGGCACCCGTCTCTGACCTGCCCTTTTACCGTCAGGAGAAAGATCAGGCTGCGGAGGGGACATTCGGCGTTTTCACAGCCGATGTTCAGCATCCATCCTCATATGTCCCAGCAAGCGCTGTCATAGTAGATACAGAACGTTGTGGCTACACCATGGGTACATCGAACTTCGAAAGGACAGCCCACATGACTGAGCACCACGGGGGAAACGACGGCCCTGCACGGCCGCTGCCGCCCCGCCCGCCGGCACCGCCGTCCTCCGCCGGCTCCGCCCAGAACGATCCGCAGACAGGTCCGCTCACGGAGCCGCTGAATGATCCGGCTGCAGCTGCTGCCAACCGGAACCCCGGCGCGGATGCCCCGGACAGCTCGTCCCCGCATACTCCCTCATCACACACTCCCTCATCCCACACTCCGTCAGCACACGGATCCTCCCCGCACGCAGCCGAAGCAAACGGAGCGGCACCCTACGGGCCGCAGACCTACGGTGAGTCCACCGGCAGTTCGTTCCACCAGGCGCCGGCCGCGCCGGCGGCGGGACGGTCCACGGCCAAGAAGTTCGGTGCCGGCACCCTGGTCGCGGGAATGCTCCTCGCCGGGCTCCTCGGCGGCGGTGTGGCCGTAGGGGCCAACGCGCTGCTGGATGACGGGACTTCAGGTGCGGGACAGGCCGGACAGTCCCAGACCGTCGTCGTCAACAACGAAGACAGCGTTAATGCGGTCACGGCGGCAGCGGTGAAGGCCTCCCCAAGCGTGGTGACCATTGAGGTTGCGGCCTCGGGCAACAGCGGGACCGGCTCGGGAATCGTCCTGGACGATGACGGGCATATCCTGACCAACACCCACGTGGTGACCCTGGGCGGGCTCACCGGCGACCCCGGCATTGAGGTGCAGATGTCCGATGGGCGGGTGCTCCCGGCCACCATCGTGGGCACCGACCCGGTCTCCGACCTCGCCGTCATCAAGGTGGATGCCGACAACCTGACGCCGGCGTCCCTCGGTGACTCCGGAAACCTTAACGTTGGCGACACCGTGATCGCCATCGGCGCTCCGCTGGGGCTCTCCGGCACGGTCACCGACGGTATTGTGTCCACGCTTAACCGCACCATCAGCGTCCAGTCCTCCGCCGCGCCGGAAGGGGAGACGGACGGTTCGGAGGAGCCCGAGGACGACGGCTTCGGATTCCGGTTCGCACCGCCGGACGGTTCCTCGGAAAACCAGTCCTCGGCGGAAAGCTCCATCTACCTGAATGTCATCCAGACAGACGCGGCCATCAACCACGGCAACTCCGGAGGCGCCCTGGTGAACACTGACGGCGACGTTATCGGCGTCAACGTGGCCATCGCCTCGGCAGCCTCGGGTACCGCGGGTGAAGACAGCGGCAACATCGGCGTCGGATTCGCCGTCCCCATCAGCTACGCGGAACGGGTGGCGGATGAGATCATCGACAACGGCTCCGCAACGCACGGATACCTGGGTGTTTCCGTAAAGCCCGCCACGGCGTCGAACTCGTCCTCTTCCTTCACAGTGGGGGCCGAGGTTGCCGAAGTGGTCCCGGGGTCCCCGGGAGAGAAGGCAGGACTGCGTGCCGGCGATGTGGTGACCTCGGTGAACGGCATCCCGATCACCGACGCCCAGTCCCTGACCGCAGCCATCCGGATGCAGCCTGCAGGCGGGAAGGCCACCGTGGACTACACCCGCGGCGGAAAGGCCTCCAGCACCGACGTGACCCTCGGGGATTCCGCCAACCAGTAGCCCGGCCGAGTAAACACAAGACCGGATCAACAGAAGAACACGACGAAGGGCCGCGCCCGGAAGCATCCGGGGCGGCCCTTCCGCCTGCACCGGGCACAATGCCCGTTCGGGGTGTGATTGACTTAAAACGCACCGCCCAACGGGCGGGAACGTCGGCAGGAGAACTTCCAGGCCGTCGGGAACTGATCTTCCTACCGGAAAGGCCGGAATGCAGGACTCAGCCAACCGTCCGCTGAATATTGTCGTCTTGGTAAAGCACGTCCCCGACGCGCAGTTCGACCGGCATCTCACCGGCCCCGGCCACACCCTCGACCGCTCGGAGAGCATCCTCTCGGAGCTGGACGAATACGCTTTGGAAGCCGCACTGACCCTGGCGGAGGCCCGCGGAGGCGAAGCCGCCGGAAACAAGGTAACTGCCCTCGCCATGGGACCCGAGGCCGCCGTCAATGCGGTCAAGAAGTCCCTCCAGATTGGTGCCTACTCCGGGGTCCACCTGTGCGATGCCGCGCTCGCCGGCTCCGATGCCTCGGGGACGTCCCTGGCCCTGGCCGCCGCCGTCCAGTCCGTCGCGCGGACCCTGGGCCCGGTGGACCTGGTGATCACCGGGATGGCCTCCACCGACGGCGAAACCTCCCTCGTCCCCGCGCAGCTGGCCGAACGCCTGCAGCTGGCGCAGATCACCTTCGCGTCCGAACTTGAGGTCACGGAAACGGACGGCGCCACCCTGGTTAAGGCGCGCCGCGACGGCGACTCCTTCACCGAAACCGTCGAGGCCCCCCTGCCGGCCCTGGTATCCGTCACGGACCAGGCCAACGAACCCCGGTACCCGAATTTCAAGGGCATCATGGCGGCTAAGAAGAAAAGCATCACGGTCCTCTCCCTCGCGGATATCGGTCTCGAACCCGCGGAAGTAGGCCTGGAAGGCGCCTGGACATCGGTTGCGGCATCGGCACCGCGGCCGCCACGCGCCCAGGGCACCGTCATTACCGACGACGGTACCGCCGGCGTGCAGCTGGTGGACTTCCTCGCAGCGCAGAAGCTTATCTAGCGAACCCGACCACTTCGAACCCGGCGCACCCCACGCGCCGCCGCCCACGTCCCAAAGGAGCGCATTCATGGCGTCCGTTCTGGTTTTTCTCGATGTTCCTGATTTACCCCTGCCCCGTGCCGCCCGTGAGCTGCTGACCCTGGCCGGCAGCATAGGAGAGCCGGTGGTCGCAGCGGCCCGCCGTCCGGACCCCGAGCTGCTCGCCGCCCTTGCCTCCCATGGGGCGGTCAAGGTTTACGAGCCTGCCGGGGAGCTCGACGGCGTGCTCGTGGCCGCAAAGGCCGGTTTCCTGGCGGCCGCAGCGACGGCGGAGCAGCCGTCGGCCATCCTGCTGGGCAACTCCTTCGAAGACCGCGAGATTGCCGGCCGCACCGGCATCAAGCTCAGTTCCGGCGTGGTGACCGATGCCGTGGCAGTTGCCCCGGACCTGTCCGTGACCAAATCAGTCCTCGCCGGGTCCTATACCTCCACCTGCCGGGTGGAGAGCGGCACCCCCATCATCACGGTCAAGGCCAACAGCATCGAGCCCGCAGCGGCGCAGGACGGCGCTCCGACGCTGGAACTGGTTGAGCTCCCGGTACCGGAAACCGGTCCTGCCGCCCGTGTGACAAGCCGCACCGGCAAACGGGTCAGCGGGCGGCCGGAACTCTCCGAAGCCCGGGTGATCGTCGCGGGCGGGCGCGGCATGGAAGGGGACTTCGGGCCGGTGGAGGAACTGGCCGATCTGCTGGGCGGTGCCGTGGGCGCCTCCCGTGCGGCCACCGATGCAGGCTGGATCGAGCACTCGGCGCAGGTGGGCCAGACCGGCAAGACGGTGTCCCCGCAGCTGTATATCTCCGCAGGCATCTCCGGCGCCATCCAGCAGAAGGCAGGCATGCAGACCGCCAAGGTCATTGTCGCCGTGAACAAGGATGCCGACGCACCCGTCTTCGAAATCGCGGATTTCGGTGTGGTCGGGGATCTTTTCTCCGTACTGCCCCAGGCCGCTGAGGAGATCCGGAAGCGCAGGTCCTAAGGTGGCAGCTGTTTCCACGCCGCGCCGGGTCCTGGCCTTCGCCGCCCATCCGGACGATATCGACTTTGGCGCCGCCGGCACGGTGGCCCGCTGGGCGCGCGAAGGCGCGGACATCACCTACTGCATCATGACCTCCGGCGACGCCGGCGGGTTCGATCCGGCGGACCGCACCAATGTGAGCGGGCTGCGCAGGGACGAACAGCGGGCAGCGGCTCGGCAGGTCGGTGCGCGGGACGTGGTCTTTTTGGATGAGCGGGACGGTTACCTCGAGGTCAACCATGCAGTGATTGCCCGCGCGGTGGAACTGATCCGCCGGGTCCGGCCGGACGTGGTCCTGTCAATGCATCCCGAACGGAACTGGGACAGGCTGCAGGCCAGCCATCCGGATCATCTCGCCTGCGGCGAGATCGTGACCCGTGCGGTCTACCCGGCGGCGGAGAACCCCTTCGCCTATCCCGAACTGGCGGAGCAGGGCCTCGAGGCATACAAGGTGCCGTGGCTATGGTTTTACGGTGCTCCCCGCGAACGGGAGAACACCGCCGTCGACGTCACTGAGACCGTGGACGCAAAGCTTGCCGCGATCCGGGTCCATGCCAGCCAGCACCCGGATATTGACCGTATGGACGCCACCGTCCGCCGGCTCCTGCAGGAGAACGCCAAACGCCACCACCTGCCTGAGGGATCCAGTGCCGAGGCTTTCCATGCCGTTGGAGTGAACACGGACCAAACCATCGCAGGTTTCTGACCGGTCCGGACCGGGAAGCGGCAGCCGCCGTTGCGAGCAGGCGCACCCGGCCCGCAACGCCGGCCGGGTGCGGACAGGTCCTAGGGACGGACTCCGGTGGCGATCAGGGTGTCGGTGTTGAGCTCGAAATCATCGCCGAGTTCGGTCAGGAACGCCTCGCGTACCCGTTCCGCCGCCGCCGGGTCGGCGGGCAGCAGCGTCCGGTAGGTGCTGCCCAGCACCAGCGACCAGGCCAGGGATCCGCTGAGCTGCACCCGGCCCGGCGTCGGCGTCACGGTGACCTCCTGCAGTCCGAGCCCCTGCAGCCAGGCGGTGAGCTTTTCCACTGAATCCAGCCGGCTGAGGTTCTCGACGGCCGGGTGGGTGGCGGCATCGGCCAGATCCGGACGCTCCTGCCGGCATGCCTTCCACAGCAGCTCGTTGAATTCGGCCGCAGCGCCTTCCTGCCAGGTGCTGAGGGCAAGGCGTCCTCCGCTGCGGAGCGAGGACACCAGGGCCGCAGCGGCGGCGTCCATGTCCGGGAGCAGGAACACCGCGTAGGCGCACAGCACTGCGTCATAGGGCTCCTCGGCGGCCCAATCGGAAATATCCGCCTTCGCCAGCTGCACGTTGTTCAGCGAGAGGGTGTCCGCCTTGGCCTGGTTCAGGGCCAGGAGTTCCTCGCTCAGGTCCACTCCGTGCACCACGCCGTCCGGCCCGGCGAACTGTGCGGCCGGGATGGTGGTGGCTCCGCTGCCGCAGCAGGCGTCCAGGACGCGGTCGCCCAGGGCTATGTCGGCCGCCGCCACCAGGGCGTTGCCCATCGGGTTCCACAGCGACGGGGCGAGGCGTTCGAAGTCGGCGGCGCCGTCGTCGTAAGTGGTCCCGAGGGGGTGTTCAGACATGGGTGGATCCTTCGCTAGATCTGGGCACCGGCGAAGCCGTGCTGGCGCCAGGCTTCATACACGGCAATGGAGGCGGAGTTGGCAAGGTTGAGGGAACGCAGCGACGGCAGCATGGGCAGCCGCACGCGGGCGGTGACATGCGGATCCTCCTTGACCTCCGCCGGAAGTCCCACCGACTCCCGGCCGAACATCAGGACGTCACCGGCCCGGTACTGGATATCGGTATAGGAGGTATCGCCATCGGACGTAAACGCGAAAACGCGCTCCGGCCGCAGCGCATCCCAGGCGTCCTGCAACGTCTTATGCACATGGAGCACTGCGAGGTCGTGGTAGTCCAGGCCCGCCCGGCGAAGCTTGGAATCCTCCAGGCTGAAGCCCAGCGGCTCCACCAGATGAAGCTCGGCCCCGGTGATGGCGGCAAGACGGATGGCGTTCCCGGTGTTGCCCGGGATTTCAGGGGTATGGAAAAGGATGCGGAACACAGCTATATCCTATGCCCGAGCACCCCGGCCGGGCCGCATCCGGTCAGCGGGACGAGGCGTCGATCAGCGGTGCCAGCACCGGCAGCTGGACAGCGTTGGGGGTGGGTCCCTCGGCGAAGAAGCGCCGGAGCTCCCGCACCAGCCCGCCGGGGTTGGCCACGTGCAGGGTGGCGGGCGCGGAGCGGCTGAGCGAGGGCGGATAATCAACGATCGGCTCGAACGGATTACCGTTCGGGCTATGCAGGACCAGCCAGCCTGCCACAAGGCAGTCGGGGAAGCGTGACTGCAGCGTCCGGACGGCATCGGCAAGGCGGAGGGTGGAGACTTCCCGGCCGCGGTGCCGCAGGTGCCGGCCGTCCCACCGGTAGTTGCCCTCGGATGCCATCAGCGACCCGAGCACGGCCATGCGGTAGCCGCCCAACAGCACGTGCCCGACGTCGAGGTTGCCTCCGCCCGGTCCGGCGTCGGGGATGTGCAGGCCGTTGACCAGCCTGGCCGCCGGGTACTCGTCCAGGACTTCACGGTCCAGCAGCCGGATGGTCAGGTTCTCCGCATCGAACCGGCTGCCCGTGGAGCCGAGCCGGGAGAAGAAACCCGGACGGCGGGGAGCGCCGTGGATCTGCTGGCCGGCGAGCGTCAGGGGAATCAGCGGCGGGTTCCGCGGCGAGAAGTCCGGCACGAAGATCGGTGGCCGGTCCAGGTCTGCGGCCGGGGGCCTGCCGGCTGCATTTCCGGCTGCGGGACGGCGTGCTGCGTTCGCCGGTTCGGTACCGCCGGCCGCTGGCCTGCCGCTGCCGCCGAGCGTCCGGTCATAGGATTGCCTCTGCCCGGGGTCGGACAGGACGCGGTAGGCATCCGTAACGCGGTGGAAGCGCTCGCTGTCTCCACCGTGGTCCGGATGGGTTTCCCGTGCTGCCTTCCGGTATGCAGATTTGATCTCTGCCGCTGATGCCGCAGGCGTCAGCCCCAGGACCTCATAGAGTGTCGGGCCGGACGGGCTCACGGCGGTTCCTTTCCGGAGGGCTGCGCAGGCGGGGACGTTAGGGGGCGGGTGAGGCTAAGTGGAGCAATTCTACCGACTCTCCAAATTCCTGCCCCGCGTCCGCAGTACCGCGGTGAACCGGCCAGGGGGAGAGCGGCAGGGCCTGCAGCTACCGGATAGTTCGGAAAGTCCCGGCCGCCCGAATCGGCAGCGGGCGTAATGGCGGCTAGAATTAGCTGGTGCCCGTGTATCTAGATCACGCGGCGACCACGCCGATTTCGGCTTCGGCCCTCGCCGCACTCACCTCAGAACTCAGCCGCAGCGGCAACCCTTCGTCGCTGCACGGCTCAGGCCGCCGCGCCCGGATGGTTGTGGAGGACTCCCGCGAGATCCTGGCCGCCGCTGCAGGCTGCCATCCCTCGGAGATCATTTTCACCTCCGGCGGCACGGAAGCGGACAACCTTGCGGTCAAGGGCCTGTTTTGGGCCCGCCGCGACGCTGACCCGGCCCGCACCCGCATCCTCGTTTCCGGCATTGAGCACCATGCCGTGCTGGATACCGTGGAGTGGCTGGAGAAGCACGAAGGCGCCGTGCCGGTATGGATCCCGGTGGACGCCGACGGCGTGATGTCCCTCAAGGCCATCCGCCGCGAGCTGGAGGCCAACGCCGACAGCACGGCGCTCTTGACTGCCATGTGGGCGAACAACGAGGTAGGCACCGTTCAGGACATCCGCGCCATTGCGGCCCTGGCACACGAATACGGCATCCCGGTGCATTCCGACGCGGTGCAGGCCTTCGGTGCCCTCCCGGTGGACTTCCGTGCTGCAGGCCTGGACACGATGGCGATCAGCGCCCACAAGATCGGCGGTCCGGTGGGAGTGGGCGCATTGGTTGTGGGCCGTGCCGTCAAGCTCACGCCCGTCCAGCACGGCGGCGGACAGGAGCGGGACATCCGCTCCGGCACCTTGGACACCGCAGGAATCGCAGCGTTCGCCGCGGCGGCGCAGGACGCAGCCGAGCACCTGACGGACGAGTCCGAACGCTTGCGCACGCTCCGCGATTACCTCATCACCGGCGTCGAGCGGGCCATTCCGGCGGCCGTCCTGCGCGGGGCACGTGACGACGACGGCGGGGGACGCCGCCTGCCGGGCAACGCCCACTTCACGTTCCCCGGCTGCGAAGGGGATTCACTGCTTTTCCTCCTTGACCTGGCCGGTGTTGAGTCCTCCACCGGATCCGCATGCACGGCCGGCGTTCCCCGCCCCTCGCATGTGCTGCTCGCCATGGGGCTCAGCGAAACCGAGGCACGTGGCGCACAACGCTTCAGCCTCGGGCATACAACCACTGCCGAAGACGTTGACACATTGTTGCAGGCACTTCCGGACGCGTATGAGCGTGCCAAGAAAGCCGGCATGGCCGGACACGTAAGCAGCATCCAGACAGCAGGAACAGGTTTTAGTTCATGAAGGTTTTGGCAGCAATGAGTGGCGGAGTCGATTCCGCCGTAGCCGCAGCACGGGCAGTGGAGGCAGGGCACGACGTCGTCGGCGTCCACCTGGCGCTGTCCCGGATGCCGGGCACCCTGCGGACCGGCAGCCGGGGCTGCTGCACCATCGAGGACTCGCGGGACGCCTGGCGTGCCTGTGACATCCTCGGCATTCCGTACTACGTGTGGGATTTCTCCGAACGGTTCAAGGAAGACGTGGTGGACGACTTCGTGGCCGAATACGCCGCCGGCCGTACACCCAACCCCTGCATGCGCTGCAATGAACGGATCAAGTTCGCTGCCCTGCTGGAAAAGGCACTGGCGCTGGGCTTTGACGCCGTGTGCACCGGCCACTACGCCAAGGTGCTCACCAATGCCGACGGCAATCCGGAACTGCACCGTGCCGCCGACTGGGCGAAGGACCAGTCCTACGTGCTCGGTGTGTTGACCGAAGAGCAGCTGCGCCACTGCATGTTCCCGCTCGCTGAAACCCCCTCCAAAGCCGAGGTCCGGGCCGAAGCGGAACGCCGCGGCCTGTCCGTGGCCAACAAGCCCGACAGCCACGACATCTGCTTCATCCCCGACGGCGACACCCGCGGCTGGCTGGAAGAGCGCATCAACATGTCCGAAGGCGACATTGTGGATGAAACGGGCACCAAGCTCGGCACCCACCCCGGCGCCAATGCCTACACCGTGGGACAGCGCCGCGGCCTGAAGCTCGGCACCCCGGCAGCCGACGGCAAGCCCCGCTTCGTACTGGAAATCCGGCCCAAGGAAAACAAGGTCATTGTCGGACCGGAGCAGCTGCTGAACATCGACCAGATGCGCGGCATCAAGATTTCCTGGGCCGGCCGGCCTATTGCCGAAATCGGCAACCGGTCCACGTTCGACTGCATGGTCCAGGTCCGGGCACACGGCGATCCCGTCGCCGCCACCGGCTGGATGGAAGACGTCACGGACAGCGAAACCGGAGCCGCCCGCGAGGAACTGGTGGTCCGGCTCACCGAACCGATGCGCGGGGTGGCACCCGGCCAGTCCATGGTGCTGTACCAGGGCACCCGCGTGCTGGGACAGGCGACCATCGACTCGGCCCGCTCCCTGGAATGGAACCCGGCAGCCGTCTCCTGACACGTGCCGGTGCGGCGGTTCCGGGAACGGCAGCGTAACCTGCTCCGGCCGGGGCGCTGCTGCACCCTAAACTGGACGAATGAGCCAGACAGGACCTATGAGCAATTCTTCGGACGATGAGTTCGATCCGCGGGCAAGTTCCCTCTCCGGGAAGGTTGCCGACGATGTGATGGCAGAGCTGCTTGCCATGCGCAGCAGCATCGACAACATCGACGCCACCCTGGTTTATCTGCTCGCCGAGCGGTTCAAGGCCACCCAGCGGGTGGGCCACCTCAAGGCTGAGCACAATCTTCCCCCGGCCGATCCCGGGCGTGAGGTCGCCCAGATTGCGCGCCTGCGCCGGCTGGCCGAGGACGCGCACCTGGACCCCGCCTTCGCGGAAAAGTTCCTGAACTTCATCATCAGCGAGGTCATCCGGCACCATCAGGCCATCTCCCAGACCCGCAACGGCGGAACAGATGCCGCAGCCTCCTGACCCGGCAGAGGCCGCGGCCCGCCCGGAGGCAGTGACCGGCACGCTGGCCGCGACGGCCCTGGGCAGCTGGCCCGGAACCGACCCGGTGGAATCCACCCGGGTGATCCGCGGCGAGCTGGGGGACCCCCACCTGCCCTTCCTGGCCGAACTCCCGCAGCGCGGCCCCGGGGCCGACCCGGTCGGCCGCAGCGCGTCCCTGCTGGTGGACATTTTCGTGGATACCCAGCCGCACGGCTGGCGGCTGGTGGAACGCCCCGGCAAGGACCACCGGAGGGCGGTATCGCTGCTCAGCCAGGACCTCAATGCCCTGGCCGACGTCGCCGGGGAACACCCAGGCGGGGACCTGAAGATTTCCCTGCGCGGACCCCTCTCGCTTGCCGCCAACCTTTACCTGCACAACGGGGAGCGGGCACTTTCCGACGCCGGCGCCCGCCGGGACCTGATGCAGTCGCTGATTGCCGGGGTGGGATCCTATATTGCCCGGGCCTCTTCCTCGGTTCCCGATGCACGGATCACCGTCCAGGTGGATGAGCCGGACATCGCCGCAGTGCTGGCCGGCGGCATTCCCACCGCCTCCGGATACCGCACGCTGCGTTCCGTCCCGTCCTCCGAGGTCTCCGCCGCCTGGGAGCAGCTGTGCACAGCGGTGAGCGCCGGCGGCGCGGCCACAGTCTTCGCCCTGCCCCGGGCGGACGCATTCGGTCCGCTGCGCAAGGGCACCAAATCCCCCTTCGAACTGGCCCGGCAGGCCGGGGCGCAGGGCACCGCGCTGGCCGCCGATTCCCTGACATCCCGCGATTGGGAGGGCATCGCGGAGGCGGTGGAAAGCGGACACCGGGTCTGGCTGGGCATCCTGCCTGTTCCGCGTGAGGGCGGTGAACTGCCCCAGGTCACCCGTCTGGTGGAGAGTGTCCTGCGTCCCTGGCACAAAATCGGACTCCCGGTCTCGAGCCTGCCGGCGCTCCGCCTGACCCCGGCCTCGGGCCTTGCCGACGTGTCGCCGGAAACGGCCCGCAGGGTCCTCACACGGCTCACCGGGACCGCCGCCGCCTTGGACCAGGTGGTGGCTGAGGGCTAGACCCGGTGTGGCTGGCCTAGTCCCGGTGTTGCCTAGACCCTGTCACCTAGACCCGGCGCTCCCACCTGGCGGGTTCGACGTCGTCGGGCAGTTCGCCGTCTAACGGGCGGAGGCCGTAGCTGAACCCGCCGTCATATTCGAAGACGGTCCCCAGCTGGCGTTGGATCACCTGCGTGCGGATCCGGAAGGACCCGGCGGCCTCATCCCACCACTGTTCAACGTGCGCGTCGGCTGCGGCAAAGCGGGGCAGCGGCAGCCGCAGCGGACCGAGGAAAAGCCGGCTGGCCGGGGAATTCATCCGCAGATGCCCCTCGTCCGTGACCTTCAGGACCAGGTCCGTGGCCAGGTTCCGCCGCCGGCCCAGATAGTCCGTCAGGACGCCGGGAGCGGTGAGCACCGTCGTATCTTCGAACACCCGGGTTCCCGCCGGGAAATCAAAGGAGCGCACGGCCGTGAGTGCCGGGCGTCCCCAGGGATCGCGGTGCGGATAGTTGCGGATGGTGAACGGAACCTCGGTCCCGTAGTTCGGGAAGAAGGCGTTGGAGACCGGCACCAGGGGCAGCAGCGGGCGCAGCCACGGACGGGGACAACCGGCACGGGCGAAGATGCCGCTGCCCTCCCCGTACCGGCCTGCGCCCTCGCCAAGGCCGAAGTAGTCCTGCAGCTCAGGCTGCAGGCGGGCAAAGTCCGCGCCCAGGACCTGCCGGTAGAGGGACGCGGATGCCATGGCTAGAGCCTTCCTGCTGCCTTGAGGCGGATGTACATGTCGGCAAGTCCGGGGGCGAGTTCGTGCGGCGGCTCGTCCACTACCTCGGCTCCCATGGCGCGCAGCTGTTCGGTCACCGCTGCCCGGTCCAGCAGCGCACGCTCGGCAGCGGCGGCCCGGAACACCGCCGGGGTGCTCCCGCCTGCGGTGCGCAGGTCGTTGAGACCGGGGTCGCGGACCGACGCGACGACAACCACGTGTTTCTCCAGGAGCCGGGGCAGGACCGGGACCAGGCCTTCCTCCACGGCACCGGAATCAAGGGAGGTAATCAGGACCACCAGTGACCGGCGTGCCGTCACGGCGTGCACCGCCCCGGGCAGCAGGGAGAAGTCCGCTTCGATAAGTTCCGGCTCCAGGGGGACGGCGGCGTTGACCAGTCTGCTGAGCAGATTGCCTTTCCCGCCCGAATCCACGCGGGCGCGGATCCTGCGGTCAAACGCGAGGAAATCCACCTGGTCCCCGCCGCCGGCAGCCAGCACGCCCAGCAGCAGTGTGGCTTCAATCCCGGTGTCCAGCCGGGGCTCATCATCGATCCGGGCTGCGGATGTCCGGGAGGTGTCCAGAAGGATGACGACCCTCCGGTCCCGTTCCGGGCGCCAGGTCCGCACCACGGTGTCGCGGCGGCGGGCCGTGGCGCGCCAGTCGATGGAACGTACATCGTCGCCGCGGACGTATTCACGCAGCGAGTCGAACTCGGTCCCTGCACCGCGCAGCTGGACCGAGGCGTTTCCATCCAGTTCCCGCAGGCGGCGCAGCTTGGACGGCAGGTGCCGTTTGGCATAGAACGGCGGGAGCACCCTGATCTCGCCGGGCAGGCTGAGGGTCCGTTGGCGGGCGGCCAGGCCCAGGGGACCGAAACTGCGCACGCCGATGTATCCGCTGCGCAGGACGCCGCGGCGTGCCGGTTCCAGGCCCACGTCCATGCGGCGTGCCTCGCCTGCGGGAACGGAAAGCTGCTGTTCGGGGCTGCGTGCTCCGGCCGAGGGCTGCCAGCAGTCGCGGATTACCGCCCGCAACGCCCTTGGGCTGCCGTTGCGCACCACCAGCGTACTGACGGCGGTCTCGGTCAGGCGCACACTGTCCGGCAGCTGCCGGTGGACCTGTAATTGGCGAGGCGACGCCGCCAGCAGCAGGTCGGCTCCGGCAGCCGCGGCAAGGAACGCGAGCCAGAGCAGGATCGACGCAGCGCCGGGGTACAGCACCACCGCAACGGTTCCCAGAGCCGCCAGGAGGACGAGCCGGCCGGAGACAGCCATGAGCGCGGCCCCGCCTACCGGGGGACCGGGACGGTGGAGAGAATGCTGCCCAGCACGTGGTCCGCATTGACCCCGTCCATCTGCGCTTCAGGACGCAGGGACACGCGGTGCCGCAGGGCGGGAAGCGTCAGCGCCTTCACATCATCCGGCGTCACGAAGGTCCGGCCCGAAAGCCAGGCCCACGCGCGGGAGGTATTCAGCAGTGCCGTGGCGCCGCGCGGTGAGACCCCGAGCTGGAACGACGGCGCGGAACGGGTGGCCCGGACAATGTCCACGATGTAGGCCAGCACCTCCGGGGCAACGGACACTTCGGCCACAGCTTGGCGGGCCAGCTCCAGGTCGCGTGCCGAGGCCACGGGCCGGACGCCGGCAGCGGCAAGGTCACGGGGATCAAAGCCGCTGCTGTGCCGGCGGATCACCTCGATTTCGTCGTCCCGGCCGGGAAGATCCAGCGTCATTTTCAGCAGGAACCGGTCCAGCTGGGCTTCCGGCAGCGGGTAGGTGCCTTCGTACTCCACCGGGTTCTGCGTGGCCGCGACGATGAAGGGTTCGGGCAGCGCGCGTGTGACGCCGTCAACAGTCACCTGGCGCTCCTCCATGGCTTCAAGCAGGGATGCCTGGGTCTTGGGCGGCGTCCGGTTGATCTCGTCTGCCAGCAGGATATTGGTGAAGACGGGGCCTTCCCGGAAGGAGAATTCCGAGGACCGGCCGTCGTAAATCAGGGAACCGGTGACGTCGCCGGGCATCAGGTCCGGAGTGAACTGGACCCGTTTGGTGTCCAGGTCAAGGGCAGCGGAGAGACTGCGGACCAGCAGCGTTTTCGCCACACCCGGGACGCCTTCCAACAGGACGTGGCCCTTGGCGAGCAGTGCGATGATCAACCCGGTCACGGCGGCGTCCTGTCCCACCACGGCCTTGGCGACCTCCTGCCGCACCTGTGCCAGCGCGGCGCGGACCGGGTCCTCGCCCGGGGGCAGCGGGGGTGCCGGTGCGGCACCGTCGGCCGTTCCGGGCGGCACGGGGTAGGTATCGAACTGCTGGCTCATGATGAAGTGGCTTCTTCCTCTAGGTCGTGCAGGTCCTGGGCCCAGCGCACCAATTCCGATCCGGTGCCGGGCCTTTGCTGGTTGAGAAGTAGGTCGGTCTCCGTGTAGCTGCGGCCGGTTGCTTCGGCGGTGGCGCGGGTTACCGCGTCGGTGCCGGCTCCCGGGCCCAGCCGCAGATGGGCAGCAAGCCGGGTCATGGCCGCGGCCCGCAGCGTGGCGGCCGCATGGTCCACCGCCTGGCTGTCCTGGTACAGGCGCGCCCGGCCCTCGGCCGTTTCGGCGGACCGGACCACTACCGGCAATGGTTCCTCGGCCAGCGGTCCAAGCCGCCGTCCGCGCCAGAACCCGGCCAGCGCCGTCACCAGGACCAGCCAGAGCATCAGCGGGCCGGTCCAGGCCGGCAGGTAGGCGAAGGGGTCGGCGGGCTGGTCCGAAACGGGGATATCGGCCGGAACGGCCCGGTACCACACGAGTGTTTCATCCGGCCCCAGGGTCCGAAGCGCCAGGGCGGCGTTGCCCTCGGACGCCAGCGCCTTGTTGGCAATGAGGTCCGGGCTGCCCAGCACAACGGTCGAGCCGTCGCGGGTGGCGGCGTAGGAGCCGGCAGCACCGCCGGCGTCGCCACGGTCGCCGTCGAAGGTAAAACAGGTCACCGGACCGCGGTAGGTCCGTCCCCCGGTGGCGACGCTGCCGGCGGTTCGTGCGTCCTCGTCCCGGCACCCGGCGTCGAGGATGTGCGTGCCGGGCTCGGCGGGCAGGAGGCCGGCCTGGCGGATGTCCGGGGCGATTGCTGCAAGCTGGGCGAACGTGGGGGCAACCAGCACCGCCCGGCCCGCGGCGTCCGCGAGTTCCTCCATTTGGCCGCTGTCCAGGAAACCGTTGGGGTCAAGGTAGAGCAGCGTGGCACCGGGATGTTCCTCCAGTGCGGCCTGCGCTTCGCCGATGTCCTGTGGCTGCAGGATTTCCACGCCCTGGCCGGAGAGGATCTGCGCAGCGGCCCTTCCGCCGTCGGGTGCCGGGTTGTCCGGTGAGAGCGCAACTCCGTCCGCGTCGGTACGGCCCCACAGGGAAAGGGCCACCATGCCGCAGAGCAGAAGGGCGAGGAAAATAATGACACGGTGCCGCCGCAACCAGCTCCCGGCCCTGCGCAATGGCGCGGGCCGTGCCGCAGCGCTGCGCTCCTCGGGCACCGCAGGAGGCGGGGCGGAGGAGGCGGCGGGGGAGTCTTGGGGAACATCCTTGACGGGGGAGCCGTTCATCGGGGCACCGCCAACCCGGGCAGAGCCGATCCGTTTGATTCCGCTATGGACGGACGGGTTTCTTCCAGCAGGGCATCAAGCTCAAGGGCGCGCTGGTAGTCCGCGGCGCGGGCGGCCATGTTCCGGGCACCGTAGAGGATCTCGTCGAATCTCTGACTCAGCCACATGATCTCGGTTCCGGAAGCAGGGAACGCGCCGCTGAGCCGGCTGGCGGCTTCCGCCGCCGTCCGCGCCGGCTGCACCTCGAAAATGACGCGTTCCTCGGCGGAACGGACCATGGCGCGGAAACGCTCCGCAACGGCCGTGTCCCAGCGCTGTTCCGAAGCCGCCTCGCCGGCCCGTTTTCTGTGGTCGGCCGCAGTTTCCACGACGTCCGTCGCGAACACTTCGGACGTATTCCTCTTCTTTGCCTTGGCATTCAGCCGCGGACGGATGACCAGCACCAGGACAGCGACCAGGAGGGCGGCGGTGGCCGCGAGGACCAGGACGCCGGGCCCGCTGCCCAGACCGCCCAGGCCGCTCAGTACATCGCCGAGCCAGTCGAGCACCGACTGGAGCACACGCTCCGCCAGACCGGGCTTGGCATCTTCGTAGATCCGTTCGGCCAGTTCCTCGCGCGCCCAGTCACGGGCCTGGTCCGCGTCCGGCTCGACGGGAACGTCGCCGGAAACCCGAACGGGTAACCGTTCGACGGGAAAACCGGCCGGAAGCCGCAAGGGGAACAGCATGCCTAGGGCATACCCGTGGGCGGCCCGGCCGGAGCCTTGCGCATCATGGGTACGGCATGACGGCCGGGAAGGAACTCGGGATCCTGCGTATGCGGACCCTCCTGGTCCTTCATCAGGGCCAGATCAAACCCCTCGCGGCGGATGCGCAGGTCCACATACAGCAGTGCGGTGACGGCACCCTGGAAGGCATATCCCACGGCCGAGACGAGCAGCGTGACCGCGATCAGCACCACGCTGCTGGCCACGAGGGCTGCAGGGTCCTCCGTTGATGCGGTGGCGAAGCCGATGATGAAACTGAAGGGAATGGTCAGGATCTGCGTCAGGACGCCGACGATCATGCTGGTGAGGATAATGATCCCGAAGGTGCGCCACCAGTTCCGGCGGGTCAGCTGCCAGGAGCGCGCTATCGACCGGAAGATCCCGGTGCCCTCGAGCACCAGCGCTGCCGGAGCCAGGGCGAGCTTGACCGACACCCAGGCGGTCACCGCTGCCAGCCCCAGGACAGCTATCACCACGACCGCAATTCCGGCATCTCCGAGCAGATAGATAATCAGGCTGAACAGCAGGACGAGGACGGTAATAGCCACCGCTGACGCTGCCAGCAGCACCAGCGCCAGTCCGGCCAAACGAAGGATGCTCTGCCGTGCAATCCGCCACATCTGGCTGAACCCGGTCCGGAGATTCAGGGTGGCCCGCGCCACGGGAACCACCAGCAGGCCCTGCACCACCATTACCCCTACCAGAGATATAATGCCCAGCCCGGCGAACCCGGTGAGCGCCCCCAGGACCGGGCCGGTCAGCTCATCATCCGAGGCACCGCTCAGTGCCGCGTCCTCGAAGGTGGAGATCATGCCAAAGCCCAGTCCGATGGTCAGCGCCGTGATGATGCCCTGGATCAGCAGAGAGTTGCCGAAGGCCGCCAGCGCGTTCCGGCGGCAGGCCTGGAACGCCCCGTCCATCATTTCCCCTAGTCCGAGCGGACGCAGGGGGATGATGCCTGGCTTGGGCGGCGGGGTGTAGCCATACTGCTGCCCGAACGCAGGGCCGGCGGCATAGGGGTTGGGGCTGTCCCAGGCGGAGCCCTGCTGCGGCTGCGCCCAGGGGTTGGCCGGGCGCTGCTGCTGATCTCCCTGCGGGGGCTGCCAGGCGCCGGGCGGCGGGGGAGCGGGACTCCACGGGGCGGCGGAGGACTGGTCCTGCGGGGGCATTGGCGGCGGCCCCGGCACGGATTCCTGTGGTCCGTCTTGCGGCCCCTTGTGTTCTTGCTCGCTCATCTTTACCCGTATCCCCCTGCAGGCAGTTGACTTTGTTACCTCGACTATAGTGACAGCGCGGTCAATCAGCATCCGGGGCGAGCCGCGCCCGGAATTGTGTCGCTTAGGATGATAGGGATTGACTTAGGCGGCTTTGCACGCCTGGGGGGAGCGGCAGCCGCTATGACTGCTGACCCCGGCGCGCGGTTGCGCGCGGACGGACGCAAGCAGTGAACAGGGAGTTATGAAGGCACGCATACTGGTCGTAGACGACGACGAAGCCCTTGCCGAAATGATTGGCATCGTGCTGCGCAACGACGGATTCGATCCGGTGTTCTGCGCAGACGGCTCCTTGGCGCTGGACGTTTTCCGCAACAGCAAGCCGGACCTGGTGCTGCTTGACCTCATGCTGCCGGGGATCGACGGCATTGAAGTCTGCCGCCAGATCCGCAACGAGTCCGACACCC
Source organism: Arthrobacter sp. MDT1-49-2 (assembly GCF_059090185.1). NCBI lineage: Bacteria > Bacillati > Actinomycetota > Actinomycetes > Micrococcales > Micrococcaceae > Arthrobacter > Arthrobacter sp. MDT1-49-2. The sequence continues at coordinate 169,211 of NZ_JBNHFK010000003.1, forward strand.
CCATCGTGATGCTCACCGCCAAGGCCGACACGGCCGACGTCGTCCGCGGACTCGAATCCGGCGCCGACGACTATGTGCCCAAGCCGTTCAAACCGGCGGAACTGGTGGCCCGCGTCCGGGCCCGGCTGCGCCCGGGGGACCAGAAGTCACCCGAGACGCTGCGGATCGGCGAAGTGTCCATCGACGTGGCAGGCCACTCCGTATCCCGGGGCGGCGACAGCATTTCGCTGACCCCGCTGGAATTCGACCTGCTGGTGGCGCTGGCACGCAAGCCGTGGCAGGTGTTCACCCGCGAAATGCTGCTGGAACAGGTATGGGGCTACCGCCATGCCGCCGACACGCGGCTGGTCAATGTGCATGTGCAGAGGCTCCGCTCCAAGATTGAACGCGACCCCGAAGCACCCGAGATAGTACTGACGGTGCGCGGTGTCGGATATAAAGCGGGACAGAGTTAGGTTGCCGGGTTTCCTGGCCGGGGCGGCCGGGAAATCCGAACGAATCGCCAGCGCCCTGGAACAGCTTGGCCGCCTGCGGCGTGCCTTCCGCCGGGCCACCTTCCACCGGATTGCCCGCCAGTGGCGGCGGTCCCTGCAGTTCAAGACGATCATGTCCACGCTGCTGCTTGTCGCGCTCGCCGGCGCCGGCATCGGTGCATTCCTTTCACATCAGATTGCCGGGTCCCTCTATGAGGAGCGGCTGGCCCAGTTCCGGACCGAGGCGACGGCGGGCCTTTCCAATGTGAAGGACAACTTCCGTGAGACCACCGCCAGCGACCGGGAAAGCACCGAGCGTCTGGTGACGGACACGCTTCCGCTGCTCGAGGGCAAGGGTGCCGACGCCCAGCGAACCTATCTGCTGACTCCGCTGCCCACGTCAGACCCGCTGTACGTCCCTTCCTCGGTGAACACGGGAAACATCACCGCCAGCGGCATACCGGTGGCACTGAGCGACGCGGTTGCTGCCAGCACGGTCGGGGACGCTGATACGGATTACGTGTACTGGGCCCCGCTCGAACTCGCCCACGGGGAACCCGGCATCGCCTTCGCCACGAAGGTCACGCTACCGCCGGACAGTGCGGAGTACGCCCTCTACCTGATCTATGACCTCTCCTCCATGCAGAAAACGCTGGATGACATTCACCGGATCCTCTGGATTGCCGGTTTCCTCCTCCTGGCCATCAGCGGAACCATCGCCTGGGTAGTCGCCAAAGCGGGCCTGGGCGCGGTCAGCGACGCAGCGGCGGTCTCGGAGAAGCTTGCCGCCGGCGAACTGCAGGAGCGCATGGAGGTCAAAGGCGAGGATGAAGTGGCCCGCCTGGCGGCGTCGTTCAACCACATGGCCGGGACCCTCCAGGACCAGATCACCCAGCTCGCGACGCTTTCGCGCATGCAGCAGGTCTTCGTCTCCGACGTTTCGCATGAACTCCGCACCCCGCTCACCACGGTGCGCATGGCTGCGGAGGTGCTCTACGAGGCCCGCGACAGCTTCGACCCCATGTACCGGCGTTCCACGGAACTCCTTTACCACCAAGTGGAACGGTTCCAGGCACTGCTTGCGGACCTGCTGGAAATCTCGCGCTTCGACGCCGGCGCGGCGGCGCTGGACCTCGAGCCCACCGATGTCTTCCACATCGTCCGTGACGTCATGGACGCAACGGAGCCGTTGGCGAACAACAGCGGCTCCGAGGTGCTGGTGGTCTCCAAGGAATCCAGCTGCGTGGTGGACGCGGATCCGCGCCGGATTGAACGGATCCTGCGCAACCTGCTCGTCAACGCGCTGGAGCACGGTGAGGGCGAGCCGATCGAGATTGCCGTAGCGGTGAACGCCGATGCCGTGGGCATTGCCGTCCGCGACCACGGTATCGGCATGACGGAGGAAGCCGCCGGCAGGGTCTTCGACCGTTTCTGGCGTGCGGACCCGGCGCGGGCACGCACCACGGGCGGCAGCGGCCTGGGACTGTCCATCGCCGCCGAAGACACCCGGCTTCACGGTGGCCGCCTGGAGGCCTGGGGCGATCCCGGCAACGGCTCATGCTTCCGGCTCACGCTGCCCCTGCGCCATGGAGGAACGTTTGACTCGTCGCCGGTGCCGCTCTCGCCGCACGACGCCGGGCCCCGGGCGCTGAGCGCCGCGGCCGTAACCGCTGAGGAGGAACCGGATGTCTTCTAGGATGAGCACGCGCAGAAGGCAGGACGCGTCCCCCGCGCAAACCAAGGCGGGACGCCTGCTCGCAGTCCTGGTCAGCTCCGCACTGCTCCTCGGCGGATGCTCGTCCATCCCGACGGTGGGCCCGGTGGGCACTGCTTCGGCCGAGAGCGGCAACGAGGCGCGTGCGGACGCGGTGTTCTCGCCCGAGGGACCGGCTGAGGGCGACTCCCCGCAGGACATCATCCGTGGTTTTATGGAGGCCGGAAAAGGTGCTGCGGACGATTACAGTGTTGCGCGCCAGTTCCTGAGTCCGGAACTGGCCGACACCTGGTCGCCCAGCCAGAAGGTCACGGTCTACCGTTCCTCGCGCATTGTGGCCATGCCTGAACCCGACCTTTTCCAGATCCAGCTGGAAGTACAGGGAAGCGTCAGCTCCCAGGGCATCCGCACCGATGTTCCGGAGGGCAGTACTGAAACCATTCCCGTCCGGCTCCAAAAAGTGGACGGACAGTGGCGGCTGAGCGCGATCCCCGACGGCATCATGCTGCCCTCGGCCACTTTCCCGCTTGTCTTCAAGCCGCACAACCTTTACTTCTATTCCAGTGATTACCAGTACTGGGTTCCGGATACCCGGTGGTTCATCCAGCGGCCCGGCATAGCAGCCAACATTGTCAGCGCCCTCCTGGTGGGGCCGGCACCGTACCTGGAAGGCGCCGTCGTCAGTGCCTTCCCGGCAGGTACTTCCCTGGCCCGGGACGCCGTGCCCGTGGCGTCAGGCGAAGCCTCGGTGGATTTGGCGGAGCCTCTGTCCGATTCATCGGACCTGAACCGGCAGCAAATGGTGAAACAACTCGAGGAAAACCTGCGCGGACTGAACAACGTCACCTCGGTGAACCTGACGGCCCAGCAGCGCTCCGTGGACCTGGGCAAAGGAAGCGGCGAGGTGCAGACGGCCATTAGCGACCCGTCCGCCGGTGCAACGCAGATCGTTATCTACCAGGGTGACCTTGCCTTCTATAACGATGGCCCCGTGGACATCGAGGATGTGCCGTCGGTGGCGGAGTACGCCCCGCGCAATCCGGCCATGTCCGCGGACGGAGAGACCATAGCGTTCCTCGACGGCGGGCAGGACACCCTTCTGGTCACCGGGCGGGGACAGGATGTTCGGACAGCGGCTGATGGCAGCCGGTTCACGGCGCCAAGCGTAGACAACCGGCAATGGGTGTGGACCTCACGGCCCTCCGGAACCGGGTCCGAAGTGCTGGCTGTCCCGCCGGGCGGGGACCAGGCCTCGGCAGCAGTGCTTTCAGCTCCGTGGCTGGAAGGCCTCTCCGTGACTGAGGTGCGGATTTCCCGCGACGGCAGCCGGGCGCTTTTCGCCGCCGGCCAGAATGGCCGCAGCAACGTGATGATTGCGGGCATTGTCCGGTCACCGGACGGCACTCCGACGTCCCTCACCGCACCGTTGACGCTGCAGGTCCCCGCTGCAGCCGGTGCCGTAAACCGGGTCAAGTGGGCTTCGGAAGATACCGTTGTCGCCGTGCAGGCCGGTGCGGAGGAAGGCACCCCCGTCATTCTCGGCGCGGGCCTTGAACCCGAGCTCCTTGCGCCCAAGGAAGGGATTGAAGGACTCAGCGCCGGAAACGGGGTGGAGGACATCTTCATCCAGACCTCTGCCGGCATCTTCAATAAGGTCGGCAGCAGCTGGCCCCTCCGAACCGAAGGGGTCAAGGACCCCGCCTTCCCCGGCTAGGACAGGCCGGCCGTCACGGCTCGTCCTCCACAGCCGGAGCCAATGCAGCCCGCCGGAGGGACCGGTCCACAGCGAACCGGTCACCGCGCCCCTGTCCGGCCGGCGGGGGAGAGTATGGGCGGATGGGGAAACTATCCGAGCTGCTGGACCGGCTGCTTTTCTCGCCCGCGGGCCGGGCGGCGGCCGGGGCGGTCGCGGGCCTCGCAGCCGCCGTGGTGCCTGTAGCCTGCGTTGTCTGCGAAACGCCCGACCGGAGCCTGTGCAGCGGATGCGCAGCTGGAATCCGCCGGACCACGCTGCATCCCAGCCATGCGGAGGAAGGCGCGGCCGCGCTGCCGACGGCGGAACCGGAACCCGGGTACGCGCTGACATGCGGCCCCGAAGGGGAGGACACCGGTTTTGTCCCCCTTCCGGTGCTGGCCGCGGGAACCTATGCCGGCGGACTCGCCCGGACACTGCTCGCCTTCAAGAACCGCGGGCACACCGACCTAGCGGCCTTCCTGGTCCCGGTTCTGGCGGGTGCCGTCCACGCAGCGGTCCGGACCGCGTGCCACGAACCCCGAACGCCCGTGGTGCTGGTGCCCGTGCCGGGTACGGCGCGCTCACTGCGCAAACGCGGTTACTCCCCGCTGCTGCTGCTGATGCGGGGAGTTGAACGCCGGCAGCTGCTGCCGGCAGGGTCCCGGGTGGAATGCCTGGTTGCGCACGCGCCCGGACCGCCGGCTCTTGGGTTCTTCGGCTTTCGCGTGGGAGGTGAGGGGCCGGCGGGCGCGCAGAAGGGCCTGGGCGGCGCCGGCCGGCGCCGCAACGTCCACGGCACCATGACGGCGGGCCCGGCCGGCAGTCTCGCGGGCTGCACCTGCGTGGTGGTGGACGACGTTCTGACTACCGGGGCGACCCTCGCGGAGGCAGTCCGGGCACTTCGGTTCGCGGGCGCCGTCGTCCGCTCGGCCGCCGTTATCGCCGCCACACCAGCCCCGGCACGTAACACTTCTCCCTCCTCCGCTGCGGTGCCGGGGAGCGCGGCGGCGGCCGGTGGAAACGGAATCACGGGACGTGAATAAAGACCGGCGGTGATCTAACGTGTTGGTATGGATAGCTTCAAGAAGCGGAGCTATCCTGCGGCAACGGCCGTGAAGGAAACAGGCAGCGGCCGTTGTTGTGTCACCGAAATCTATTGGAGGGCACCATGGAATTCATGATCAGCGGGCGCAATGTTGCAGTATCGGACAGGTTCCGCGAATATGCCGAAGAAAAGATCGGCAAAGTGGAAGCGCTCGGCGACAAGGTCCAGCGGGTGGAAGCCCGAGTGACGAAGCAGGGCAACGTCCGCGACGCAGACAGTGCCCTGACCGTGGAGATCACGGTTACCGGCCGTGGCCCCGTGGTCCGCGCCGAGGCTACGTCCGGCGACAAGTTCGCAGCCTTCGACCTCGCCTATGGCAAGTTGCTCGAGCGGCTCCGCCGGGCCAGCGACAGGCGCAAAGTCCACCACGGACGCCACGCCCCGATCCCCGTCCGGGTAGCCACCGCTGATCTTGGTCCCGTAAGTACCTCCGAACCGCTTTACGAACAGGTTGCCGCCGCGGCGGAAGCTGAAGAAGCCGACGCCGTCTCTGCCGAGGATGAAGACGCGACCGGCGATTGCCCCGTGTTGATTCGTCGCAAGGTTTTCCCGGGTGCCCCCATGAGCCTTGACGACGCCGTGGACAACATGGAGCTGGTCGGTCACGATTTCTATCTCTTCGTGGACTCCGCGACCGGGGCGCCGTCGGTGGTCTACCGCCGCCGCGGCTGGACCTACGGCGTTATCACCCTGGATTCAAAGTGCGCCGAAGGCATGGAGGATCCGCGGGAGGAAACCCGCGGATACCGTGTTGCCGAAACCGGAGGACGCGCCACAGCCTGACACGGCCTCCCCGGGCCCGCCCGTCATTCCGGGCGGGCCTAGGATGAGGGCATGAGAACCAGACTGTCGCTCCGCCAGGCCCGGCGTACGGCGCTGGCGGCCCAGGGACTGGCCCGTGTACGGCCCGCCGGCCTTGTTAACGCAAGGCAGGCGGGCCGTACCTTTGACCGGCTGGCGCTGCTGCAGATCGATTCCGTGAATGTCCTGGCGCGCAGCCACTACCTTCCGCTGTTTTCCCGGCTCGGTCCCTACGACCGGGCTATTCTCGACCGACTGGCCACGAGGAAACCCCGGCGAATGGTCGAATACTGGGCGCACGAGGCCAGCTTCGTGCGCCCGGATCTCTTTGCCGATCTGCGGGCTGTTCAGCAGCGCACGTGGATGACGGCCGTATCCCTTCCCGCCGAGGTGGCTGAAAACCTCCGCCACCGGATTCTCGAAGTCCTTGCCTCGTCGCGCCGGCCCCTCACCGCGAGGCAGACAGCTGATGTCCTGGGCCACCGGCAGGTCCGGGACGCCGGGAACTGGGGATGGAACTGGAATGCGGTCAAGCGGGTCCTGGAGGATCTGTTCGCTTCCGGCCTCATCAGTTCCGCGGGCCGTACTCCGCAGTTTGAGCGGCTGTACGCCCTGACCGAGGACGTCCATCCGGCAGGCACTGCAGCACTGGAGCCCTCCGATCCGGAACACGCGGTCCTCCGGCTGACCGAGACCGCGGCGAAGGCACACGGCATTGCCACTGTCCGGGGACTGGCCGATTATTTCCGCCTGCCGCAGCGTGCCGCCGCCGCGGCCGCAGAGGAGCTGGTGCGGAAGGGAATACTTGAAAAGGTGGCCGTGGCGGACTGGAAGCAGCCGGCCTACCTGCACGCCGAAGCGGTCATCCCCAGAACCGCCCACGGGCGGGCATTGCTCAGTCCCTTCGATTCGCTCATCTTCGAGCGCCGCCGGTTGCAGGAACTCTTCGGTTTCCATTACCGGATCGGGATCTACACCCCACCGGCCGCCCGGCAGCACGGCTATTACGTACTGCCCTTCCTGCTGGGCGAGGAACTGGTGGCCCGGGTGGACCTTAAAGCAGACCGTGCCGCGGGTATGCTGCTGGTGCAGGGAGCATTCGCCGAACCCGGAGCTCCGGCGGCCACGGCGCGCCAACTGGCCGCGGAGCTTGTCCTCATGGCACAGTGGCTTGGGCTCGGGGGGATTACCGTCCGGCCCGTGGGGGATCTGGCTCCCGCGCTGAAGCTGGAAGTATGCAGGGAATAAAGGTCATTGGGGAACCACGGACCAGCACCATACGTCTCTCACGTAGACTGGGGACGCCAGATTTCGGCAACACTAGATTGGGAGCAAATCAGTGGCATCACTACTCGAACGAGTTCTTCGTACCGGCGACAAGAAGACGCTGAAGACACTGCGTAACTACGCCGACGCGATCAACGTGCTCGAGGACGAGTTCAAGGGCATGAGCGATGCCGAACTCAGGGGTGAGACGGACCGCCTCAAGGAGCGCTACAACGACGGCGAGTCCCTGGACGATCTCCTGCCCGAAGCGTTTGCCGCCGTCCGCGAAGCCGCCGGCCGCACCCTGGGCATGCGCCATTTCGACGTCCAGCTGATGGGCGGAGCCGCCCTGCACCTGGGGAACATCGCCGAAATGAAGACCGGTGAAGGAAAGACCCTCGTCGCCACGGCGCCGGCCTACCTCAACGCACTGACCGGCCGGGGCGTGCACATTGTGACGGTCAATGACTACCTGGCCGAGTACCAGTCAGACCTGATGGGCCGCGTGTTCCGTTTCCTCGGCATGACCAGCGGCTGCATCCTCTCCAACCAGGATCCCGCGACCCGGCGGGAGCAGTACGCCGCGGACATCACCTACGGAACGAACAACGAGTTCGGCTTCGACTACCTGCGCGACAACATGGCCTGGAGCGCTGCCGAGCTGGTGCAGCGCGGACACCACTTCGCCATTGTGGACGAAGTGGACTCCATCCTCATTGATGAGGCGCGTACCCCGCTGATCATTTCCGGCGCCGCGAGCGGCGACGTCAACCGCTGGTACACCGAGTTCTCCAAGGTCGTGACCCGGCTGACCCGGGAAACCGACTATGAAGTGGATGAAAAGAAGCGCACGGTCGGCATCCTGGAACCGGGCATCGAGAAGGTCGAGGACTACCTCGGCATTTCCAACCTGTACGAGGCAGCCAACACCCCGCTGATCGGTTTCCTGAACAACGCCATCAAGGCCAAGGAACTCTTCAAGCGGGACAAGGACTACGTGGTCCTCAACGGTGAAGTCATGATCGTTGACGAGCACACCGGACGCATCCTTGCCGGCCGCCGGTACAACGAAGGCATGCACCAGGCGATCGAGGCGAAGGAAGGCGTGGCCATCAAGGCCGAAAACCAGACGCTCGCCACGGTGACCCTGCAGAACTACTTCCGTCTCTACGAGAAGCTTGCCGGCATGACCGGCACGGCCGAAACAGAGGCAGCCGAGTTCATGAGCACCTACAAGCTCGGGGTGGTGCCGATCCCGACCAACAAGCCCATGTCCCGGATCGACCAGTCGGACCTGATCTACAAGAACGAAGTGGCCAAGTTCGACGCCGTCGTGAAGGACATCGCCGAACGCCATGCCTCCGGCCAGCCCGTCCTTGTGGGCACCACCAGCGTGGAAAAGAGTGAATACCTCTCCAAACAGCTGGCCAAGGCCGGTATCCGGCACGAGGTGCTCAACGCCAAGAACCATGCCCGTGAAGCGGCGATCATTGCCCAGGCCGGCCGGAAGGGCGCCGTTACGGTGGCCACCAACATGGCCGGCCGCGGTACCGACATCATGCTCGGCGGCAACGCCGAGTTCAATGCCATTGCCGAGCTGGAACGGCGCGGCCTTGACCCGAACGACAACCCGGAAGACTACGAAGCCGCCTGGCCGGACGCGCTGGAGAAGGCCCGCCACGCCGTCGCCGCCGAGCAGCAGGAAGTCGTGGAACTGGGCGGGCTCTACGTCCTGGGCACCGAACGCCACGAGTCCCGCCGGATCGACAACCAGCTGCGCGGCCGCTCCGGCCGCCAGGGCGATCCGGGCGAGTCCCGCTTCTACCTCTCGCTCACCGATGACCTGATGCGCCTCTTCAACTCGGGTGCCGCTGAGCGGATCATGAACAGCTCCTCCATGCCCGACGACGTCGCACTGGAATCGAAGCTGGTCTCGAAGGCGATCCAGAACGCACAGGGCCAGGTCGAAGGCCGCAACGCCGAGCAGCGCAAGAACGTCCTGAAGTACGACGACGTCCTGAACCGCCAGCGTGAAGCGATCTACGGCGACCGCCGCCGCATCCTTGAGGGTGATGACCTGCAGGAGAAGATCAGCTTCTTCCTGGAAGACGTCGTCACCGCCGTGGTGAACGAAGCCACTGCCGAAGGCCACGGGGATGACTGGGACCTGGAACAGCTCTGGACCAACCTCAAGACCCTGTACCCCATCGGCCTGACAATCGACGAGGTTGTTGACGAAGCCGGTGGAAAGTCCCGCCTCACCCGGGAGTTCCTGCACAATGAGATCCTTTCGGATGCCAAGCTGGCCTACCAGGCGCGCGAGGAGGCACTCGGATCCGCCACCATGCGTGAACTGGAGCGCCGCGTGGTGCTCTCGGTGATCGGGCGCAAGTGGCAGGAACACCTGTATGAAATGGACTACCTCAAGGAAGGCATCGGCCTGCGGGCCATGGCCCAGCGCGATCCCCTGGTGGAGTACCAGCGCGAGGGCTTCGTGATGTTCCAGACCATGATGGAATCCATCCGCGAGGAAAGCATCGGTTACCTGTTCAATGCAGACGTGCAGGTGAGCGAACCTGCCGCGCCGGCCGCCAACGCACTTTCGGGAGTCAAGGACGCCCGCGGAGTCATCGGCACCCCCGTGATCAAGGCTGCCGGACTGGAGGCGCCGCAGCAGCCGGCGAGCCTGCAGTTCAGTGCGCCGGACAGCCAGGGCGGGGTGGAAACGCGGATCGAGCGGACGGCCTCCAAGCAGACCGACGGTGCAGGTACCCGCCGCGCGGCCCAGGCCGGCAAGGCCGGTGCCAAGAAGGCCAAGCGCCGCAAGTAGGCGCGGCTCCTAGCCGATCTCCAACGCGGTGACCCTCCAGAGCCCGCGCCGAAGCTGGATCCTCAGCGCGACGGCGCGGGCTCTGTCGTGTTCCAGCGCAACCACCGCCCCTTCATAGATGCCTTCGGCCACGGGGCACAGCCGGCAGGAGCGGATCCGCACGCCGCGGTGCAGCAGCTGCGGATCCGGGCCGGACCCGGAGCCGGCAGCTGCCGCCGCTGCCTGCCGCCGGCCCCGCACCAGGTTGGCCCGCAGCTGCAGCCGGTCATAATTCTCCTGGTCCAGCCAGCGGCTCATCTGCTGCAGTGGACGGACGCCGCCCAGCACCTCGAGCGCGGCAAGGGCCACGGACTGGCAAATGGCACGAACCCGTGCATCGTCGGCGGGGTCCGAAGCCCAGACCGCCGCGGGGGCAGCGGGTGGTGTCGAGACGTCCACGCCGTTTCCCGGGGGTTGCCGCGGCACGGCGGGCACCGGAGCGGGGATCTCCTCCCGGGACCGGGCCCGGTAGACAGCGATGGGTCCGGCGTCGTCGGCCGGCGCCAGCTGCGCCAGCCGCGCCAGCTCTGCGGGGGAGTCGGGAGCCGGCAGGAATATCACACTGGTCATGGTGCTGTCCTTCCTTACTGCGGGGGAGTGGGCTCGGGGGCGGGCGCCGACAATATCTGGCCCGGCAGGATGAGGTGGGGGTCCGGGCCGACGACGGCGAGATTCAGTGCGTGCCAACGGGGCCAATGCGCCGCTATTTCGGCATCCGTCGCCAGCGGGCCCAGCTGGTCCGCCGCGAGCGACCACAGGGTGTCTCCGGCAACGACCACCACTTCAGCCTGTTCCGTCCGCGGCGCGGGCGTCAGGACGTTCCCGGCGGGAGGCTGCGGGGGCGCCGGCCGCCACAGCGGTGAGACGGGTTCTTCAGCCGGCGTCCCTGCGGCACCGGGAAGGCCGGCAGGCAGCGGTTCCGGCAGCCGGTCCCGTTCGGTTGCGCCGAAGGCGCTGGTGACCGGCGCCGCCGCTGCCGGAACCGGTACTGAAGCGGCTGCCAGTGCCGGCGCACTTCCGGCGGTCAGGGAAAGGCCGAGCACCGCAACAGCCAGCCTCCGGGCCGGCCCGGGCGCCAGCAGCAGCGCCCGGTGCCCCGCTGCCGCCAGGCCGCATCGCAGCAGGATGCCGCCGGCCACCGCGCAGAGCGCCCCGCCCACCCACCAGATGATCAATACCAGCCCGATGCCTGCGGCGCACAGGCCCGCCAGCAGTTCCAGGGAATGCAGCGACACCGGGGAACCGGAGGTGTCGCCGCCGGCTGGCATGGCCCGGAGGATTTCCGCCCCGCCCATGAGGAGCACCAGGCTCAGCGCTGCCACCGCGGCAGCGGTCAGTGCATCGGTTGCCAGTCCCGGGCGGGTAACCCGTTTGCTCATGGCGTCTCCTGACCGTGGTGGTTCTGGACGGTGTCGCGGTGGTGCCGCGCCCGTTTGATGCAGTTTGATGCTGTTTGTTGCCGACTGAACCGGATAACCAAAATTGCTGGGCTTTGGTTGCAAATGCTCCGTGTGAGGCTCGTGTCTACACTTCAGCGCGATAGGTGTCCAGAGTGGTGGTCTCCGCGGGATGACGAAGCTAGCCTTGGGCGATGCGATGGGATGCCCTGTTCAGGGACATGGAGGCACAGATGGCGGCCGCGGAGGAACTGGGCGCGGCCAGCGAAATTTCCGAACGCGTGCGCATGGAGCTCGGCGGGCTCACGCTGCAGGACCGGCTTCGGAGCCAGTGCGGCAGGGAACTGGTCTTTGATCTCGGCCGGGCAGGAACGCTGCGGGGTGTGCTGCGGCATGTTGGCGCCGGCTGGGTGGTGCTTGACGGTGAACGCGGCTCAGCCCTTGCCGCGCTGGCGCACGTGGTATCGGTCGCGGGGCTGGACCGGTTCGCCGCCTCCGCCACCCGCACGCTGAACCTCGGCATCGCGTCCGCCCTTCGGGAAATAGCCCGGGACAGGAGCACCGTGACGCTGCGGCCGGCAGGGAAGGCGCCAGGCGAGGTTCTGCACGGAACCATTGACCGGGTGGGGGCGGACTTTGTGGAGTTGGCCGTGGTCGCAGCCGGCGAGGCACGGCGGCCGGGAAACGTGTCCGCGGTTCATCTTCTGCCGACTTCCTCGGTGGCAGCGGTCCTGACGCAGCAGCACGGCTGGAGCTGAGCCTCTTATCCGGCCCAAAGCCCCGCACACGGCAGGATCAGCGGTCGGCCCCGTCTTCCGCGGGGATGCCCTGGCGGACCGCTGCTGCGGACTTGCGGTAGGCACGGGAAATATAGTCTTCGAGCTGCTGCGTCTCAACCCGCCACTGGCCGCGTCCGCCGATCTGGATGGCGGGTAGCTCTCCGCTGCGCACCAGGGCATAGGTCTGTGAAGAGGAGATGTTCAGTACCTCGGCGACGTCGGCCAGCGTCAGGAATCTCTTATCGCCCACGGCACTCACCTTTCGAACCGCACCACTGCGGTCTGCACCTGTTATATACCAGCAGCACCAGTCTGGCACCGGCAAAATCCTCCGGCCGGGTTATCCACAGATTTCCGCCGCCCCGAAAACCACCGTTTCCATCCGTCCGCGCGTACTCCACACTGGCCTCAGCCAAGCACGGGGGAACCGGGGGAAACATGAGTCTGCGTACACAGGAAACGAAGCCGTCTGCTGCCAGGCTGCGCAAACCGTCCTGGCGGGATCCGCGGCTCCTGCTGGGTATCCTCCTGATCCTGGGCTCCGTCACGGCAGTGGTGACCCTTGTCCAGCAGGCTGATGAGACCACCGACGTCTTCGCCGTCCACCGCGATATCGCCCCCGGCGACCCCATCCGCGCGGAGGACCTCCGCCCGGTACCCGTCCGGCTGGGGAACGCCTCGGACTTGTATCTGCCTGCCGCCGAGGGGGTGCCGGAGAACGCCGTGGCGGGCGCCGTCCTGCGGGAGGGGGAGCTGGTGGCCCGATCCGCCCTGACGGCGCCTGACGCGCTGGACCGCAAACCAGTGGGACTGCGGGTGGAAGACCCCCTGCCGGCCAGGACGGAGGCGGGCTCGCGTGTTGATATCTGGGCGGCTGCGCCTGACGGAAGGAACGGGTTCGACGAACCCCGGCAACTGATCGAGGCTGCTGAAATCTCGGAACTGTCCGTTACCGAGTCGGCACTCGGCGCTAACCGGAGCACCGAACTCCTGATTCTGGTTGAGGATACGGACCTGCCCCTTCTGCTGGCAGCCCTCTCGAACCAGGCAAAAATCACTGTGGTCCACAACCCCGCACCCGGCTCGTGAACATCCCGGTCGCTACCGTGGGAACCGCAGCTGCAGGTGTCCTGGACGGGTTGGAGCGGCTCCAGGGGCCGGTGACGGTGGTACGCCGGTGCCATGAGCTGACCGAAATGCTGGCTGTGGCACAAACCGGAATGGTCCGCGCCGCCATCGTGGCCGGCGATACAGAGGAGATCACCGCCGCCGTCGCGGACCGGCTGGGCTCCGCCGGGGTAGCCCTGCTGGCGCTCGCCGATGACCCCTTGCTGTGCCGGCGGCTGGATGCGCTGAACATTCCCAATGCCCCCACCGGCCTCGAGCCGGCAGCCTTGGCGGAGCTCATCTCCGCGGCCGTACTGGCCCTGGGCCGGCCCGGCCGGAGGACCGGCACCACGATGGGAGATCCAGGGGCGGCCCTTGGAGCCGGCACCGGCGCCGACGGCCCGGGGCCGGGAGACCCGGCCTCCGATTCGCCGGGCGTCCGGTCGGGCACCGTCACCGCTGTCTGGGGTCCTGCCGGAGCGCCGGGCCGCACGACGCTCGCCGTCAACCTGGCCGCCGAACATGCCGCGGCAGGGCGAAGCGTGGTGCTCATCGACGCGGACACCTATGGAGCCAGCGTCGCTGTCGGCCTGGGGCTGCTCGATGAGTCCGCGGGCATAGCCCAGGCCTGCCGACTCGCGGACCAGGGCCTGCTCGATGAGAAAAGCCTCAGCGCCCTTGCCGCGTCCGTTTCCCTGCGGGGTCACCGGCTGGCCGTCCTTACCGGGGTGACCCGCTCGGACCGCTGGGTGGAACTGCGCCCGGCAGCCTTGGACGGAGTGCTCGAAACAGCCCGCCGGCTGTATGACCTGATTATCGTGGACTGCGGGTTCTCGTTGGAGACAGACGAGGAGCTCAGCTTCGACACGATGGCCCCGCGCCGGAACGCAGCCACGCTGCTCGTCCTGGAAAAGGCGGACACCGTCTATGCGGTCGGCGCGGCGGACGCCGTCGGCGTGCCCCGCCTGGTCCGGGCCTTGGCAGAACTGGCACACACGGTGCCGACCGCTGATCCCCTCATTGTGCTGAACAAGGTCCGGGCGTCCTCGGTGGGCAGGCAGCCGGAAACCCAGTTGGGCGGCGCCTGGGAACGGTTCGGCCCCGGCGGAGAGATAGCCGCCTTCCTGCCGGCCGACTACGACGCCGCCGATGCGGCTCTGCTCTCCGGGACGGCCCTGCTGGAAACGGCACCGGCGTCGGCCCTCCGTGCCTCCATCGCCGCGCTGGCGGGCATTCAGACCGGGCGGCGCCGGCCTGCGCGGCGCCCGCAGCGGGCAAAGTGACCTTTCACGCATTCGGAGCTAGGCTCATTAGAGCAAGCTGCAACGGAGCAGCAGGACGTAAGTACTATCGGAGGCGTATTACATGTCGTCAGGATCCAGCATCGCGGATCTTTTAAGTTCGGACACTTCCCTCGACGAGTTCACAGGGGATTACTACGAGCATCTGGCGCGTGAAGATGCGCAGGCGTATCCGCCGTCGGTGCTGCGGGAGCGCGCCCGGAAGCACATGGAACTCGCACTGACCCGCGCCGAAGGTACCGCGGCAGTGGACATCGTGGACCTGGGGGATACCAGTGTGGTGCTCATCGTCACCGATGACATGCCGTTCCTGGTGGACTCGGTCACCGCCGAAGTGGTCCGGCAGAACGCCGCCATCCGACTCGTCGTCCACCCCATTTTCCTCGCCACGCGGGACCCCCGGACCGGGGAACTGCAGCGCGTGCAGCGTGTCCCTGCCGCCGCGGGGGTCTCCAGCGGCGACACCGCCGCCCTGCCGAACCTCGCAGACCTGCTCGGCACCGACGGCGGCACCACCCGCGTCGAGTCCTGGATCGCCATCGAGGTTGCCCGCATCACGGACCAGGACAAGCGTGCCCAGCTTGTCGACGGGCTGAACAAGGTCCTCGGCGATGTCCGGGTTGCCGTGTCCGACTGGCCGGCCATGCGCTCCAAGGTGCATGAGATTGCCCGCTCGCTGGACACCGTTCCCGGGGCCAGGGACATTCCCGACCTGCAGCAGGCGCGCGAACTGCTGACCTGGCTGGACAACGGCAACTTCACCTTCCTGGGCTACCGGGAATACGATCTCATCACCGAAGACGGAGAAGACGCCCTCCGGCCCACCGAGGACAGCGGACTGGGGCTGCTGCGGCTGCATTCGGCGTCCCGCAGGGTCCAGCGGCTTACCGGCGCTGGCCGTGCCAAGGCCCGGGAGAAGCGCGCCCTCGTTATCACCAAGGCCAACTCCCGCTCCAGCGTGCACCGCCCGGCGTACCTGGACTACCTGGGCGTGAAGCGCTTTGACGAACACGGCAACGTCAACGGCGAACGCCGGTTTATCGGTCTTTTCGCCACCGGCGCCTACACGGGTTCTGTCCGCAGCATCCCGATCGTCCGGGATAAGGTCCGCGAGGTCATGCGCACCTGCGGTTTCCCGGCAGATTCACATTCGGGCAAGGACCTGGTCTCCATTCTGGAAACCTATCCCCGCGACGAACTCTTCCAGATCGAGCCGGCCGCCCTGCTGGATACCTCACTGGCCATCCTGCGCCTCCAGGAGCGTCGCCGTACCCGGCTCTTCCTGCGCCCGGATATCTACGGGCGGTTTATGTCCGCCCTGGTCTTCCTGCCCAGGGACCGGTACACCACGCCGGTCCGGCTGCGGATCCAGGACGAACTGCGGTCCACGTTCAATGCCGAATCCATCGACTTTGAAGCCCGGATGACGGAATCCGCCCTGGCGCGGCTCTTCTTCCGGATCCGGCTGCCCCGCGGCCAGGAGATTACCGAGGTGGATACTCCGGCGCTGGAAGCCCGGCTGGTGAAAGCCACGCGGTCCTGGACGGAAGGCGTGGAAGAGGTCGTCCGGAACAAATTCGCGCGACAGGACGCCGACAGGCTTTCGGCCCTGTGGGCGGATGCGTTCCCGGCTGCGTACCGGGTGGCCTACGAAGTCGAAGACGCGCTTGAGGACATTGCCCGCTTTGAAGCCCGGGTAGCCCGCCCCGACACCGCCCCGGAGCTGTTCGTCTACGTTCCGGCCGCCGGTGACAGCGAAGAGCAGGCCGATGCACGGCTGAAGCTCTACCTGACGGAGCCGAAGTCGCTGACCCAGATCCTTCCGTTCCTGCACAACCTCGGACTGGAAGTCCTGGACGAGCGGCCGTTCGAAATCCGGCGCGGCGACGGCGCGAGCTTCTACCTGTACGATCTTGGGCTGGTGTACCCGGCAGGGATTGACCCGGTAAAGACCGGCCCGCTGCTGGCCGAGGCCTTCCGCGCCGGGATGTCCGGGACCGCCGAGTCGGACGCCTTCGACCGGCTGATCCTCCAGCAGGGCATCGCGTGGCGGCAGGTCGTCATTCTGCGGGCCTACGCCAAGTACATGCGGCAGGTGGGCACGGCCAACTCCTACGGTTTCGTGGCAGGCACCCTGCTGGCCAACCCCGACGTCGCGCACGCCCTGCTGGCGCTCTTCGACGGCCGGTTCAACCCGGACGTGGACGAACGCGAGGCCGCCATCGAATCTGCGCGTGCGGCGCTGGAACGCGGACTCGAGCAGGTCCCCACGCTCGACGCCGACCGGGTCCTGCGGACCTTCGCCACCCTGATCACCGCCACCCTGCGCACCAACTACTACCAGGACAAGCCGTACATCAGTTTCAAACTGAACACCGGTGCGATCGACGGAGCCCCGTTCCCGCGTCCCAAATACGAAATCTGGGTCTATTCGCCCCGGGTGGAAGGCGTGCACCTGCGCTTCGGTGAAGTGGCCCGCGGCGGGCTGCGCTGGTCCGACCGGCGTGAGGACTTCCGCACTGAAATCCTGGGCCTGGTGAAGGCGCAGACAGTGAAGAACGCCGTCATTGTGCCCTCCGGCGCCAAGGGCGGCTTCTATGCCAAGAAACTTCCCGACCCCTCCGTGGACCGCGGCTCCTGGATGGAGGAAGGCAAGGACAGCTACCGCACCTTCATCCGCGGGCTCCTGGACCTCACCGACAACCTGGTGGTGACCGAGTCCGGCGAGGAAGTGGTGCCGCCCGAGCGGGTGGTCCGTCACGACGGCAACGACAGCTACCTGGTGGTGGCCGCTGACAAGGGCACCGCGTCATTCTCCGACATCGCCAACTCGATTTCCGCTGAATACGGTTTCTGGCTTGGCGACGCCTTCGCGTCCGGCGGGTCCGTCGGGTATGACCACAAGGCCATGGGAATTACCGCCCGGGGCGCGTGGGAATCGGTCAAACGGCACTTCAGCGAGCTCGGCATCGATACCCAGAGCCAGGACTTCACCGTGGTGGGTGTGGGCGACATGAGCGGTGACGTGTTTGGCAACGGCATGCTGCTTTCCGAGCACATCAAGCTGGTGGCCGCCTTTGACCACCGCCACATCTTCCTTGACCCGAACCCCGACGCAGCCGTCTCCCATGCCGAACGGCGGCGCCTCTTCGAGCTTCCCCGCTCCTCCTGGGCTGACTATGATTCCTCGCTGATCAGCGCCGGCGGCGGGATATTCCCGCGCCAGTCCAAGAGCATTCCGCTCTCGCCGGAGGTACGTGCCGTTTTGGGCCTGCCCGACACGGCGAAGAAGATGAGCCCGCCGGAACTGCTGAAGGCCATCCTCAAGGCCCCCGTGGACCTGCTCTACAACGGCGGCATCGGCACCTACGTCAAGGCCTCCACTGAGACCTCGGCCGACGTCGGAGACAAGGCGAACGATCCCATCCGCGTGGACGGACGAGACCTGCGGGTCAAGGTGGTGGGTGAAGGCGGAAACCTGGGCATGACCCAGCGCGGCCGCATCGAAGCCGCCCGGGCCGGCGTCATCCTGAACACGGATGCCATCGACAACTCCGCGGGCGTGGACTGCTCCGACCACGAAGTCAATATCAAGATCTTCGTGGACCGAATGGTCGCCGCCGGCCGGCTGGACCCGGCGGAACGGGCCGAGTTCCTGCACTCCATGACGGACGAAGTGGGCACGCTGGTCCTGCAGGACAACATCGACCAGAACATGCTGCTGCTCAACGACCGCCAGCGCGTGGTGGACTGGAGCCCGAGTTTCGAGCGGCTGATGGATTGGCTGGAAGAACACGCGGACCTGGACCGCCAGCTGGAGGCGCTGCCGGGCAATGACGAGCTGCACGCCCGCATCGCTGCCGGAGAAGGGCTGACATCGCCGGAACTTGCCGTGCTGGCCGCCTACGCCAAGATTGAACTCACGAAGGCCCTGACCGCGTCCAACCTTGCCGATGACCCCTACTTCGAGGGCACCCTGCGGAGGTACTTCCCCCAGCAGATTGTTGAGCGGTTCGGTGACCAGCTGGACACCCATCCGCTGCGCCGGGAAATCATCTCCATGGTCGTGGCCAACGACATGATCAACATCGGCGGAATCACTTTCGCCTTCCGGATCATCGAGGAAACCTCGGCCAATGAGGCGGAGATCGCACGGGCCTTTATCGCCATCCGGGAAATCTACGGCATCGACAAGGTCCTGGCCGACCTCGGCGCGCTGCCTGCGGACTTCCCCACCCGGACCTGGTCCATGATGCACCTGGACCTCCGCCGGCTGCTTGACCGGGCACTGCGCTGGTTCGTCAACCACGTCAGCAGGGGAACCTCGATTGCCCAGGACATTGAGGCCTTCAAGCCGGTGGTCCGGCCGCTGCTCGCCGACCTCACCCGGTACCTGCGCGGCGGAGACGCCGAACGGGTCAGGGCGCTGCAGGAGAAGGCCCGCGAGCTGGATATTCCGACGGAACTTGGCAGTTACTGGGCCGAACAGTTCGAATCCTTCGGACTCCTCGATGTTGCCCTTGTCAGCCGGGGCTTCGACGAGCCGGCCGAGTCCGTTGCTGCCGTGTACTACGCGGTCTATGACCGCTACGGCATCGATGACCTGCTGGACCGGATCACCAATCTGCCCCGCGCAGACAGGTGGCAGGCACTGGCCCGGGCAGCCCTGCGCGATGACCTGTATTCCACCGTGGCAGATATGACGACCGCTGTCCTGGAGTCCACGCCGGAGCTGGCCGGGGGAGACGCGGTTGAGCGGCTGGACACGTGGGAGCAGGAAAACGCGGATCATCTGGGCCGGGCCACGAAGATGTTCAAGGAAGTCAACGGCTTGGAGCAGGACGACATGGCCTCGCTTTCGGTAGCCCTGCGGGTGCTGCGCTCCATTGTTCGACGCTAGTCCGGAGTAAACGTGGCAATTTTTACCGACCCGATCAAGGAGCATGCGGACTTCGGCCCGGGGGACGCGGAATGGCTGCACCTGCTGGTGGGGGACTGGCAGTTGGTCGCGGACCTCGCGTTCGCGGATCTGGCTCTGTGGTTTCCCGTGCCCGAGGGCGGGTATGTCGCTTTGGCACACGCCCGCCCGTCCACGTCGCATACGGTCTTCCACAGCGACTTTGTCGGGGAGCGCATCCGCGCCGACCTGCTGCCGCTGGTGGATGCGGCCTGGCGGAGCCAGCAGATCGAGCGGTCCAGCGAAACAAGCTGGACCGCCGAGACGGCCATGCGGGTGGAGGCCATTCCCTTCGTCCGCAACGGCAGGACGCTCGCCGTGGTGACCTCGCACATGGACCTGTCCAGCTCACGGATGCCCTCGCGGCTGGAGCTGACCTACCGCCAGTGTGCCTATGACCTGCTGCGGATGGGGACCCTGGGGCTTTGGCCGGACTTCGCGACGCCCACCGGCTCCCGCCGGGGCGCTCCGCGCGTGGGTGACGGGCTGATCCGCCTGGATGCCGAAGGGGTGGTGCAGTATGCCAGCCCCAACGGTGTTTCCGCCTTCCGCCGGCTGGGGGATATGGAAACCCTGGAGGGCCGCTCCCTGGCGGAAATCACGACGGCACTGTTGAAGGACCGCCGGATGGTGGACGAAACGCTGCCCTTGGTGGTGACGGGACGGATGCCGTGGCGCACCGAGATCGAATCGCGCGGTGTCAGCCTGTCTTTGCGTGCCATTCCGCTGCGCGACGAGAAGGAGCGCTTTGGTGCACTGGTCCTGTGCCGCGACGTGTCCGAGCTGCGCCGCCGGGAAATGGAGCTGGTCTCCAAGGACGCAACCATCCGGGAGATCCACCACCGGGTGAAGAACAACCTGCAGACCGTGGCGGCCTTGCTGCGGATGCAGTCCCGGCGGATGGAGAGCGAGGACGGGAAGCTGGGCCTTGCTCAAGCCATGCGGCGGGTCTCCACCATTGCCCTGGTGCATGAAACCCTCTCGCAGGGACTGACCCAGAATGTGGACTTTGACGAGCTGATCGGCCGGCAGTTCCGCCTTTCGGCCGAGGTGGCCTCTCCGACGCAGGAGGTCAAGACCCGGCGCGAGGGTTCGTTCGGGGAGCTGCCCAGTGACTTGGCCACCCCGCTGGCCCTGGTGATCAACGAACTGGTGACCAACGCCGTCGAGCACGGTCTGGCGGGCCGCCGCGGCACGGTGGGGCTGGCGGCACGGCGGCACGGACCGGCGGGCCGGGAAGAACGGCTCACCGTCACCGTGTCCGACGACGGCGTTGGGCTGCCGCCCGAGCCGCGCCGGGAGGGGCTGGGCCTGCAGATTGTCCGCACGCTGGTCCAAAGCGAACTGGACGGGACCATTGAGTGGTCTGCGGCCGAGGGCGGCGGCACCCAGGTCACCATCGAGATGGGACTCGATACTGAATACCGCCGTACCTAGGCAACGCTGTACGTAGGCAACGATGCCCGCGCCGGAAAGGTGCGGGCATAACAAAGGGCCGCTGCCCATGGCAGCGGCCCTTTGTGCCGGCGCGGCCGGCTACGGGAATGGTTCCCGGTTATGAGGCGCGTCGTGCGCGGGCTGCGCGGCGCTTCAGCGCGCGGCGCTCGTCCTCACTCATGCCGCCCCACACGCCGGCGTCCTGGCCGGTTTCGATGGCCCACTGGAGGCAGGTATCGATGACCGGGCAGCGCCGGCAGACGCTTTTGGCTTCTTCAATCTGAAGAAGAGCCGGGCCGGTGTTGCCTACGGGAAAGAAAAGCTCCGGATCTTTATCCAGGCAAGCTGCGCGGCTCCGCCAATCCATGTTGATCACTATCTCCTCTGAAAAGTTGACTCCTACGTGTTTGTGAAAACATTCACGAGCAACTACAAACTAAAGGGGCCGGATTCGGCCCCTGATTTCCCTGTATCTAGCGTGGCACGTCAGCTGAACGCAAACAAGGGGTAACAACCGGAAAATATGGCCTCAGGGCTGAGGGATGCATCACAGGTCTTGTGTGCCATCCCCGTTCTTTATCAGGCGGGAGCTGTCCCGGAACGCGCCGACGCAGTACATTTTTCGGCGTTGCTGCGTGTGGCTGCCGATGCGTTCGAACCATGGATCGAACCGTGGACCGAACCATGGACCGATCCGGATGACCCCGCCGCGGCCGCCCCCGGCATGGCCGCAATCAGACTATGTCCGGTAGTGTGCCAATGTGTCAAGACCTAAGAATGCACCACAGGTGAAGCGGGCGCCCGCAGTACTGGTCATTGCGGCCGTACTGGTTCTGGAGGCGCTGTGCCTCCTGGCCTTCGCCGGGTGGTACGGATACCAACTGGCCGTCTCTACTCCGCTTTCCCTCGGCGGGGCCGTTTTCACCCTCGTCTTCGCCGTGGCCCTGGCCGTCTGGTTGCTTGCCGTCGGCCACTTTTTCTTCCGCGGCTACCGATGGACCCGGTCCGCCGCCATGGTGTGGCAGCTCTTTGTCGTGATCATCGCCGTGCCCACCCTGCAGGCGGGTTTGGTTCTCGCCGGGCTGGGATTGCTGTTGCCGGCCGCCGCGGTCCTGCTGCTGCTGTTCACCAAACCGGTTCTGGACCATACCCGGCGGCTGACGGACGGCACTGACGGGACCGAGACCAAGGCTTTCTAGCGCTGGTTCCCTGGGACAGCCGCTGCCTGCGCTTCCCGTACCACCGGGCCCTCGACCAGATAACAGCGGCCGGCCGGATGCCGTGCCGCCGGGTCCGTCCTCACGCCCAGGATGTCGCCGTCCGCCGGTCCCGCCGGGGCAAGGAGCGCACCCCGCGGTGCGGATCGGACCTGCACGGCCAGTGGGACCCGTGCGGACAGCTGGGGTCCGGGGAGGGCTGCGAGGACAAGCCGTACCCCTTTTGCCTGCACAGCCGCCAGCTGCTGCTGCGCGGGCGGGGAAAGCAGATCAGCGTCGTCCACCAGGACCAGCATGTTTTCCGGACGTGCATCCGCCCGGTCCAAGGTCCGCACCACAGCGTCCACATCGGCGGGCCCGCGGACCAGCCGGCTTTTCAGCGATGGATGCGCTGCACCTTCGAGCTGACGCAGGAACGAGCTCCTTCCGGAACCCCGCGGACCCAGAACGAGGAATACGGTCCCTGCCGGTATCCGGACCGTTGCCGTTTCCAGTTCGTCGCCGCTCACTCCCGCCGGGATGTCGTCTGCGGTTGCCGCCGGGTCCAGGGACTCCGCGCTGACGTAAACGGGAAGACTCTCCACCCGGTGAGGCCGGTCAACCCCGGCGGGCAAAGGCGGCGCCGGTTCCGGGAAGGCCTCCGGAACCTGGAGTTGGGCAGATAATCCCTCGTCTGTTCCAATCCTTCCCTGGACGAGTGCCCGCCCCGGGATACGGTCCATGGGCGGAAGCCGCGGCCAGAGCAGCAGCGTCTCCGCGCTGGCATCCGCCGGAAAGAACATGCGGTTGGGAATCAGCGGAAAGAACCTGGAACTGAGGACTTCCCTGTCGCCGGTGATCACCACACAGATGTCCGCGCGTTCTCCGTCCCGGATCAGGTCGGCCAGGTCCTCTTCGCCGGTGAGTCCGCGGCCGGACCGGAACGCCGTGCACCATCTGGACCAGCCGGTAATCAGGAGCGTGATACCCGCAGGGGGCGCCCCGCTGCTCCCGCTGGCGGACGGCTGCGGCGCCATGCGGCGGAGAAGATCGGCGGCAAGGTAGGCGAGCACACGCGCGGCCCGTTTGGTGTCCTGCGCGCCGACGTAGGCTCCGGTCTGATCAGCTCCATCCAGCCAGGCGAGGCTTCCGTCCGAATCCAACACGTACAGGTACCGTCCCGGAAGGATCCGCAGATGCCTGCCGGCCAGCAGCGCAAGGCAGTCCGACGCCCCTGCCCGGGTGCTGCCGAGCACGGCCACGTGGGAGTCCCGTCGGGGATCCCACGCAAGTGCGCGTTGGCTCTGCCGGTTCGGTTCGTCCATGAGTCCGAGAACTACCGTCCCGGAATCACTGTGCAGGAGCGGTGAGGTAGAGAGCATCGATCCGCTCAGTACCGATGGAAGGGGCTGCAGCACCGGACGGAACGGAGGGGGATATCCTCCCGCGGCTGCAGCGTCACTGATGGTGGAACAGATACCGGAGAGGGCAGCGGCGTCGGCGGCCGATGCTGCAGGGGTGTCCGGGCCCGGGCCCGCAGCGAGGTATTCACCCAGATCCAGGACCGTGCAGCGGCTGGTGACGCTCCGCATGCCGGTGGAAAGGCTCTGGAACAGCAGGGGCGGGCGGCCGCCAATGCCGGCATAGGCGCGGCCGGGTAGATCTGCCGGAATCTCGGCCGCATAGTCGGCATTAATGACGTCACGGGATTCGCCGGCGGACTGGACCCGCAGCGCAACACTCGTGGCAATGTTGGCCCGGATATCAGTGGTGATGCTGCCCTGCGGGCGCTGGGTTGCCAGCAGCAGGTGCAGGCCGAGTGACCGTCCAATGGCGGCTATCCGCAAAAGCTCCGGCAGCGCAGCGGGTACCGCCTCAGCCAGCATGCGAAATTCATCGACCGCGACCAGCAGCCGTGGAAGTTGTTCCATCGGAGGGCGGTTGGCGTTGTAGGCGCCGAGGTCATCCGCCCCGGCATCGGCTAGCAGGACCTCCCGGCGCCGGACCTCCGCACGCAGCGAGACGAGTGCTCGGGATACGTTCTCCGCGGAAAAATCGGTGAGGATTCCGACCGAATGCGGCAGCACGGCAAGCGGTCCCAGCCCGGATCCTCCCTTGAAATCAATGAGGAGGACGGTGAAGGCAGTCGGGGCATGAATGGACGCCAGCCCGGTGATGAAGGCGCGCAGGAACTCCGACTTTCCCGCCCCCGTGGTTCCGGCGACGAGGAAATGCGGTCCGTCGCGTTCGAGGCCAAGGGTCACCGGACCGGCAGGAGAGAGCCCGACGACGGCTGCTCCATTCTTCCCGCCCGATGCGTCCGCATCCGCAGCGTTCTTTTCCCAGTCCCGTAGGAGACGGCCGGGATCCGACGCGAAAAACGCGTCGAAGGCCAGGCTTTGAGGAATCCCCTCGGAAGAGGGGTCGGGGCAGGGTGCGCTGCGCCCGAGCGCACGGCTGAGCCGGCCGAAAACCGGCGCCTGAACGAGGTCGGGCAGGAACTCAAGGGTGCCGGAACCCCGGGCGAGGGTTCCTCTGGCCGCGGTCAGGGACACGTGTACGGCTGCCGGCGGGCCACCTAGGCAGATGACGGTGCTGCCGGCCCGCCAGTCAGTGGGGAGTTCCTCACGGAGCTCACCGGCGAGCTCGGTCCATGCCCCGCGCAGCGCCAGTACGAGTACCGCGGGCCGGTCTGCGGAATAGGGGGGAAGCAGCTTCCGCAGGCGGGCGCCGGCCTCGGCCAGCGCCGTGCGGGACGCCTCGGGCAGGGCGGCCAGGGTGACGCCGGGCAGGAACCTGCCGTCGGGTTCAAGCTCATCCGCGGTACCTGCGCAAAGGAACAGCATTCCGGTACGCGCACCCGCGGCGGCGGAGGCTTGGAGGAGGATGGTCCGGTACAGCGCCACGGCATCTGTCCCGTGCAGGGAAATCTCGCGGTCCCGGCCCAGCTGCAGGACCACGGGAGCATCCTGCAGCTGCGGCGGCGCGAAGCCCGGACGTGCGGGAACCACCTCCAGGTTGGCCGGCTGGTCTGCTGCTCCGATCCGAACCGGGACCGGTGACGGATCCGGACCTGTGCCGTCATGTCGTGGAAGCCCAGGTGGCCGGCGGTCCCGGTGCGTACTGCCGGGACACCCGGCGGGGGCGGCCGTTGCCTGCACAGCGGTGGTTCCGGGATCGGGGGCAGCCAGGCGCCGGCGTTGAGCATCTTCGCGGGCGGCCTCTGCAACCGATGCAGCCTGTTCACGGCGCCGCCTGCTGCCGGAAACGGCAGCGATGAGCGCAGTCACTGCGGAGAGGGCGCTGAAAGCCAGAAACATCCACATGCCGGTTGCTACTGCCAGGACCACCCCCAGCACAAGCGGCAGCAGAGCACCCAGCAGGAGCAGGGCGGTTTTCTGACCCTGTTCCTGGAGCTTTACCGTCAGCGGGGTGAACGGATCCTCGGGCTGGGCGGCGGAGCCGTCGGGCTCCGGGCCCGCCACTCCGGCAAGGACCAACCGGCAGGTGCTGTATCCGATCCGCAGGGTTGAACCGGTATCCAGGAGAGCTGTCCGGACTCTTTCGCCGTTAACCCAGGTGCCGTTGGCGGAACCGAGGTCACGAATGCTGACCGAATCGGTGGCCACAATGAGCTGGGCATGGCTGCGTGAGAGCGCCGGATCCACGATGCCTATCCGGTGTCCGCCTCGGAGCGGAGCTGCGTCGGCCAGCGGGGGTTGTCCGCGGCCGATGGCATATCTGCCGCGCCGCAGCGCAATGATGTGGCCGGCGTCGGGTCCGCTGCAGACCACAAGCAGCAGTTGCGCTGCCGCCGTGGCGGGAACTACGGCATTCCCCTGCGGCGGGGAGGGGAGCGAGGGGGAACGTACGATCACCGCCCCATTGACGAACGGCGCCTGCCCTGGCGTGAGCTCCTCGAGGGGACGTCCCTGGATGCAGAGAGCCGCGGCACCGTAACGGTCGGTGAGCAATGCGGCCACGATGGTGCCGCTGGTCCCGGCGGAGACCTCAATGACCACTTCACGCAGCCCGGTCCGGGCTGGGCGAAGGCCTGTTTCGGTGCCCGGCGCGCTTGCGAGCGTCACATGAAGCTGCAACATCCCTCCAAGGTTGTACCCGGCTTATACCTGTTTCCGCAGCACGTTCGTCCCGGGTGTCGCGGCGGGGCCGTGCTGGTTTTCAGGATTAGCCTAGGCAGACCGTATTCCTGGTCACGAACGAAGGAGCCGGCCGTGGATAAACAGGGGAGGGCACGATGGGTGTGGAGGGGAGGTCAAGCCGTCCGCAGTAGACTGCATTAGTGAATACCGCTTTAGAAAGGCATGCGTGACTCACCTAAAGGCCGAGCTCCGGGCAGATGCAGCACCGGTACAAGGTAGGAAAAGCACATACCGTCCCGAGGTACAGGGCCTCCGGGCGCTCGCAGTCCTTATGGTCGCCTGTTACCACATCTGGTTTGACCGGGTTTCAGGCGGAGTGGATGTTTTCCTGCTCATCTCAGCATTCCTGCTCTCCCTCTCGTTTATCCGGAAGGTTGAACAAGGCCGGGGACTTGATCTGCTCCATTACTGGGTCCATGTCTTCAAACGGCTCCTTCCCGCGGTTGTCGTGGTCATCGTGGGCACGCTTGTCGCCTCGGCCATCTTCGTTCCCCGCAGCCGCTGGAACGAAATACTTTCGCAGGCCTGGTCCTCCCTCCTGTATTTCCAGAACTGGGCGCTGGCAGCAAACTCCGTGGACTACTACGCAGCGGATGACAGTATCGCCAGCCCGTTCCAGCACTTCTGGTCGCTGTCCGTCCAAGGGCAGGTCTTTATCCTGTGGCCACTGCTCTTCGGCCTCGCGGCACTGATTGCGCGGGCTACGAAGCGCCGTTTCCGGGCCGTGGTCCTGATCGTCTTCGGGACGGTCTTCGTGGTTTCCCTCGCCTTCTCCATCAGCGAGACCTACACCAACCAGGCGCATGCCTACTTCGATACCCGGACACGCCTCTGGGAGTTTGCTTTCGGCACGCTCCTGGCACTCGCCCTCCCGTATCTGCGACTGCCGCGAGGGCTTCGGATTCCTGCAGGCTGGATAGGGCTCGCCGCGATCCTGTCCGGCGGGTTCATTCTGGATGTGCAGGGGCAGTTCCCCGGATTTGTCGCGCTCTGGCCGCTGGTCGCCGCCGCGCTCGTTATCCTTGCCGGCCAGACCGGCAGCCGATGGGGTGCGGACCGGCTGCTGTCCTGGGGGCCGCTGGTGCGGATGGGTGACATGTCCTACGCCCTTTACCTGTGGCACTGGCCGGTCATGGTCATCTACCTGATTTACCGCGGATATCCGTCAGCGGGGCCGCTCTCGGGAGTCGCGATCATCGCTGCTTCCCTCCTGCTCGCCTATCTGACAACGCGTTTCGTCGAACGTCCGTTGCGGCGCGCTGCCTGGTTTGACGCAAACCTCAAGCGGTCCGTGTTGGTGGTGGCCGTCTGCCTTAGCCTGGTCGCCGTTCCCCTCGCAGGTGTGCAGTATGGACTCAAAGCCCAGGCGGAGAGACTGCAGGCCGAGGCGGAGAAGAACTATCCGGGAGCACGTGTCCTGATGCCCGGATACGTTGCCTCCGAAGCAGCAGAAACGGCGCCGATACAGTCCGTTTCCAGCCAGGACCCGGACACCTGGGGTCGGCTGGCCTTGGAGTGCGCGGACGTGGACGACGGACCCACAGACCCGGCCCTGGTCGGTCGCTGCTTCAGCACGGCCAACGGGGACGACGCCGAAAAGACCATCCTGGTTGTCGGCAGCTCACACGTACAGCAGTGGCTGTCAGCGATTGAACCCATGGCCGAAGCCCACAATTACCGGGTCATTGCACTGCTGCTGGGCCTGTGCCCGTACGGCGAGGAAGACGAAACCCGGAACGCGGACTGCAATGCGTTCAATGCAGCCGCAACCGACTATGCGTTGGAAATCATGCCGGACGCCTTCGTGACATTGGCGACCGTTTCGCGGACGGAGGAGGCCAATGACCCGGTGGTGGACGGACTCCCCGAGGCCGCCCAAAAGCTGCAGGCGCAGGGAATCCCGGTTGTCGGCATCAGGGACAATCCCCGCTTCGCCTTTGACATGCAGCTCTGCGCCGAGTCCAACGGCGAGCAGGCCGAAGAATGCACCGAGCCGCTGGCCACGAAGCTCTCGCCGGTTTGGCCGTGGAACGGCATGGGGGTCAACACGCCGCTGCTCGATTTCTCCGACCTCATCTGTCCCGACGGAATCTGCCGTCCGGTGATTGGAAACACGTACGTTTACGTCGATAACAACCATCTAACGACGTCGTACACCGCGTCCATGGCATCGGAATTCGACCGCAGATTCCATGAAGCAGTCGGCTGGTAGACCGGGGAACCAGGGCAGTGCCGTCAGGGCCGCGTGTCGCCGACAGCCCATCACCCAAAGTGCCCGAAAAGCAATAGTCGGATAACCTTGCAGTCGGGTATGCGCCCGGACCGGCCATACCGTACCAATCAGGAGTAGATGTGAACGTTGACCTCGTCGTCGTCGGGTCGGGCTTTTTTGGCCTGACCGTAGCCGAGCGCGCTGCGAAGGAACTGGGCCTTAAGGTCGCGGTTCTTGATCGTCGCCACCACATTGGCGGCAACGCCTATAGCGAGAACGAAGCGCAGACCGGAATCGAGGTGCACCGCTATGGAGCGCACCTCTTCCACACCTCCAATGAGCGGGTCTGGGAATACGTCAACCGGTTTACCGAGTTCACCAACTACGTCCACAAGGTCTACACCAGCCATAAGGGCGAGGTGTACTCCATGCCCATCAACCTGGGCACCATCAACCAGTTCTTCCGCTCCTCCATGGGCCCGGTCGAAGCCAGGGCACTGATCCAGGAACAGGCCGGCGAGCTTGCCGGTACGGATCCGACCAACCTTAATGACAAGGGCATCTCCCTGATCGGCCGCCCGCTGTACGAAGCCTTCATCAAGTACTACACCGGCAAGCAGTGGCAGACGGATCCCAAGGACCTGCCGGCGGAGATCATCAGCCGCCTGCCCGTGCGGTACAACTACGACAACCGGTACTTCAACGACAAGTACGAGGGTCTCCCGGTTGATGGCTACACTGCGTGGATCGAGCGGATGGCTGACCACCGCAACATCCAGGTCCACCTCAATACGGACTTCTTCGGCGAGCACGAATTCTCCCGGGACGCTACACGCGGCCAGGTTCCCGTGGTTTACACGGGCGCCGTGGACCGTTACTTCGACTATGTCGAAGGCGACCTGTCCTGGCGCACCATCGATCTCGAGCAGGAAGTCCTTCCGATCGAGGATTTCCAGGGAACATCGGTAATGAACTACCCGGATGAGGACGTTCCCTACACCCGGATCCATGAGTTCCGCCACTTCCACCCCGAGCGGGACTACACCAAGGACGCCACCGTGATTATGCGTGAGTTCTCCCGCTTCGCGGAAAAGGGGGATGAGCCGTACTACCCCGTCAACACGGCGGAGGACCGCAAGAAGCTGCTGGCCTACCGCGACCTCGCCAAGGGCGAATCCGATGTGCTTTTCGGCGGCCGGCTTGGCACGTACAAGTATCTGGACATGCACATGGCGATCGGTTCGGCATTGTCGATGTATGACAATAAGATCAAGCCCCACTTCACCGGGGGCGCAAAGCTGGAAAGCGGAGGAGTCGAAGCGTGAGCAACGCCATCGTAGAGCGCAAGCAGGACGCGAACGAGCCGGGACAGGCCTGGTCGTCCCTGCAGCGGGTTATCCTCCCGTCCCTGGACCAGCTGGACACCATCCCGCTGTACATGGATACAGGCAGCGCCACCGGCGTGCAGCTCTCCACCATGAACGGGGACGCGCACAAGGACACCCGGGCGCAGACCGCGGCAGCACCGGGCAAGGAAGTACACGCCGAAGACTTCCTCTCCCGCCGTTCCACCTCGGTTCGTCCCGGTGAGCGGGTTTCCTTCGGAACCTACTTCAATGCCTTCCCGGCGAGCTACTGGCGGCGCTGGACCAATCTTGAGAGTGTCCGGCTCAGCGTCCGCACCACCGGTACGGGTGCGGTCAGCGTCTACAAATCCAATGCGCGCGGCTCGCTGCAGCATGTTCAGACGCAGCGCGTGGATTCGCCGACCACCAGCACCTTCGATCTGAGCCTGAAGCCCTTCGGCGACGGCGGCTGGTACTGGTTCGATCTGGTGGCCGGATCCGAACCCCTGATTCTTGACGAAGCCGAGTGGCAGGCCGCGGGAGAACCGGTGAAGGCCGGCACCGTCACGCTTGAAATCACCACGCTCAATAAGACTTCCTTCTGCATCAACAACCTGCGGATCCTCGGCGAG
The DNA here is from genome assembly GCF_059090185.1 of Arthrobacter sp. MDT1-49-2. Taxonomy (NCBI): domain Bacteria; kingdom Bacillati; phylum Actinomycetota; class Actinomycetes; order Micrococcales; family Micrococcaceae; genus Arthrobacter; species Arthrobacter sp. MDT1-49-2. The sequence continues at coordinate 199,701 of NZ_JBNHFK010000003.1, forward strand.
CATCCGGAAGCCCTCGAAGTGGTCAAGGAAGTCCTGATCGTTGACCAGGGCACCGACAAGGTCGCCGAGGCCGATGGCTTCGCCGAGGTCGAGGCGATGCTTGGCGGCAAGCTCCGCATCATCAACCAGGCCAACCTTGGCGGCTCGGGCGGATTCGCCCGCGGTATGTACGAGGCGGTGGAAAGCGGCAGCGACTATGTGCTCCTGCTGGACGACGACGTCGTGATGGAGCCCGAGAGCATCTCCCGCCTGGTCACCTTCGCTGACCGGTGCAAGACGCCCACCATCGTGGGCGGGCACATGTTCGACCTGTACAACCGGACCGTCCTGCACACCTTCGGCGAAACGGTGAACCCCTACCGCTTCCAGCCTGACCAGCCCCACGACCAGATGACGCTGGGCCACGATTTCGTGGGCTCGAACCTCCGCCACACCCCCTGGCTGCACCGCCGCGTCGACGTTGATTACAACGGCTGGTGGATGTGCCTGATCCCGACGCAGGTAATCCGCGACATCGGCCTTTCGCTGCCGGTCTTCATCAAGTGGGACGACGCCGAGTACGGCCTGCGTGCCAAGAGCGCCGGTTACCCGACGGTGTCCATGCCGGGTGCTGCGGTCTGGCACGTCTCCTGGATCGACAAGGATGACCTGGTCGGCTGGCAGGCGTACTTCCATACCCGCAACCGCATGATCGCGGCGCTGATCCACAGCCCGTATGAACATGGCGGCCGGGTGGTCCGCGAAACGGGCTACATCGACCTCAAGCACCTGATCTCCATGCAGTACTTCACCGCTCAGGGCCGGGTGATGGCGCTGCAGGACCTGCTCAAGGGGCCGGGCCATCTGCATGAGATCCTGCCGACGAAGCTGCCGGAAATCCGTGCCATGACCAAAAACTTCAGCGACTCGCAGATCCAGCCGGAACCGGAAGCGTTCCCGGCTCCGGTGATGCACAAGCCGCCGCGGCGCGGACAGGGCTTCTCCGCACCTTCTTACGCGACCCTGATTCCGTGGGCTGCTAAGACAGTGGTCCGCCAGCTGACCAAGAAGGTGCCGACCTCGAGCCTCGAGCATCCCCAGGCCTACATTGCCCACCAGGACAACAAGTGGTGGCGCATGTCCCAGTACGACAGTGCTGTGGTCTCCAACGCCGAAGGCACCGGAGCATCCTGGTACAAGCGCGATCCCAAGCAGCTGCGGGTTCTGTTGGCAGAAGCAGTAAAGCTAAATGCCGAAATCCTGAAGAACTGGCAGAAGCTCAGCGACCAGTACCGCGAGGCGCTTCCGGAGATCACCTCCTTCGAGGCCTGGAAGAAGACCTTCGCCGAGCACTCGGAAGAGAGTAAATAAGCTTGTCCACCGGTGCACTGGAAACCCCGGGGCGGGGAGCGGGGCTGGCGGATATCCTCCGGTCCCGTTTCCTGCTCAAGCTGCTCGTTTCCAAGGAACTAAAGGTCCGTTACCGCGGGTCGATCCTGGGGCTCCTCTGGTCCTATGTGAAGCCCGGCGTTCAGTTCGTTGTCTTCTACATTGCTCTGGGTGTCTTCCTGAACATGGAGCTGAGCGACCGCAACCCTAACGGGCTGCCCAACTACGCGATCTACCTGTTCTCCGGCATTGTGCTGATTAACTTCTTCACCGAAGCGCTCGGGAACGCGTCACGCTCGATTGTGGGCAACGGCGGGCTGATCAAGAAAATCTACCTGCCGCGCCAGCTCTTCCCGGTGGCCTCGGTCTGGGTCTCCGGCGTCCACTTTGTGCCCCAGATCGTGATCCTGGTGGTGGCCTGCCTGTTCAATGGCTGGCGTCCGTCGCTGCTGCAGTTGGCGGCGGCAGTGGCCGGCTTTGTCATCGTGGCACTGCTCGCTACCGGACTAGGCCTGCTTTTCGGAGCCATCAACGTGTACTTCCGCGACGCGGAGAACCTGGTGGACATGTTGCTGATGATCGCCACCTGGGCATCGCCGGTGCTGTATTCCTGGAAGATGGTGCGGGACACCCTGGGTGGGACGTTCTTCAACATCTACCAGCTGAACCCCATTACCGTCGGCGTCGAGACATTCCACTATGCGTTCTGGCTGCCCACCACCGACGGTGCCGAGGCCATTCCTCCGCACCTGCTCTCCGTGTGGATACCCGTTGCACTGGTTATATCGGCACTGGTGCTGCTCGTTGGCCAGCTCGTTTTCCGTCGCCTTGAGGGCCGTTTCGCGCAGGAGCTGTGAACCGTGGCTAATGCCATTGAAGTACGTAACATCAACAAGCAGTTTGTGCTGCGGCATACCCGTTCGATGAAGGAAGCGTTCGTCTGGCTCATCAAGGGCCGGAAGGGCGATCTTTCGGAGAAGTTCCATGCCCTCAAAGGCGTCTCCCTGGACATTGAACAGGGCGAGACGGTGGCACTGCTGGGCCTCAACGGGTCCGGCAAGTCCACCCTCCTCAAGCACATCTCCGGCGTGATGCGCCCGGATACCGGCACTGTGGGAACCCGCGGCCGGGTTGCCGGCCTGATTGAGGTGGGTGCCGGTTTCCACCACGACCTGAGCGGGCGTGACAACGTCTACCTGAACGGTGCCATCCTTGGCATGACCGAAGCCGAAATCGATGAGAAATTCGACTCGATCGTCGAATTCTCCGAGATCGGGCAGTTCATCGATACCGAGGTGAAGTTCTACTCCTCGGGGATGTACCTGCGCCTGGCGTTCTCCGTGGCGGTCCACACTGACCCCGAGGTTTTCCTCGTGGACGAGATCCTCGCCGTCGGCGACGAGCCGTTCCAGAAGAAATGCATCGACAAGATCAAGGAACTGGCGGGGGAGGGCAAGACCCTGGTTGTCGTGAGCCATGACCTGGACCTGGTTGCCCGGATCTGCAAGCGCGGCGTCCTGTTGGAGCACGGACAGATCATCATGGACGGCCCGGTGGACGACGTCGTCGCCCGCCTGCGCAGCTAGTGTCCGGTCCGCGCCGGGAGGCGGCGGAGCTGGAACAGACCAAAAAAACATCGAGAGTGTGGAACCGTGGACAGTAGCTGGATGGACGTTGCTCCGGCCGTAAGTATCGCTTTTTGTTTTCTCGTCCTTCCCGGGTTCCTGGTCGTTCTGGCCTCCCGATGCGGTGTCCGTGCCGCCGTAGGGCTGTCGGGTGCCGTGAGCGCCTCCGTGCTGGCTGTCACGGGCGTTGTTGCCCCTTATCTGGGCCTGCAATGGAATCCTCTGACGGTCCTCATCGGTACCGCTGTGGCTGCCGTGCTGACAATGGTTGTCCGCTTCCTGCTCGACCGGGCTGTCCGCCGGCCCGACGCATCCCCTGCTGCAGCACGCCCGGCGGGCGCCCACGCAGCGGAAACATCCGGATGGGCGCGCAGCGGAGCGGCCCGTGAGGTCACCGGGCTGGCAGCCGTGGCATTGGCCGCCTGCCTGATCGGTTGGCGCTTCATCCAGATCTTCCAGCAGCCGGGGTACATCTCCCAAACAGCGGACAATATCTTCCACTTGAATGTCGTGCGCTATATGCAGGACACCGGTAGCGCCTCGGTGCTCACCGCGGGCGGGGTCCAAGGCACCGGTCCGGCCTTTTATCCCGCTGTCTGGCATGGAGTCACCGCTCTCGTGGCGGATACAGCCGGGGTCGGGATCCCGGAGGCAGTCAACAGCGTCAACATTGTGATCGGCGCTATCCTTTGGCCCCTCGGAGCCGTCTTTGCCGCCCGTGTTCTGTTCGGTAACCGGCCCGCGGTGATGTTTGCCGCGGCAGTGGCATCCTCGGCATTGGGCGCCTACCCGTACCTCCTCGTGGACTGGGGCGTCATCTACCCCAACTTCTACGCGATGGCGCTGGTGCTGCCGGCCGTAGCCTTGGCCTCGCTCGTCATCCGCCGGGCTGCAAGGGAACCCCGAGGTGTCTGGATCCTCCTGTGGCTGGTGCTGCTGGCCTGCCCCGGTCTGGCGCTTTCACACCCCAACGCCCTGTTGGTCCTGCTGGTCGCACTGCTGCCGCTGGCCCTGGCGGCCTATGCCGGATGGGCGTTCCCGATCTTCCGCCGGCCAGGCGCGCCGGTCCGCGCCAAGCTGTGGTGCGTGGTTGCCGGCCTCGCCGGGGCAGCCGTGCTTGCCGCTGCGTGGGTTGCCCTGCGGCCGCTGCCGGTGCGGGACTTTGCCAACACCTGGCAGCCCTACCAGACAACTGCCCAGGCGGTCGGTGAAATCCTACTCACCACGCATGCCCTGCGCGACGCCGCCTATGCCTCGGCGGTACTGGTGCTGGTGGGCGCGGTTGCGCTGCTGCGGGCCAGGAGCACACGGTGGTACCTTGCGGGCTACCTGCTGATTGCGCTGTTGTTCATCTTTGCCTCAGGGGTTGAAAACTCACCGCTGCGCACGTTCCTGACCGGCGGCTGGTATGACGACCAGAACCGGCTCGCCGCCGCGACGGCAGTGCTCGCCGTACCCTTGGCAGCCAAGGGTGCGGTAGTGCTGGCTGATCTGCTGGCCAGTGGCCTCAAGCGGATCAGAATGCCGCGACGGGCCGCCGCCATCGTGTCCGCTGTGGCCGTGCTGGGAACACTGTTCCTGGTCAGCCAGGAGACCACTGTCCGTCCGGCCGTTCAGGAAGCAGCCAAGCGCTACACCCTGGGCCCGAACTCGGACATCATGTCCACCACTGAGCTTGCCCTCTTCGAGGAGCTGACCGACATAGTCCCGGAGGACTCCGCGGTGGCCGGCAACCCGTGGGACGGCAGCGCCTGGGTGTACATGGTCTCCGGCCGCACAGCCCTTTTCCCCCATGTCCAGACACCGATGACGCCTGAGCGCGAGGTCATAGCCGCACGTCTCCGGGATGCTGCCACGGACCCGGAGGTCTGCGACGCATTGGAAAAGCTCAATGTGGACTATGCGATCAACAGCGGTGAACTGATCTACCTGCCCGGCAATCCGGCCAACGAGGCCTACCCGGGAATCGCCGGTTTGGACGGTGCCCCGGGCTTCGAAAAGGTCGATCAGATCGGCACGGTGGAACTTTTCAGGATCACTGCCTGCGATTAAGGTCGCCCCGCCTCAGCAGCGGGTCCGTAGTAGGGCCAAGTGGCGCTGTGGAATAATGGACGGGTGAATCGAACCTGGATAGTGATCCCGATGTACAACGAAGCCTCGGTCGTCGGCGGGGTGATAGAGGGGCTGCTCCCCAGCTTTCCCAACGTAGTTTGCGTCGATGACGGCAGCACTGACGGTTCGCAGGAGATTGCCCGGGCGGCCGGGGCCGTGGTGGTGCAGCACCCCATTAACCTCGGCCAGGGCGCAGCGCTGCAGACCGGCATCGATTATGCCCTTCAGGATCCGGACCTGGGCTGCATCGTGACGTTCGACGCGGACGGCCAGCACCGCGTGGAGGATGCACGGGAAATGGCCGGGCGCGTCCTCTCCGGGGAAGCGGATATTGTGCTGGGCTCCAGGTTCCTTGATGACCGGACAAAGCTCAGCCCGGCGAAGCGTTTGGTGCTGCGCACCGCGGCCCTGCAATCGCGGATGGCTACCGGCCTGCCGCTGACCGACGCACACAACGGGCTCCGGGCATTCAATCCCTACGTTGCGCGCAACATCAACCTGACGCAGAACCGTATGGCGCACGCCTCCGAGTTCGTGAACAAGATCGCCAAACTTGCTCCCCGCTGGGTTGAGCACCCCGTCGAGATCATCTACACGGACTATTCGCGCTCCAAGGGACAGTCTCTCCTGAACTCCGTGAACATCGTCGCCGAACTAGTCCTAGGTAGAAATTAATGATCATCATCGTGCAAATAGTTCTGGTTCTGGCGGTCATCCTGGTCGCCTTTGCGCTTATGCGCGGCGGCAGCAACGCGCGGCACCTGGCGATCCGCAGGATCCTGCTGCTGATCTTCGCGGCCGCGGCTGTCTTCTCGATATTCTTCCCGGCCGTGCTGTCCTCCGCAGCGGAGTTCCTCGGCATCGGACGCGGCACCGATCTGGTGCTGTACGCCACGATCATCTGCTTCTTCGTCTATATGGCGACTACCTACCAGCGGTTCCGCAGTATGGAAATCTCCATTACCAAGCTCTCGCGCCGGCTCGCGCTGGACGAGGCGGAGCACCCGACGGAACGCGGGCAGGCACCCGCTTCCACGGACGCCGTCGGTACGGACGGAAACAGCGCCTCGCAGGCCGCGCAGTAACCCATGGCGGAATCCCACACACAGGGGCCCGTAGCCGGGCCGCCGAAGAGCATAGCGTTTGTCGTCAACAACTATCCCCCGAAAGTGGGCGGCGTCGAGCTGCACATTTCGGCACTGGCCCGGCGGCTGGCTGAGCGGGGGCATGCGGTCACCGTCATCACGCTGGATAACGTGCATCCGAGCGGAACCGAAGACGGTGTCCGGGTCGTCCGGCTCAAAGGCACCCCGAGCATCGGAGGGGTACTGGCTTTCCCCTGGCCGGGAGCAGGCCGCCGGATCCGCAGCGTGCTGCGCGAGTCAGGGGCCGACGTCGTCTCCACCCACACCCGGTTCTTCCCGATGTCATACCTGGGCGTCCGGGCAGCGAAGCGGCTTCGGCTGCCGGCCATCCACACCGAGCACGGCTCCGACTTTGTCCGCGGCGTCTCTTCGCTGGTGGCCGTAGCGAGCAAGGCCGTCGACTGGACGATGGGCCGGGCCGTGCTGCGCGGCGCCGGGAGGGTCCTGGCAATTTCCGATGCTTCCCGCGGTTTTGTCCGCAGGCTGGCCAACGTGGATGGCCATGTGTTCCACAACGCCATTGATGCGGACTTCTTCTCCGCAGCGGCCCCGCAGGTGCCGGCGCATCCCACGCACCTTGTGTATGTGGGCAGGGTGGTAGCCGGTAAGGGCTGGCAGCGTGTGGTGGAGGTCGCGGAGGCGCTGAAGAATCCGGACCTGCAGGTGCACTTCATCGGCGACGGCGCCCAGCGTCCGCTGTTGGAACAGGCCGTTGCCGCCACCTCCCATCCCGAACGGTTCACCGTCCACGGATACCTCGACGGCGAAGGGATCCGCGGGATCCTCTCCGGCGGTGTCCTGCTGAACCCGACGGAACTGGCCGAAGGCTTCCAGACAACGCTCCTGGAAGCCGTGGCAGCCGGAGCGGCTATTGTCAGCACGCCCGTCGCGGCAGCGGAATACCTGCGCGGGCAGGGAGCGTCGGTGCGCACAGTGGCGGCGGATGACCGCCGGGGATGGATTGAAGCCACGGAGCAGGCTCTGGCCGAACCGCTCGAGACGGTCTCTCCCCAGCTTTTGGACGCCATGGACTGGTCCGGGCGGACTGATGATTTTCTTCGGGAAGCAGGCAGCGTCAGCCCCCGCGGGCGCCGAAGCTAGAGCACCGGCGCTGTTACAGGAAAAACGCAGGGGTACCGTCCCGGACCGGGACGGTACCCCTGCGTTTTTGGGTTAAAGCTTTCCGGCCGCGGCCGCGGGCCTGTAGCCCTCGTCCTTCATCCCGTCACCGGCGTAGAACCAGGTCCTGCCGCCGGATTCCACGGCCACCAGGTCCGGCAGCGAATCCCCGTTCAGATCATCCGATCCCAGAACGGCGGAGTAAATGTTCCAACCGACCCCCACCGGGACGGCTGCCTGCAGCTGGCCGTTGCCGGCGCCGGGGTAATAAGCCAGCGTTCCGTCCGGATACCGGCCCAGGATGTCCCTGCTGCCGGAACGGTCATAGTCACCGGCAGCGATGATTTCCGTCATGGCGTCCCAGCCGCCGGTACCGATCAAAGTGCGGGGACGGTAGCCCTCGCTTCCGGCGCCGGCGTTGCCGGTGCCCCGGTAAAGCCACAACCGGCCGTCCTTGCCCCGGGCAATGAGGTCGTTGCGGCCGTCGGCATCCATGTCACCGGCAGCCAGGAGCTGGCTGAATTCCGACCAGTTCGAACCGATGCGGATGCGTGCACGGTACCCTTCATTTTTGCTGTCGGACCGTCCGGTCCCGGGGTAGAACCAGAGGGTACCCTCGCGGTCGCGGGCAATAAGATCCGCCTTGCGGTCGCCGTTGAAATCGGTACTGATGATTTCGGTATAGATGCTCCATCCGGTGCCTATACGGACGGGTGCGCCGTACGTGCCTGAGCCCTTGCCCGGATGCAGCCACAGCCGCCCGTCGGAGGTGGTGCTGAGCAGGTCCGCCTTGCCGTCGCCGTTGAAGTCCGGTGAGTTCCAGACATGCGTCCGGCCGGTCAATGCCGTGGTGGATGTTGCCTTGCGGGCAGCATAACCTTCCGAAATTTTGCCTGTGCCCGCATAGAAGGACAGGGTAAGGGACGAAGTGGAACCGACCAGGTCCGGCTTGCCGTCCCGGTTGAAGTCAGCACCGCCGAGAATATCGCTGAAGATGTTCCAGCCCTGTCCGACGGGGAAGGGAGCGCGGAAGGTGCCATCGCCGTTGCCAGGCAGTATCCAGATCTGCCCGTTGGTGGTGCGAGCCATCACGTCATTGCGGCCGTCGGAATTGAAGTCCCGGACGCCGACGACGCGGTCGAACCTGTTCCACCCCGTGGCCACGATGCGGGACGGTCCCGGGGTGCCCTTGCCGGTGCCGGCGTACAAGGCCACGCGGCCGTCCGAGTGAACGCCGAGCAGGTCCGCCCGGCCATCGCCATTGAGGTCACCCGTGCCGGCGAGCCTGCTGAAGGTCTCCCAGCCTCCGGTGCCGATCTGCACACCCGGCCGGTAACCTTCCTGGCCCGAGCCGACCTTGCCGGTGCCTGAGTAACGCCACAGGCTTCCGTTGATGTGGCGCGCCACGAAGTCGTTGCGCCCGTCGCCGTCGTAGTCTCCAACCCCCACCAGCTGGTTGAAGATCTGGAAACCCTGGCCTATTTTCACAGCGGTGCCGAAGGTCCCGTTACCCCGCCCGGGCGAAAGCCACAGGGTGCCGTCGGCACGGCGGGTAACCAGGTCCGCAGAACCGTCGCCGTTGAAGTCGCCCGGGCTGAAGGTTTTGGCCGTCCAATCCGGAACAAAGCTGTTGTTGCGCGCGAAGGCGTTCAGCGCATCGGCGGAGCCGTTGAACACATTGGAGTCGCCGACAAACGGCCCGGTGGAGCTGTACTGCCAGAGGGTGTACTTGCTCCACCCGGCCGGCATGGTGCCGGCGTCCCGGGCATACCGGGCTATGTGCAGCGGATGGTCGGCGAACGCTGATGTGTTGCCGGTGCAGGTGCGCCACCAGTCAGTCGTGGAATAAATCATCGGCACACGGCCGGTGCGGGCCTTGATGGTGTCGGAGAAGGCCCGGATCCAGTTCACCATCTGCCCGGCGGTCATGTTGTAACAGGTATTGCCTAGCTCGGGATAGGGGTTGTATTCGATATCCAACAAAGGCGGAAGGGTCCTGCCATCCGCGCTCCAGCCGCCGCCGTTGTTCACAAAGTAATTCGCCTCGGCGACGGCGCTTCCTACGCTCGGAATAGCGAAGTGGTAGGCGCCGCGCACCATTCCTTTGTTGGCGGAGCCGTTGTACTGCTGGGAGTAATAGGGGTTCTTGTAATACGTTCCTTCGGTGGCCTTCACATAGGCGAACCGCCCGCCCTGGTTCCAGGCAGCTGTCCAGTCCACGTTTTTCTGGTGGCTGGATACGTCGAGGCCCTGGATCCCCGGCGGCCGCCAGGTGTTGGCCAGCGTGGTTGACGGCTGCTCCGTCAGGATCGCAGCTTTTGCGGCCGCGGGGGACCCGACATGGCTGGAGAGCTCGGCATCCGGTACCGTTCCGGACGGCGGGACCTGCTCGGGGGCGTCCAGGCCCTCGGCGGCAATCTCCTTGAGGTCCTCCAGCTCGAGGGGAGTGGGGACCTGCGGATCACCCGTGACCTGCAGGCGCTCCAGGCCCTGGCCCATCCGGGCACCGAGTTCCTTTGCCGCTTCGTTGAGCTCGGCTGCGTCAAGCTCAGGGCTGGGCATCTCATCCGGGGCATCCGTGGGAACTGCGCTCTCCGGTGCAGGCTCGGCCGGCAGGCCTTCAGTTTCCGGTTCCTCCTGCGGCGCTGCAGGGACTGTCTCCAGCTGGCCCGTGGCGGGTGCGGCTGGTTCGGCGGGTTCGGCTGTCTCGGGTGAGGAAGGTACCGCGGGGGCTGGGGTTTCAGTGGCTGTCACGGGCCCGGCCGGGTCGGACGGCATGAGGGGGAGGGCGGCGGCCGGCAACGCCGTCCAGGCAAGGCTCCCCACGAGAACTGCAGCCCCCATTGATCGGGCTAAGTGGTGTTTTTTCACGAAATGTCTCCAGGTGGTTCGCCCGGATGATAAATCCGGGTCACGAGAAGACTATCCGAGGGGCATTGCCGGAATATCAACGCAACAGCCGAAAACGGGTCACGAAAGGGACAAGGGAGTTCCCGGTGGGGAGGTGTGAATTAGCCCTGTGCGGTTTATCCGGCGTAAATGTGCACAGACTGGTGGTTAGTGAACGACGTGTTTGGCCAGGGGTAGGACGGTTTTGAAGGAACCGCTTGAAATGGCTCCCGGGATCACGGACAAGGCATGGAGCCGGGAGGTCCAGTGCAGCCGTGCCGCCCGGGCAGCACGAGGCCACTCCAGTGCCGCAAACCGTTCAGCCTCGTCCTCGAAAAACCGGTGCTCCTCGCTAAACCGCCGGCCGTCATGGGCCCGTCGGGAGGAATCCGATCCGGCGTGGCGGCGGTAGTGGAACACCGGTTCCCCGGACACGGCCATGCCCGCACCCGAGGCAGCGACGTCCAGTAGCAGTGCAAGGTCCTGAACGACGTCGTACTCCGGACGGAAGCCCAAGGGCAGGACGGCGTCCCGGCGCCAGGCCAGGGACGGAAAGTAGTGCCATCCGGCGTGCAGCAGGCTGGCGGCAAGCGTTTCTCCCTGCAGCAGGCGCGCCTCGCGGGCTTTGGGTGCGGTCAGGCGTTTGATGCGGTCGGGCAGGGTTCGGGACGGAATGCCCTCGGAATCTATGGGGATGACCCCGGGCTGGACCACGGCGGCTGCCGGAAAGGCGTCCATCAGCTCCAGGACCGTTTCCAGGTAGTTGCCAAGCATGACGTCATCCGAGCCCATCATGACGAACACCGGCGCCGTCGCAAGGCCGAGGGCCTTGGCGAAGTTGGCGTTCACCCCCAGATTCTCAGCGTTCCGCAAATACTCGACGCGCGGATCCTCCATCGCAGCGAGCCACCTGCCGGCTTCGGGATCAGGGTAGGCATCGTCAATGACGGTGAGTTTGAAGTCTGTGAAGCTCTGTGCGAGGACGCTCCCGGCAGCTGCCTTGAGAAGTTCCGGGTCGCCCCAATAGGGAAGCAATACGTCAACGGCTGGCATCCGGTCACCCCTGGTGTCGAATCGGCCTTTGGTAGCTCCATGCACTGGCCCGGGTACCAGGTCCCTGCACCGGTGCGGTAGGACGACTCGTCCAGCACATACAAATTACACCCCGCCTTTAAGGGCTGACAATGGCGGGACGGGCCCACGGATGGCAACAGGGCAGATCCGTTCACGGATCGCCTGCGGGCTACCGGCTGTGCTTGCGGGCCAGGGCTTTTCGGTACACGTCGCGGTATTTCCGGGAAGCGGTCTCCGGGCTGAACTCGGTTTCGGCCCGGGTGCGGACCTGCTTGGAGAACCCTGTGCGTTCCGCCGATGTCGAGTCGGCGAAGCGGCGCAGTGCCCCGGCCAGGGCATCCGCATCTCCGGGGGCCACAAGATGCTCCGGACTGGCGACGAACTGGGCGCACTCACCGACCCGGGTGGCGATCACGGGCACGCCGGCGGCGTTGGCTTCGACGCCTACTACGGGGAACGTTTCTCCGTAAAGGCTGGAGATCACCAGGGCACCTGCCTCCGCCAGCACGGCGGAAACATCCCCCGTGGGGCCGCGCAGCTGGAGCCGGCCGTCGTTCAATGCTTCCTGCAGCCCTGCCGCTCTGACCGCCTGGACGGCGTCCGGATTGTCTGCGGAAGCGCCGGGGCCTACACACGCAAGGGTCCAGTCCGGGTGGGTCTCGAGGAGGCGGCTGAATGCTTCCAGGAGCACGGGGTGGCCTTTCACCGGATGCCAGCGGGCCAGGGACAGCAGGGTCCTGGCCTCAGGGTTGTAATTGTTCTCCGGGGGGAGGGGAGCCGTGTTGTCGATGGGGGAGGTGAGGCGGCGGTACCGGTAGCTCTGCCCGAACCGCAGGCACGCCTCACCGGTGGGAACCACCGCATCGAACCGGTAGGACAGCAGCCCGACCACCCGGGCAATCATCCGGGTCAGGATGTGGTCGGCCTTGCTGAAACCCTGGGTGTGGATGGTGCTGACTTTTGCGGCCCCGGAGGAGGGCAGAAGCAGTGTCACCAGATCCGCGTGGAACAGGTGGGAGTGAATCACCTCGGGTTCGAAGCTGCGGCACACCCGCTGCAGTGCGCGGACCATGCCCGGCAGGTCGCGCGAGGACGGAGCGAAGTCGAGGTAATGCACCCGGCTGAACGCCTTTTCCAGGCGTTCGCCCATGTTCCCCCTGCCCATCAGGACAGCCAGCTCGGCTTCATCGCCCGGCTGCAGGCTGCGGCCCATGGTTTCGACGACAACCTCGGCACCGCCGATTTCGGCGTCCGTGATGACATAGAGGATCCGCAAGAAGAACTCCAAAGGGATGGGAAGGGAAGAGCCAACGCTTGCCAGTTTACCGGTGGTCCAGGGCCCGGCCCGCGGGCACCGGCGCGGGGACCACAGGGAAAACCGGTAGGCTTACGTTGTGAAAATGGTTCTCCTGTTCCACGCACTGGTGGCTACGCTGGGCGTCCTGGTTCAGGGTGTTGTCCGGTTTGCGTACACGACATGGATCGGTAATACCTCGGATGTAATCTCCGAGGTATCGGCCGTCCTGTCTCTCGCGGTGTATTTCTCCCTGTTCTGGCCTGCCGGGGCAGGGCTGGCTGCAATGCGATTCCTTCCCGCTGCCTCCATGAACGGTCCGGCTGCCGGCGGCGTGATGCGGCTGCTGCGCAAATCCTTCTGGGTGGCTTCCGCAGCCGCCGCACTGGTTGCCTATCCCATCAGCTACTACTTCACCGGGGATGCGGCGGCCGCCGCCGCGTCCTGCTTCCTGGTCGTCAGCTACGGCGCCTACACCTTTACCCGCGGTGCTCTGCTTGGGCATGCCAAGGCCACTCGCGCCTCGATCCTTGACCTCGTGTCCGCTGCGGTCTCGTTTGGTGTCCTGCTGGCCGTCACCACGTCCGGAGCCCACTGGGCGCTGCTGCTGCCCCTGGGCGTGGGATACACCGTCTACGGCGTCCTCGCCTGGCCGCGGGAAACCGGTCCCCGACTAGACGTCGCCGAGCGCCGGCAGGTGCTTAGCTATACCGGGTATGCCATCTTCGGACTCGTTGCGGCCGGAGGGCTGCTGCCGGCCGTCATGCTTTTTGTCCAGACGTTCGATGTGAAGGCCAAGGCCGATCTATTCGCTGCCGCCCTGACCCTGGCGACGCCGGCGAATATGCTCGCGCAGTCCCTCAATCAGGTTCTGGTCCAGTATTTTGCCGGCAGGGCCCGGGAAGCCGCCCGCGAAACCCGCCGGCAGGCACTCGCGTTCTTCATCCTCAGCGTGGTCGGTTTCGCCGCCATCTTCGGTGCACTGATTGCCCTGGCGCCCTGGCTGATGGACCTGGTGTTCCCCGGCCGCTATGAAGGCGGTGTGCCGACCCTGCAGGTCCTGCTGGCCGTGGTTGCCGTGTCCTCGCTCACGGCCGTTCCGGGGGCCTACATGATGGCCACCGGCAGGCACCGTGCCTACTCGGCGGCTTCATTCTGCGCCACCGTTGCCGGTATCGCCGCGATGGCATTCATGGCACCGGTCTGGGGTCTGGAAGGCGCCATTGCCGGCTTCGCGGTAGGCGCAGTCGGAGCTGCGGCATCCGTGGCGGTGCTCGCGTACCTCGTGAATCCCCAAAAGGTGCAGCCGCGCTCCCTGGTCGAGGACGAGCTGTCTTAACCTTCCGGGCCGGGTTCGCCGGTCCCGGAACGTGCCGGCGGGCATAGGCGGCCGGTACTTATCCACAACGCCTGACCACTACTCTCGCTTCTCCGCTACCCGGCCCCTACTCTGTCGCCCGTGGCCCGCACACCAAGGCCACCAGTCTCATACCGGGCACTTCCGCCCGGGTGAATACGGGGGATACGGATGGACGCGCTGCGGATCGTGGAAGACGAGGTACGCGAACTCATCCGCGTCCGCGGCCTGGATCCGCAGGAACAGGTGGGCGAGGTCCGCCGGCTGGTGGATGCCGCCGTATCGGATTACGACGAACGCTCCCTTCTCGGATCGCTGCCGCCGCTGGGCCGGCCCGAATCGGTGCGCCGGCAGGTGTTCGACGCCGTCGCCGGCTTCGGTATCCTCCAGCCGCTGCTGGATGATCCCACGGTCGAGGAAGTCTGGATCAACTCACCGACCGAGGTCTACCTGGCGCGGGATGGCCGGTCGGAACTGACCTCGCTGACACTGACATCGGAGCAGGTACGCGTCCTGGTCGAGCGGATGCTGAAATCCTCCGGCCGCCGGTTGGACCTTTCCTCACCGTTCGTGGATGCGGCACTGCCGGACGGGTCCCGGCTGCACGTGGCCATACCCGATGTCACACGGCGCCACTGGGCGGTCAATATCCGGAAGTTCGTGGCCCGTGCACGCCGCCTGGAGCACCTGGTGGAACTGGGAACGCTTTCCGCCCCCGCCGCCCGTTTCCTGGATGCGGCAGTGGGAGCCGGCCTGAATATCCTGGTTTCGGGTGCCACGCAGGCGGGCAAAACCACCATGCTCAACTGTCTCGGCGCCGCCATAGGCGCCCGCGAACGGGTGGTGACTGTAGAGGAGATCTTTGAACTGCAGTTGCCGCTGCGTGATGTCGTGGGTCTGCAGTGCCGGCAGGCGAACCTGGAGGGGCAGGGCGAAATCCCGCTGCGGCGCCTGGTCAAGGAAGCCCTGCGGATGCGGCCGGACCGGCTGATTGTCGGGGAGGTCCGGGAAGCGGAAAGCCTGGACATGCTGATTGCCCTGAACGCCGGCTTCCCGATTATGTTTCATGCACAGTGCAAATCCCTTCAAGACAGCCCTGTGCGATGAGAAAGCCGCGGACCGCCCGCCAGCCGTCCGGGCACCATCGGGTGTGAGTAAATGGTTCCATGGACCGAGAGTTGGAAGCGACGCTTGATGATTTTGCTGCCGTCAGGGATTGGGAGCAACACCATCTGCCACGCAGCTTGATGCTGGCCTTGGTGAAGGAAGTTGGCGAGCTCACCGAGCTCCTCCAATGGACCCCGGATTCGGAAATCGACCTCTGGCTTACTCAATCTTCGAATAAACAGAACATAGCCGACGAGATGGCCGATATATGTATCTATCTGCACTATTTAGCACGTGCAACGCGGGTTGACCTCGACCAGGCAATCAGACACAAGGTTGAGGTCAATGCTGCGAAGTACCCCGCCATGAAGGAAAATCCTGTATGCCCCGAGTGATCGTCCAGCCGGCCCGCAACGCTGAGTCGGCAAAGAACTATGCCAAAACCGTGGAACATCCAATCTCCCTAAGTACGACAGCGAAGTATTTGCACGAGTCTGACCAGTCGGCATTGAAGAGGCTGCATCCGTCCGGGGGCGTTCCCGTATGGGGAACGACAGCTGGCGAGCGGGGCCAGATGGAAACCAGGTGGCAACGGATCTCAAGCGGTGATGTTGTTCTCTTTACAGGAAACAACGAAGTCTTCAAGACTGCCACAGTCACTCACAAGTTCAGAAGCGCTGCTTTGGCGGATCAACTGTGGGAAAAGAAGACGACCGCAAACGGCCATAAGTCCTCATGGGAGTTTATGTATGCTTTCAACCAGCCACTCGACGTCAGCATTTCATATGAACAAATAAAGGATGCACTGGGCGGACTACCTTTCCCTACTCGTGAGTTCTCCGTCCTGAGCGATGAGCAGAGCGCGCCGATTGTGAAGTACCTAGAAAGCGTCTGGGCCGCACCCGCGCCTCTCCCGAGCGAGGCTGCCAATAAACGAATAGCGAGGCAGTTTGATGAGCTGGATTCAAGCTATCAGGCGAAAAGACGAATGGAGCAGAGCTATCTGCGGCAGTACCTCGTGGAGGGTTCCGAGGGTGCATGCGCGCTATGCGGCCGTACGTTCGATTTTGCCTTCCTAGTAGCCGCTCACATCAAGAAGCGGAGTTTGTGCACGATGGAGGAAAAGCTAGACATCCCGGCTATTGCGATGCTTGCTTGCAAGTTCGGGTGTGACGAGCTTTATGAGCGGGGAATGATAGTCGTCGGAATGGGTGGAGAAGTTAAGGCACGGAAAACCCTGACCGATCCGTCAGCCCGCCTATACTTCGATGAGTATCTGAAGGGCGCCCAGATTTCGGGTTGGTCGGAGCACTTCACCTCTCAAAAGTATTTCGATCAGCACAGAGAGTTTTGGTCCCAGCGGGGGTGAGCTTGGGACGAGCGCTGGTCCAAGATATTTGAGAAGTGGACCGTCACCTGTTTATGCGAGTTTGGCGCGATGGCCTGACAGATAAGACAGCGTGTCCGGTTCTCTATGGGTTCTCCAGTGCTCGTCCAGCCACTGCCGTTGTTTCTGATTAACCGCGATATGCAGCTTCTGGCCGTGGAGGCCGTTGTAAAGTGGATAGACTCCGAGGTCCGAGTGCACGTCAATCGTCAAGGATTGGGGTTCCACGGCGAGGAACCCCAAATCGAAGAGTCGGTGGACGTCTCTTCGCAGCAAGAAACCCCCATCGCAATCATGCTCTCCCGTCTTCGCGTAGCTATACAGATGTCCTGCCTCCAAGGTTGCCAACGGCCCAGGTCCTGTGAATGCGCATACAGATCCATACTGATCAATAAGTGATTTCCTGAAATGGTGCTGGCCAATTCGGACCCGGACCGTCCGGTTTTTATGACCACCCAAGATCCGGGCTGCTGATGTCTCCACGGTATCAAGCGCGGGCAGCATGGCGGTCTCGGCAATCGCACTGCGGAACGCATCCCAACGAAGAGGCCTCATGCTTTGTTGGGAGTTGGCATCTTTGCAGAGCGTCCTGAGTGTTGAGCCCGGCAGAACGGCTGCAAGATCAACCCATGCGACATCATGTCTGCTTTCGAAGGTTTTCACCTGCTTGGGAACCAGGACAGGATCGTTAAACAGCGCACCACATCTGAAGCATCTGTACAAAGGCGTCATTGTGGTCCGCAACCTGAGGCTTCCCTTGTTGCAGTTCGGGCATTTTTTAATAGTTTTTTCTTGTGAGCCAATAGAAATCGATTCAATGACCGATACACCTAGGGATGTCTTCTTATCCCAAAGGACTATCGCGTCACCTACCTTTAGGTCCTCCGAATGGGGGACGGTAGAATCCCACCGGTAAGTTACGGAGGGATCGTCCTCGTATCCGTCATTGCCAGCATGCTGTTGTTTCTCGCCAACCGCCAATAAAAGCCAGGCGTGTGACTGTTGCCGCGGATCTGCGGAGGATTTCGGCAATTAGTCCTACCTTCCGATTACGCAAGCTCGTTTCAGCGGCTGCATGGCGGGTAACTCGTCCCCCGTCGATGACCACGATCCTATAACGCCGCTCACCCATTCTTTGGATGAAGGGCATGCCCGGAAAGGTGTGGTTCCAGATACCCGTGATGCAGGCAGGTCTCCGCCCTTCCCGAACTGGGGGCACACACAGTGCAACCACACAGGCGCAAGCTAGTTCGTCTGGGGGTAGCGGTGACGGCGCTGCCCGATCATGGACTCACCGGGGGAGGCCTGAGAGACAGATTTTCCCACCTTCTTTGGCATCCACCAGTGTTTCTTGATGAACCACAGGTGCAGGGTTGCACCTGCAGGTCCCTGCTCAACATGAGGCTTCACCGTGCAAGCCCGCACTAGCTTGAGAAGATCCTTGTTGCTCATGTTGTCGTCCGACAGGTTCATCGTCACCTGCACGTATTCAGGAGCGCTGGTGTAAATCATGAAGGTGTATCGACGGCGGTAGTCCGCCGCCTGCAAGTCGGCAAGAACCGCAGGGAGTGTGGCAAACAGTCCTGCGGCGAGGTTGGTAGGTTCATGTCTTGGTCCGTCTTTGGTTGTGACAACGAGCTGGACGACGCATTGGGGTAGCAGGGCGTTGATTTCCCGCTGCCGCTTTGTTTCGAGCCATTCTGCAATCCATTGGCTAACCTGCCGAACAATCGTGATGACCACACCGAGCGGGACTTCGGGCATGCCGGTGGCCCCTGCCCCAAAGCCGTGGATGGGGTGCTCCGCAGCCTGGTAGCCCACCCTCCTGAGGGTGCCGAGTACTGTCTCGGTGATCTCCTCCTCATTGCCGCCGCGGCCAGCAGGCACATGTGTGACTGCCACTGTGCAGACTTCGGCGTACTTCCTCACATCAGACTCTGTAGCAGCTGCCAACGTCTTCCATCCCCCCATACGATTCGAGCCTTCAGCGTAGTGGAAGCTTGGTCTCGCTGAGTATGCAGGCTCCGGCGTGGCGTACGCCTTGCGGCTGGGGTGAGGGGGCTGACGCCATTCCGCTTGAGTGTCAGTGGCGTTGGACTAAGGGCAAGTCAAGTCCAGGCAAGCCAAGGCCCGCTCCGCTGAGGGCTACGCGGGCAGGGGCCCGGCAACTCGAATAAAACCTTAGTAGGGTGCCTCCCTGGAGGCATCCGACTGGAGCCTGAAAATCCGCCCTGTCACTGCGCGCTCGGGGGCTGATGTAGGCTTGCGAGTCCAATAAACATGGGACACGGCTAGGAGCCCGATGACTGCGCAGAAAACATGCATCGAGGATGGCTGTCAACAGCACGGCGGACGCAAAGGCCGCTGCGAACCGCACTACAGGAAGTGGCTTCGCCGACAAACTAAGTGCAAAGCCGAGGGATGTAAGAGTCTCCCTGCTGCCCACGGATACTGCCGCCCCCACGAACAGCTTGCCCTAACGACCCGCAGCCCCGCGGCGCAACAAAAATCCCTGGCCCGGTTCCGGAAAGGGATCGAGGCGGACTGGGATACTGGCTGTTGGATCTGGGTGGAGCAACCGAACGAAGACGGCTACGGTCAGATGCATGCGGGTGGGCATTGGTATGCCCACCGCTTCGCGTACGTGTGGTTTATGGGCGGTCACGAGCGCCGGAAGACATTGGACCACCTTTGCAACGTCAAGCGTTGCGTCCGTCCTGATCACCTGTGGCCCATCAGTGGGACGCTAAACTCCCAACTTCGTCATGCCCGCGCATTGGCCGGTTCCTTGGCTTTCTGGCGCGACGCCGCTGGTATACATCCTCGGATGCGAAACATCGAGCGCTGGGCTGCCGCAAACAACCTCCCTTACGGCGAGCTTCCCCCGTTTGGCCGCGACGGCAAACGCCCCCCAATGGCCTACGGGGAGGACCTGATGCCGCACCTTCACCAGTTCACCGCAGCAGCCCGCCTTCATCCAGTGTATGAAGGCATGAAGATCGGCCAGTTCGACCTCTTTCGGCCCAGTAGGCCACAGGCAGAAGGGCTCCCGGGACCGGCGCCAAAACTTCCTAACCCGTCCGGGTAGGGAGCGGCTAGGACGACCGGTGGGCGGGCTCCACATCGAGGGGGTTGCCTCCCCCCGGCCTGCCAGCCTTTCGCTCATAGGCTGCCCGTACGCTCTCGGGAAGCGAGTCGTACAACTTTTGGCTCCTGCGGGGGCGTGTCACAAGTTCATCCACGAGAGTGTTAATGGCAACGAAAAAGGTCTCAGCAATGGTCCTGTCATCTTCATCGATGTAGATCGTTGCCGTTCCATCACCATCGTGTCCACCATGGAGTGCAGTGTTTCCGACATGCCTCAGCACGTTCAGCAAATTTATCGTCGAGGAAGACACTCGATCCTCAAGGCGGACGAGTCGCTCGTCCAACCTGGTGTTTTTGGGGCAGTCAGGATCAAGAAACTTCACCAGCCTTTCCATGGAAGCCCTACACAGTGCCGCAGCAGCCCTGCGGGAGAAGGGAAGAACTGACACAGCCTCGCGGAAAAGCACCGCCGCATCCCCTGGCATGTCCTCATGGGGTTCGCTCACGGCCTCAATGGATTCCTTAAATGGGTCCGGGTACACCAGTGTGTTGTCCAGCCAGATGGAATTATCCTTGCATGAGTAACAGCGGCTGGCTGTCCACACCGGCCAGTGAGGTTCTGGCGTTACCCATGCCGTGCTCACGTCATCCACCATTTCTTCGAGAGGGCCATCGCCCTCCGACGGTTTCGCGTAGATATCGAACCAGTCCTGTGCAGCAAGGGCCCCGCAGCGAGGGCAGTTGAAGCTGGGTGACTTAAATGACGGTACGCGGGGGGACTGAAACCATGCAGCGATTGTTGCACAAAACCCAGTCGCCCTTCCGTCTCGCAACCCATGGCTTTTAAGACACTTCAGTTGTGAGACACATTCCGCAGGAAATGGTCACGCAATCCGTCTCGCTTGCATGTCTCACAACTAGCTGTTAATTTCACACCAATAGAACACTGTTGCGAGACACATGAATGCGAGCAGGTAAATGGGAAAGCTTATTGGATATGCCCGGGTCTCGACCAAGGCACAGGGAACAGACAGGCAAGAGGCCGACCTGCTCGCCGCTGGTGTGCGGCGCGATGACACGTATGTGGACCATGGAGTCAGTGGGGCCAAGGCCTCACGAGTGAACCTGGACAAGGCGTTGGGTGCCTTGCACGAGGGGGACACACTGGTAGTCACAACGTTGGACCGCTTGGGGCGCTCCACCGTAAACATGCTGAAGCTGGCCGAGGAGATCAAGGCAAAGGGTGCCGGACTGCGGGTGCTCAACTTGGGTGGCGGGGACGTGGATACCAGCACCCCCATGGGGGCCATGGTATTCACCGTCATGGCCGCACTTGGCCAGATGGAGCTCGAGATCAAACGCGAGCGCATAACGGACAGTGTCAGTAAACGCCGAGAGGCTGGCAAGGACTTGGGCGGACGCCGGGTTCAATTTACGGACAGTCAGATCAAGAAGGCGGCTCGTCTAATCGAGTCAGGCGAGCCAGCCGCTGAAGTTGCACGCGACCTTGGAATGTCGAGGGCTACGCTATACCGCCGTATGGAAGCGCTGTCTTTGCCTCCTCGGTCTCGCAAGTAGCGACGGGTGGCAGTGGTGCTGAGGGGGGGGCCGGCCTACCCCTAGCAGCACCCCATAATGGCACCTAGGAGCTACCAGGAGAGGCAGGGGTGGCTAAAGACCGCTTCGGGCACCCCTGGGGTCCCTGCGGCCCCTCAGGCCGCTCTGGCCCCTAGGCCCCCGCGCCCCGTATGGGGATCATGCGGGCATACAGTTCGCTCTCCGTGGCCGGTAACCCACCATCGTCGTCTGTTATTCGGTACGTGACGTCCTGTCCCCCCACATGGAAAGTCACGAAGGTACCTGCTCCTTCCTCTTTGAGAGTCCGGGCCACTTGAGTTTGGCGGCGGATATTGTGAATCGCTTCCTCGCTCAACGGCCCCGGCCCCTCGCCCTGGGCCTTGATTACCACCTGGACTGTGTCGGGGTTGAACACTTTGGTGGAACCCTTGCCATGAGGAAGCAGCACGATATTGCAGATACTGCGGAGGTAGTCCCTGCGATCGTCGATATGCATGCCCAGCCACTCAGCGGCCTCGGGTGAATCCATAGAGAGGGGGCGAATGTCCCCGTCACTCGGAGGTCGGCGGGCCGCAGCCGCCTCCATGCGGACCATTGCTTCGGTGACAGTGGCCAGTTCCTGCTCAATGACAGCGTTGATGTTACTGAGCATCTGCATCGGGATTTTGCCGAGAGCAGCTTGAGTTCCCGCATCGGCCTGACGCTTACGAAGCGCCGTTGCTTCCAGCTGCAGTCGCTCCGCCTCGGGGTCGGGTTCGACGTCGGCTTCTTTCGTAGCCGACTGGGCTGCCCGCACTGCAACAATCACACGATTGACGACATGGTCTACTAATTCGATCCGCTTGCTCACGTGGCCGGGACCGCGAACAACACACCTGTAGATGCGGTGTTTCTGACCGTCACGGCCACTGACCGTGGCCGACCGGACGAAGGCACCACAGTGGCACTGCGCTATTCCTGCGAGCAGGTGGACAGCCTTGTTGGACTGCGAGCGCCTGCGGGAAGGGTCGCCAAGAACGGCGCAGACTCCCCGCCACACGTTTTCCGAGACGATGGCGGGGAAGGTGGAAGGACCCACGATCTCCCCGTGGTAGTCCGCCAGCCCCGCATTTCGGGGCCGCTCCAATGCCTGGGCCAACTGTGCGTATCCCCACTTCTTACCCCTGGTTGTCGTGAGACCGCGGTCATTCATCTCCCGGATAATCGATCCCAAGCTATCGCCCTTCAGTACGCGAGTGCAGGCCTCAGCGATTGCTTTTGACTCTTCCGGGTGGAGCGCAGGGATGCCGTCAGCAATCGTCCATCCGAAGGGTCGGGTTCCACCCGTCCATTTACCTGCCCGGATAGCCTGCTCCGATGCGCGGCGGATTCTGGTTGCTTTGGTATCGGACTCGTATCTGGCGGCAGCGCCCAGCATTCGTGCAATCATCTGGCCTGAGTCTGTAGCGAGGTCCATCTCTCCGGCTTTGACCGAATGAGTGACTGCTCGTCCCTCTCGGCAGGCATCAATGTATGCCTCAAGCTCGATCGGACGGCGGTGGAGTCGGTCTGGGTGCCAGCACAGAACTGCATCGACTTCACCCGCCGCCACTCTCTTGAGCATGGCGGCGTATTCCGGACGCGCTTTGCCCGAGTATGCGCTTATATCGTTGTCCTGGAAAACACGGACGACCTCGTACCCCTTGTCTGCCGCGAGGGTACGGCAGTCTTCCTCTTGTCGCTGCACTCCGAGCTTCGCGCCCGTCTTGTCGTCGCTGATCCGGCAGTAGATGAAAGCTGTGCGCTGCATCGCATGAGCTTAGCGTGGAGCGTGCTTGAGGCATAACCGGCCTTGCCCGGGATGTGTACCGTACATGCCAACAGTGCCCGGGATGCGGTAACCAAGCTGTGCACTCTGCCGCTGCTGGCCGGGAGCAATATCTCGAGCGCCTTCGTGGTTCCGACCGTGGCCTCCTGCATTGACCTGGTGGTCCATTGTGAACGGACCTCCTCAGGACAGCGGGAAGTGACCGAAATCCTGGCCCTGGGGCGACGGGTCGAAAACGGCCTGATTGAGTCGTCGTCCGTTTTCGCCCGGCCTGACGGCCAACTGGCCGTCACGGCGTCCTCCATGCCCGCAGCGGAGAAGTTCGCTCGGGCAGGGGTCAACGTGGCTGCGCTTCTCGGGAGCGGACAGTGAGCGCGGCCGCCGGACTCTGCCTGGGACTCGGCCTGCTGCTGCTGTGGCAGTCCTGCTGGGTTTCCCCTCCCCGCCCGGAGGCAGGACGCCGCCGTGCAGGGTTCCTCGAGGATCTGCTGCGGCAGGCCGGGATTGAACGGGTCAGCGTGGGCGGGCTGCTGGCGACGTGCGCCTTCACTGGCGTTGCCGTGCTGCTTCTGGTCTATGCCCTGACGCTCTCGGTGCCCATCGCCGCTTGTTTCGGCAGCTTCGGTGCCGTTCTTCCCTATGCGCTGGTACGGGTGCAGGCCACCCGGCGGAAGGCGTCGCTCGCCGAACTCTGGCCCGACGTCGTCGACCACCTGCGCTCCGCGATCCGGGCGGGGCTCCCGCTCCCCGAGGCCTTGATCCAGCTTGCGGACAACGGGCCGGATGAACTGCGGGGGTACTTCGCTTCGTTCGCGTCGGATTATCGGTCCGGCGGCGATTTTGAGGATTCGCTGACCCGGCTGAAGGACAGGCTCTCGGATCCCGTGGCGGACAGAATTATCGAAGCGCTGCGGATCACCCGCCAGGTGGGCGGTACGGATCTGGGCCGCCTGCTGGGTACGCTGGCCGGCTTCCTGCGGGAGAACGCCCGTACCCGCAGCGAGTTGCTGGCACGGCAATCCTGGACCGTCAACGCGGCACGGCTGTCCGCCGCCGCCCCTTGGGTGGTGCTGCTGCTCTTGGCCGCCCGGCCGGAAACCGCGGCAGCCTACAACACGGCAGCGGGCGCCGGCATCCTGGCCGCAGGCATCGGGATATCCGTGCTCTGCTACCGGCTGATGCTGCGGATCGGGGCCCTGCCGGAAGACGTGAGGGTCCTGCGGTGACGGGCCTGACCGCGATGGCCATGCTGGCCGGTGCCATGGTGGGCATCAGCCTGCTCCTGGTGCTGCACCGGTTGCCGCCTTTGCGCAGCACCTCCTTTGCCGAGCGCGTAGCGCCGCAACTGCGCTCGGTCAGTCCGGCGTCGAGGTTGTTGGACCCTTCGGCGGCGGATCTCACCCCGTTCGGTCCGCTCGAGCGCATCCTGCGTCCGGTACTGCGCGACGCCGGCCGCCGGCTGGCCCGCCTGTCTCCCGGCAACGGGCTGCTCGCCGTCCGACTGCAGCAGGCAGGCGGTACGAAAACCGTCGTGGATTTCCGCGTGGAACAGGTGCTCTGTGCCGGTGGGGGGCTCCTGGCAGGAGGGGTGGTAACGGTGTTCCTGGTCGGCAGTGGACGCATAGGCGTACCCGCGGTAGTCCTGGGCGTCTTTGCCTGTGCCGTGGCGGGATTCCTCCTCCGCGACTATCTGCTGACCCAACAGATAGAGCGCCGCAATGCCCGCATCCTGGCGGAGTTTCCCAGTCTCGCCGAAATGATGGCGCTCGCCGTCGGAGCGGGCGAGAACGCCGTGGGGTCACTCGAGCGCGTCTCAGCAGCGGCGCAGGGAGAACTGGCCGGGGAGTTCCGCAGGGTTCTGGCACAGACGCGGGCGGGAACGCCTCTGACTGCCGCGTTGGAGGAGTTGTCCGGCCGGATCCGGCTTGCGCCGCTCACACGGTTTGTGGACGGGGTCAGCGTGGCAGTGGAACGCGGGACGCCGCTGGCTGACGTAATGCGGGCGCAGGCCCAGGACGTGCGGGACGCAGCCAAGCGCGAGCTGATGGAAACCGCAGGAAAAAAGGAAATCGCCATGATGGTGCCGGTGGTCTTCGGCATCCTTCCCCTTACGGTCCTGTTTGCCGTGTTTCCGGGCATGGCACTGCTGAGGCTGGGGCTGTGAGGGCTGTGAGGGCGGTGGGGCATCCGGGCACCCCGGACATCAATGACCAGGGCTACGAAGGAAAGGAACACCATGAATAACGCCAGCAGGCATCGGAGGGCCGAAACGGGCGGGAAACGCCGCCTGAGAACAGAGGACAGCTGGCGGGCAGCCGTCGCCTTTCTAACGGACTGGTGCAGCCGGCTTTTCCGCCGGGTGCGGATTGCGGCCCGGCCCATGGAGCGGGAACGCGGCGACGTACCCGGGTGGGTCATGATTACGCTGATGTCCGCCATCCTGGTCGCCGGGTTGCTGTTCATAGCCGAGCCCGCCCTGGAGCAGCTGTTCAGGACAGCGATGGAACAGGTGAAGCCATAGCCCGGGGACGCCGCCCAGCGGACACCCGGCGAACTGCGGCCCGTGCCGTGCGCGCTGGCACGGGCGGGACAGACCGCGGGTCGGCCGTGGTGGACTTCGTGCTGGTCGGGGCGCTGGTCAGCCTGGTATTTATGGCGGTGATCCAGCTGGCACTGGTGCTGCACGTGCGCAACACGCTCATCGACGCCGCGGCAACGGGGGCCCGCTACGGGACTCTGGCGGACCGTTCTCCGCAGGACGGTATCCGGCGCACATCCGACCTGATCCATGCCACCCTGGGGGCGGAATACGCCGGGGACATCAGCAGCGCCGAACAGGGAGCAGGCGACGCCCGCCTGCTCGAGATCACCGTCCGGGCACCGCTGCCGGTGCTCGGTTTGATCGGGCCCGGCGGCGGAATCGAGGTGTCCGGGCATGCGGCCTGGCGCTGAGGGCGGACCGGACACGTACGGTGAAGCCCGGCACGGGCGGGACGAAACCGGAAGCGCCGTCGTCGAATTCATCTTCCTGGGGCTGCTGCTGCTGGTTCCGGTGGTGTATCTCATCATCACGGTGGGCCAGCTCCAGGGTGCCTCTTTTGCCGCGGTCGGAGCGGCGGATGCCGCTGCAAAGGTCTATGCCGCGGCACCGGATCCGGCGACGGCGGAGCGACGCGCCACGGAAGCCGCGCAGCTTGCCCTGGATGACTTCGGGTTGCCGGCCGGGAACCTGGACATGCTTATTACCTGCCCGGCGGACTGCCTCGCGCCCGGCACCCTCGTAACGGTGCGGGTGGCGATTGATGTTCCCCTGCCCGGGCTTCCCTGGGCAGGGGACTCTCCGGTAGTGGTGGACTCGGAATCCACCCAGGTCGTGGAGCGCTTCGGATGACGCCGGCAGCCAACCGCGATGGAGAAAGCGGCCAGGTCGGCGTGCTGATCATTGGCTACACGCTACTGGCGATGCTGACGGTGACGGTCGTTATGGCGGCATCATCCGTGTACATCGGACAGAAAAAGCTGCTCTCGGCGGCAGACGGGGCAGCTGTGGCAGCAGCGGATGCGTTCACGCTGGGCCAGTCCGACGCCGGGGACGGCCCGGCGGCGGCCCTGGAAGCGGGTGCGGTACGCACCGCTGCCCGTAACTACCTTCAGGAGACGGGGGCCGAATCCCGCTTTCAGGACCTGGTGGTGGCGGAAGACACCGGCACGGCGGACGGCCGGACGGCTCGGATTGTCCTGGCTGCACGGGTGCACCCGCCCATAGTGAATTTCCTGGTCCCGGACGGTATTCCGGTCACCGCCGTCAGTGAGGCCCGGGCACGGCTGCTTCAGTAAGGATCGGGCCCTACGACGCTTTTTTCTCCGCCATGTCCTGCACCGGCCCGTGCCCCCAGCCGCCGTGATCAAAGTCCAGGATCTGCCCGTCTTCGCCGTAGCAGATATTGACGGGCTCCCCGAAGTATTCGCAGCTGCTGTCGGGGCACTTGTCGAACATCTTCACCGCGTAGTCGTTGGAGAAGTCCCGGTCCCACTCGTCCACTTTGCCCATGGCCCAGGGATCACCCTGCTCAGCCAGGTCGTTGAGTTCATCGAGGGTGTAGAGGCGGCCGCGTTCGGGATGGTGGTGCGGGTTCCGTTCGGTCAAGACAGGCTCCTTCATCAGGGCGTGTGTTCCTTCTCCGTCACTGGTTAACGTAGACCTCCGCACCGACACATCCACGCACTGCCACGGCGCGTCAGGAGGTCGGTTCCGGCCGGTCCGGGCGGGCCGCCGGGCGCCGATGGGTGGACTCCGAGTCCACACAGCTTGTGGAGCGCTTCGGTTGAAGCCGAGGCCGGCGGGACCCGGGGGGAAGCCCGCGATTACTGGGTCCTTGCCCCCGGCGCCGCGGGTGACATACCCGACTTTCCATCCGGCCCCGCAATACCCTCGTCAAGGCCCTCCCGCGCCTCCTAGCCTTACGCCGTAGCCACAAACCGGCTTCACGATTTTCGCGGGACGGACGGCATATCCGGTCCATCCCGTGCCTTACCGGGGAGACCCTCCAGTGCATGTCGTAGGGATAGTAGAGGGCCAGGGCCGGGATGCGATCCGCGTTTGCGGATTGGATCCCGCCAGCCGGTTCGCAAAGGTGCGGCGGTTACTCGAGAACCGGGTCACGGGTTACGTCGGGCGTTCCTTCCGAGGCTATGCGGCATTGCCCTCGCGGGCCGCAGGTTTCGTGTCCTCTTTCCTTGGCGCGGACAGGGGCCATCGAGCGCGGTACGCCGCCGGCCGAGTCCACGCTCGACATGCTTCTGCGGGTTGTCCTTCTTGCGTGGCGTTGCGATGCGGCAACGGCGGGCACGGCGAGGATCCCTGCACTCTGCACAGGAAGGAGGAGAAATGGAGATCACGGTTTTAGTGCCGGCGCACAATGAGGAACAGACAATAGGGCAAACCATCGAATCCCTGCTTGCGCAGACCCGGCTGCCGGACCAGATCGTCATTATCGCCAATGGATGTACTGATCAAACGGTCGAGGTAGCAAAGAAGTACCCCGTCATCGTCATGGATCTGCCCCGCCTGAAACACCGCAAGTCCGAGGCCATGAACAGGGGGTGGAACCTCTATGGCCGCGACTCCGACCTTGTCGTGTCCATGGACGCGGATACGGTGCTTGTCCCCAATGCGATCGAAGACTGGGAGAAGGAATCATGGAAGCGTCTCTTCGGAGGATCGACTTCCAAATTCACCATCCGGCAGCCCGGTCTGTGGTGCAGACTGCAGAAATCCGAATACGCCTACAACATCCAACAGGGGCTGAATCAGGGGTGGACCAATGTCCTGGCAGGCGCCGGGTCTGCGTTCTCCGGAAGGGCCCTGAGGGAGATTGCCGCCAGGGATGACAGGGAAGGGCCGTGGTCGTACGAAAGTGCGGTGGAGGACTACGAGCTGACCTACCGGCTTCGGGAAGCGGGATACAGGACCTATGTATCCACCACCATCAGGGCATACACCGACGGGATGAAGAACCTGAAGTCCCTGTGGGGGCAGCGCATGAAGTGGCAGACAGGCACCCTGCAGGATCTGCTTCGCTTCGGAGTCAACCATCTGACCATCAGGGATTGGCTGAGCCAGATGCTCAATCTGCTCGGACCGGCAATCCGGGCGCTCTGGGTGATGGTAGTTTCCCTGGCGCTGTATCTGGATTCCTTGACCTTGGCTTGGTGGGGGCTGCTCGTACCCTTCCTGTTCCTGGCCATCAACCTCAAGACCGCCGTCCGCGTCCCGTATAAGGACAAGTGGGACATCCTTATCGTCGTGTTGATAATCCCCATTGAGCTCTTGGCCTGCATACGCGGCGCATGGATTCTCTCCTCCTGGGGGGAAATCCTGCGCAAAAAGATCACCCGCAAAGACCGTGACTTGTGGGCCGCGCAATACAAGGCAGAGGGCGTGGCCGCATGAGAGGAGCAATCCTGGCGTCCAGTGTGGCCGGCCTCGCGGCAGCCGCACTGGAGATAGGCTCGATTGCCCTGGGTATCCTCGGCGGAATATTCGTTGCTGCAGGTCTCTACACACTGCTGAAGAGGAATTCTTCCAATCGCCCCTAGGCAAAGCCAGCACACGCCGGCGCGGTGGTGAAAACCTACGAAGCCTTCCGCTGCTCTGCCGCCTCACGGGCCGGACCGTGGCCCCAGCCGCCGTGGTCGATGTCCAGGATCCGGCCGTTTTCGCCGTAGCAAATGGTCACCGGCTCCCCGAACTGTTCGCAGTCGCCGTCGGGACACTTGTCCTTCATATTGCCCACGTATTCGTTGGAAAAGTGCTGCTCCCACTCGTCCATTTTCCCCATGGCCCAGGGATCGCCCTGCTCGGCGAGGTCATTGAGTTCGTCCAAAGTGTAAATGTGTCCGCGCTCGGGATGGGTCACGACAGGCTCCTTCGAAAGGGCGAACATTCCATATCCGTACTCTTAACCTAACGCCGTCCCCGATCACCGCTGCGCGCATCGGCCCGGCGCGTCCGGTGTCCCGTGTGCCCGTACGACGACGGCGGCGGGCAGCGGCGCAGGGACATGGCGTAGGCTGTAAGCACCATGGCAGAAATAGATTTTCCCGCAGAAATCCGCGCCCTCCGCTCCACTTTCGCCTCCATTGAAGAGGTCTCGGATGTGGCAAAGATCAAAGAGGACATCGAAGAGCTCAGCGAAATGGCCGGCGTGCCCGACCTCTGGGACGATCCCGCCGAGGCGCAGAAGATCACCTCCAAGCTCTCGCACCGCCAGTCGGAGCTGGAACGCCTGGAGAAGATCGAGTCCCGCATCGATGACCTCGAGGTCCTGGTGGAGCTGGCCCAGGACGAGGCCGACGCCGAGTCGAAGGCTGAGGCGGTGACCGAGCTGGAGTCGCTGCGCAAGTCGCTGTCCCAGCTGGAAGTGGTCACGCTGCTTTCCGGTGAGTACGACGCCCGCGAGGCCGTCGTGACGATCCGTTCCGGCGCCGGGGGAGTGGACGCGGCGGACTTCGCCGAAATGCTGCTGCGGATGTACCTGCGCTGGGCCGAGCGCCACGGTTACCCCACCACCGTCCTGGATACGTCCTATGCGGAAGAGGCGGGCCTGAAATCGGCCACCTTCGAAGTCAAGGCCCCCTATGCGTTCGGCACCCTCGTGGTGGAGGCCGGTACGCACCGGCTGGTGCGGATCAGCCCGTTCGATAACCAGGGCCGCCGGCAGACCTCGTTCGCCGCCGTCGAAGTGATTCCACTGATTGAGCCGACCGACCACATCGAGATCCCGGACAACGAGATCCGCGTGGACGTCTTCCGGTCCTCCGGCCCCGGCGGCCAGTCCGTGAACACCACCGACTCCGCCGTCCGGCTCACGCACCTTCCCACCGGCACCGTGGTTTCCATGCAGAACGAGAAATCGCAGCTGCAGAACCGTGCCGCCGCGATGCGGGTGCTGCAGTCACGGCTGCTGCTGCTGAAAAAGGAGCAGGAGGACGCCGAGAAGAAGGCATTCGCCGGCGACGTCAAAGCCTCCTGGGGTGATCAGATGCGGTCCTACGTGCTCAATCCCTACCAGATGGTCAAGGACCTGCGCACCGAACACGAAGTGGGCAACACTTCCGCGGTGTTCGACGGCGAGATTGACGACTTCATTGACGCCGGCATCCGCTGGCGCGCCAACGGCAGTGTCTCGGCGCGCAAGTAACCTGCAGGAAATCGCGGCCTTGACCGGCGCATCGCCGCGCAGGCGCCGTCGTCGTGACCCACCCGCGGGTCCGACACGCACCGGCCGGTTCTGGCCCATTGTCCGGCAAGCTGGCTATAGTCGAGGAGCCGGTGCCCATACCCCGAACCAAGGCCCGTGTCTCCGGCCGCTCCATGGGCACTAAGTAGTCATGATCACATTCGACAATGTCACCAAGCTGTATGACCGGAAATCCCGGCCTGCGCTCAACTCAGTCAGCCTTGACGTGGACCGCGGGGAGTTCGTTTTCCTCGTGGGCGCCTCGGGATCGGGTAAATCCACCTTTATCCGCCTGATCATGAAGGAAGAGCACGCCACCAAGGGCACGGTCTACGTTGCCGGGGCGAATGTCGCGAAAATCCCCAGCTGGCGGGTTCCCCGGCTCCGCCGCGGAATCGGCGTCGTTTTCCAGGACTTCCGCCTGCTGCCCAACAAAACGGTTTTCGCCAATGTTGCCTTCGCCATGCAGGTGATCGGACGCAGCCGTGCGGTGATCCGTGACTCCGTACCCGAAGTCCTCAAGACGGTAGGACTGGAGGGTAAGGACAACCGCATGCCGCATGAACTCTCCGGCGGCGAGCAGCAGCGTGTGGCCATCGCCCGCGCCATTGTCAACAAGCCCGGAATCCTCCTCGCGGATGAACCCACCGGCAACCTCGATCCCACCACGTCGCTGGGAATCATGAAGGTGCTGGACCGGGTGAACCAGAACGGCACCACCGTGGTCATGGCCACCCACGACGACGACATCGTCAATGCCATGCGCAAGCGCGTGGTGGAACTGCGCAACGGGCAGATCATCCGTGATGAACGTGAAGGCATCTACCTGGGCGAGCCCGGGGCCGAACAGGATCCGGAGCCGCTGCCCGAAGCACCCGGCCGCCAGGAAAGCGGGGTGTCCGAATGAGGCTGGCATTTGTCCTCGGTGAAATCGGTTCGGGCCTGCGCCGGAACCTGTCCATGGTGGTCTCGGTAGTCCTCGTGACTTTTGTGTCCCTGACGTTCGTGGGCGCGGCCGGGCTGCTGCAGCTGCAGATCGGGCAGATGAAGGGCTACTGGTATGACCGGGTGCAGGTGGCCGTATACCTGTGCACCGACAACGACACCTCCGCCTCCTGTGCCGCGGGCGCGGTGACCGATGAACAGCGCGACGCCGTCGAAGCCGATCTGCGGGCCGACCGGTACGTGGAAAGCGTGGAGTACGAAGACCAGGAAACCGCGCTGACGCACTTCCGCGAGCAGTTTGCGAATTCGCCCATCGTGGACAGCATTACCGCGGAAATGCTGCCGGAGTCCTTCCGCGTGAGCCTGGTGGACCCGGAAAAGTATGAAGTCATCAATGAGGCGTTTTCCTCCAAACCCGGAGTGGAATCAGTCAGCGACCAGCGCGAGCTCTTCGAGAAAATGTTCACGTATCTGAACCTGGCATCCGTGGCTGCCCTCGGTGTGGCAGCGGTGATGCTGATCTGCGCCATCCTGCTGATAGCGACAACCATCCGGCTCTCGGCCTTCAGCCGCCGGCGCGAAACGGGCATCATGCGCCTGGTCGGGGCCTCCAAGGCCGTCATCCAGCTGCCCTTTGTCCTGGAGGGCGTGATTGCAGCCGTTATCGGCGCAATCCTCGCTTCTGTGGCATTGTGGAGCACTGCACACTTCTTTATCGGGGCGCTGGCCAAGCAGTACCCCACCACAGCCTTTATCTCCTCGGAACAGGTTCTGTATCTGACACCCGTCTTACTTGTTCTCGGGGCGCTATTGGCTGGCGTATCCTCGCTCTTGACACTCCGTCGTTACCTGAAGGTTTAGAGTCATGAGCAGTACCTGGGCGAACAGAAAGCTGAACATCATGGAGAGTCTCGTCAATGGATAATGCCGTGTCCAAGCGGTCCCGACGCGCCCATGCATCACGGGCGGTCGCGGGTGTTGTTGTGCTCCTGACCATGACCCTTTCAATAGCCTTCACCAGTACCGCCAGCGCTGACGAACTGGACAACCGGCTCGAAGCCATCGAGGCCGAAAAGCAGCAGGTCCAGCAGGACTACGAGTATCTTGGTGCGGACATTGCCGAGACCGTGGCCAAGTTGAACATTTACAACGGCCAGCTGCCGGCTGCGCAACAGCAGCTGGCTGATGCCGAGGGCCGGGTGAACACCGCCGCGGACAAGGTCGGAGCACTCAATGACCGGGTGGCCCTGGCGCAGGACACGCACGAGACCATCATGGGCCAGATCGAAAAGGACCGCGAAGAGATAGCGGCCACCGAGAAGGCCATCGGCCAGATTGCGTCCCAGGCCTACAAAAACGGCGGAGTCCCCTCCACCCTGTCGCTGATGTTCGGTGCAAAGGGTGCCGACAGCCTGACGGATTCGCTCGGGATGGCCGAACAGGCGCTCAAGGGGCAGAACGCAGCAGTGGAGAAGCTCTCCCAGCAGAATGCGAACAACCTCAACTCCGAAGCACGGCTGGCCGCCGTCGCGGAGGAGATCAATAAGCTGAAGGCCCAGGCGGAAGAAGCGCTGAAGGCTGAACAGGCAGCGCGCGACGCCGCCGCCGCCGAGAAGGCCAAAGTGGACAGCCTCATCGCGGAGACCTCCGCCATGAACAAGGAACTCGAGGCGCAGAAACCCAAGCTGCAGGCGCAGATGGCCACCTTGGAGAAGGAAAGCGCGCAGGTTACCGCGGATATCGCCGAGCGGCAGCGGATACTCCTCGAGGAGCACCGCAAGCGTGAGCAGGCCCGCATCGATGCCGCGAACCGGGCAGCAGCCGAAGAGGCCGCCCGTAACAACCGGCCGGCTCCTCCCGTCCAAACCGTTCCGGCACCCTCGAGCCCCTCGTCCTTCGGCCTGCGGTACCCGGTGGTCAGCGCACCCGTCTCCTCCGGCTACGGATGGCGTGCCACCCCGGCCGGCTCCATCGACTTCTTCGGCAACGGCGGGTACCTGCACTCGGGCATCGACTTTGCTCCGGCCTGCAACACGCCCGTCTACGCCGCGGCCGCCGGCGAGGTCTGGCGCGCGGACCAGGGCGGCGGCGAAATGATCGGCACCGGCAACCGGATTGTCCTGAACCACGGCGTGGTGGGCGGCAATGTCCTCGCTACGAACTACTACCACCTCAACGGCTTCGCCGTTCGCGGGGGACAGTGGGTCAACCAGGGCCAGCTGATCGGCTATGTCGGCAGCACCGGCAACTCGACCGGCTGCCACCTGCACTTCGAGACGGTGCTCAACGGCAACCTGGTTGACCCGATGGGTCTGTTGTAGGCCTACAATAGAACTTTCGCTCAAAGACCAGCTGACGCTGAATTACTAAGGAGTTGCCCCGTGCCTAAGGAAAGTGGCCGGAAGGTAGTGGCCACCAATCGCAAGGCCCGGCACGATTACGAAATCCTGGACACCTATGAGGCCGGTATGGTCCTGATGGGAACCGAGGTGAAATCGCTGCGGGAGGGCAGGGCTTCGCTGGTGGACGGCTTCGCCACGTTCTACAACAACGAACTCTGGCTCGAAGCCGCCTACATCCCCGAATACCTCAACGGCAGCTGGACCAACCACGCTGCCCGCCGCCGGCGCAAGCTCCTGCTTCACCGCGAGCAGCTCGAGAAAATCATGCGCAAGACCACTGAATCCGGCTTCACCATCGTCCCGCTTCAGCTCTACTTCGTTGACGGGCGGGCAAAGGTTGAGATAGCCGTTGCACGCGGTAAGCGCGAGTACGACAAACGCCACACCCTGCGGGAGAAGCAGGACAACCGTGAGGCACTGCGGGCCATGCGGGAGAAGAACCGCGGCGCATGAGCGGTACCTTCTGGGAAGCGCAGCCGGATGCCGCCGAGGACGTGTCGGTCCGTAAGCCGGCCTGGACCTGGGCAGTGGCAGCCGTTGACCTGCTGATAGTCCTTGCCGTCCTGCCCGTGGTGATCCTGGTGGTGGTGCCCTTCTTCCTCGCCTTCTATCTCTATCTGGCTACAGTGCTGGTGTGGCTGGCCCCCGTATTGGTCGGGGCCAACATAGCCCTGTTTGCCTGGGCCTTCCGACGCAAGGCGCCGGGAATGACGGCGCTGAGTATTCTCTCCGTCCTTTTTGTCCTGGTCTCCTGGATCCTCCTCGTCGCCTGGCAGGCGCCTGTTGTCGTTCTGGGGTTCACCCTCTGAAACCCCTCCCCGGGTGCATGGGCTACAATGGGTGTTCCGGCTCCGGCCGGATTGGCAACTCAATAAGGGGATGACCGGTTTCGACGATGTTTTGTTGAGACAGGGGAAGCGGGCCGAGGATACAGGGTTATCTCGTTAACGATCTCTGTAAACCAATAAGTGCCGAATCAAAGCGCACTGACTTCGCTCTTGCTGCCTAAGCAGTAAGGCATAGTCCGTCAGCCCGGGGATGCTCTCGCCCCGGTGTCTGGCGTCATTTAGAGAGCCACTGCTGAACACCTTCGCCGTTGGGGTGTTCGGGACTTTTAGACGGCTGGGTCCGGATCAGCCACTTGTTTGCGTGATGGCTGGGACCGAGAAAATCCGATGCAGACTGCGCCCGGAGAAGCCCTGACAAAGCGACATCGGACGGGGGTTCGATTCCCCCCATCTCCACTGTGTTCCACTCACAACGGGACGTGTCCGCGGACGCGTCCCGTTTTGTGTTTAACAACAGGCGGCATGCTGCGCGGAGTTGTTTCTCACACCCGCACCCGTTTGGCCCGTCAACCGGGCCCCTGCAGCCGGGGCGTGCGGGACACGTTGCTAAACTTGCACTGAAGCACTACCCGCGCCGGCCCCCACCGGAGCGGGCGATATGACCGGTCGAAAGACCTCGTAGGAGACGCACCACTTTATGCAAAGCCCGGCAGTTGAATCCCAGCATGATGACCTCTGGAACCGACGGTACGACCCCAATGTTGCGGAAGTGAACCAGCTTTGCGACGCCCTCGCCGAAATAAAGCCGGGCAGCCAGGTCCCTTACGTGGACCCCATGCACGATATCGGTGAGTGCCGGATCGTCAGCCTTTTCTCCAACATCGGCGAAGCGCACGAGTCCGGATTCATCACGGCGGGGGACAACGACGCCATGGCGCGGCTCCTCGGCGTCCACTGGCAGGCCGGTCTGCGCCCCGAGTTTGTGATGCCGTGGAACACCTATCCCTGGCACGTGCCCGGCGAGCCGAACGGCAAGCTCACCAAGGAACAGGTGCAGGAAGGGCTTCGCCCGTTGCTGCGTTTCCTTGCACTAGTGCCGCGCGCTTCGGTCATCGTGGCCCACGGTACGGAGGCGCAGCGCCTGGCTGCTGCTTTCCTGAAGACCGAGAACCGGATGATCTACCGCCGGAGCTTCAAGGTCTACAAGGCCCGCTCCCTCTCCGGGCGTTCCTTCGGCGCCACCGCCGAGCGCCAGCAGGAGGCGCTGGACGACATGAAGGCCGCCTATACCGACGCAATGGCGCGAACCGGTCTGAGCCCGGCCCGCTAACCCCTACCCGGTGCGCTGCACCGGTTTTCCGGGCCCGGCCCCGCCGGCCGGGCCCGGGGAGTTCTCAGTCCCGGTCTGCGGGGGAACCAACGGCAGAGTCCACCACGCCAATGAACCGGGAACCCACTCCGGGGTACTCGCTGCGCACCGCACCGTCGGGCAGCGCAGGCAGTTCCCGGATGCTGTGGTCCTCGCACGCAAGGAACGTGAACTCCGGCCACCACTTCTTCGGCCGTGCAGTTTCGGAATACCCGCACACGGTGCAGGAGAGCTCCACCCATACCGGGCGTTTCCCTGTCCGGTTGGCCCGGGACTGGCGCAGCCATCCGGGCGGGTCCGCCTGGAGCCTGGCCAGCTCGGCGTCCTCCATCCGTGGCGGCAGGCCGTGACGGGTGGCCATTTCGAGCGGAATATCAAGTATCTGTGCGGCTTGGCGTCGAGTAATCATCAGTTAAACGATACGGCGTGCCGGGCTGCGTCCGAATCACGCAGCGAGCCGCTGAAACGCCGGTGGCGGGACGGCGGCCATGCGGCCACCATCCCGCCACGGTGATTCGGTGTTACAGGGCTTGTGCCTAGGCCGGCGTGGCCTCAGAGAAGGCCTCGCGGAGGTTGGCTTCCTGGTCCTTTGAGAGGTTGGTGTAGATCAGCTTCATGCCCTCGTAGCCCTTGAACGCTTCGGCCACCCGATCTTCCACCGCGTCGCTGGACAGGACGAACAGGGCGGAGGTGCCCGGCGTCACTTCCTGACGTACCTGCTTGATGAAGTCGTCGTTGATTCCCACGTCGACCATGGATGCGGAAAGCGCACCCACTGCTGCGCCGACGGCCGCGCCGATCAGCGGAACAAAGAAAATCAGGCCGAACAAAAGCCCCCAGAAGCCGCCGCCCAGGGCTCCCGCTCCCACCAGATGATGTTCCTGGATGGTCTTGGGTTTTTTCTTGTCTTCGGGCCAGGTGACTATTGCTTCATCCTGGACAGTGATCAGCCCCTGGGACTGCAGGCTGGCGAGGGTTTCCGTGGCGCGTTCCGCGGCCCCCGCGTCAGAGAATTTCCAAACGGTCAGTGTTGCCATGGCAGTTACTCCAAACGGTTGAGTTCGACGAAGGTGTCCGCACTAGGGACCCGCCGGCAGCGCCAACGTTATCGGTGTGCATGGGGCGCGTACAAGGCAAAAAGCCATCCGCGGGGAGCTTGGGCGGGAAGTCGTCCGGGGCCTGTGCCGGCGGCGCCCGCCGACGTAGCATGCAGGGAGAGAGGCCAGGGACTGGGAAAGGACGGCCTGCCATGGAACCGAGTACCCCGTGGTGGGCCAACGCAGTGGTCTATCAGATCTATCCCCGCAGTTTCGCCGATACAACCGGCGATGGCATCGGCGACATCGGCGGGATCATTGAACACCTTGACCATCTGCAGGACCTGGGCATTGATGTTCTCTGGCTGTCGCCGATCCACCAGTCGCCGCAGTTCGACAACGGCTATGACATCAGCGACTATCGCCGGGTGGACGAGCTGTTCGGCACCAACGAGCAGTTGGATGAACTGTTGGAGGGCCTGCACGGGCGCGGGATCAAACTGATTATGGACCTGGTGGTGAACCATACCTCCAGTGAGTATCCCGCTTTTGTGGAGTCGAGGTCCTCCCGCAGCTCCACGCGGCGGGACAGTTACTGGTGGCGGAATCCCAGGCCCGGCTTCACCGCGGGGGAACCCGGTGCCGAGCCGAACAACTGGGGGTCCCTGTTCGGCGGGTCGGCGTGGACCTTCGACCAGCACACCAGACAGTACTACCTGCATCTGTTTACGCCGCAGCAGCCGGACCTGAACTGGGAAGTATCCAGGGTCCGGGAGCGTGTCTACGAGATGATGAACTGGTGGCTGGACAAGGGTGTAGACGGGTTCCGTATGGACGTCATTAACTTCATCTCCAAGGATCCCGCTTTGCCGGACGGAGTCTCTGAAACAAAGGGCGTCTGGGGCGACGGAAGCCCGTACTACGTCAATGGGCCGCGGATCCACGAGTTCCTGCAGGAGATGCACCAAAGGGTCTTCAGCGAACGCGTTGGTGAGTACCTCACGGTGGGCGAGACCCCCGGCGCAACGGTGGAGCAGGCGCGCCTGTATACGGACCGGAGGCGGCATGAGCTGGACATGGTCTTCCAGTTTGAACACGTCAGCCTGGACCAGGGACCGGGCGGGAAGTTCGACTACCGTGGCCTGGACCTGGCCGATCTGAAAACCTCCTGGAACCGCTGGCAGCGGGGACTGGCGGAAACCGGGTGGAACAGCCTTTACCTGAGCAACCATGACCAACCCCGGATCGTTTCGCGCTTCGGCGATGAGGAACGGTACCGGTATGAATCCGCCACCCTGTGGGCGACCCTGCTGCATCTGCAGCGCGGGACTCCCTACGTCTATCAGGGCGAAGAGATCGGTATGACCAGTGCCGGGTTCACCTCGATCGAGCAGTATCGGGACGTGGAGTCACTCAACCACTACGCCGAGTCCCTGCGACTGGGGATGGATCAGGAAGCCGTGCTGGAGTCCCTGCGCCGGATGAGCCGGGACAACGCCCGCACCCCCATGCAGTGGACCTCCGGACCCTACGCCGGGTTCAGCACAGCCGAGCCGTGGATCCCGCTGGGAAAGGGGTTTCCCGAAACGAGCGTGGAGGCGGACCGGGCCGCTGAGAAGTCCGTTTTTCGCTACTACCAGCAGCTGATCCGGCTGCGGCACGAGTCGGAGCTGGTATCCATGGGCGACTTCCGCATGCTTGATCCGGCACACCCGACACTGTTTGCCTTCAAGCGCACGCGCGGAGACCAGGCGCTGCTAGTCCTGGGCAATGTCTCCGGCGCGGAACTCGGTGTGCCTGCAAATCTGGAGTCAGGCGAACTGGTCCTGGGCAACTACACGGTTCCGGGCGACCACCGTCTGCTGCGTCCGTGGGAAGCAAGGATCCTGGACGTGTCCCTGTACCCCGGGGGATGAGGCGCGGGGGATGAGGCGCCGCCTACGCTTCACCGGTCAGTGTTGCCGCGTACAGCTCCAACAGTCCGGGCATTCCGCCTTCCCGCATGGCCTGCCGCTGGCGTTGTGCGCCGGTGCCCTTTTCCCACAGCCCGGCCAGGCCGGCCTGCACCCACTGGGTATCTCCCTCCTGCTCCAGGGCCTCTGCAATGAACGCCATCAACGCGTCCACGCGTTCCCGGGCAGGCAGAAGCCGGGCGGTAAGCGGGTTCACGAGTTCTCCCGTGAGCCCGTCCCGCGCCGCCTGCCACATGGCGGCATCCAGCAGCTCGTCGTCCGGACTCGAATACGGCACGCCCGCACGGGCCTCGGCCACTGCTGTGCTGACCAGCCCGCGGATGATGCCGCCGAGCAGGACGCTGTCCCGGGCCTGAAGCTGCGCATCCCCGGCGCGCACCTCCAGTGTGGGATAGGTGTCCGACAGCCGGGCCATCCAGGTCAGCACACCGCGGTCGATGATGGCACCCGAATCCACCAGCCGCTGGATCCGGCGCTCGTAATCCGCCGCGTCACGGAAGACCGGTGCGCAGCCCTGGACCGGCCACCGGCGGTAATGCACCACACGCCAGCTGCCGAAGCCGCTGTCCCGGTCCAGCCAGAACGGTGAATTGGTGCTGAGGGCAATGATGACGGGAAGCCACTCACGAATGCGGTTCAGTGCCTGGACGCCGGTTTCGCGGTCCGGGACGGACACATGGACGTGGAGGCCGTTGACGAACTGGTCGCCGACAATTCCCGGCGCGCTTGCCTGCAGGTCGCGGTAGCGGTCCTTGTCCGTCAGCTCCGGGTAGTGCTCTTCGGTGCGTGGCGCGCTGGCCGTGCCGGCGGCAATGACACCGGCCTTGCGGGCACCCGCCTCCAGCTGGCCGCGGAAATTAAGGAGGTACTCTTCGGCTTCGGTGAGGGTGGCTGACACCGGCGTGGCGGTTTCCAGCTGACAGCTCAGCAGCTCCCGCTGGATTTCACCTTCGGTGATCCGGGAGGAGCGGTGCAGGAAGGCCTCCACCTCGGCTGCCTTATGCACCGGCAGCCCGGTGGATGGATCAAGGAGAAGGTATTCCTCTTCGATGCCCAATGTCGCCATGTGTGTCTCCCGTGGGTTTTCGAGCCGGACCCCAACCGGCGCCGCAGTTTTTGTTCCTCCCCGAGACTAGTTCCGCCCGGCGTCAGCGGAAAATCCGCAACCTTGGCATGAAGCTGGACTGTCCGGCCGCAGCTTCCCGGACAGGGGCATCTCAGGCTTCGAGGACCAGGGAACGGGTAAAGAGCTCGGCCAGGGCCGGTTCGCCGCCCTGGCGGACAGCCCGGCGCTGCCGTTCGGCCCCCGTCCCTGAACCCGCGGCGGAGCCGGAGTGTCCGCCCAGGATGCGGTGGATCCCGGCGGTGACGAAGTCCGTGTCCCCGGCCTCGTCCAGGGCCGGAGATACAAAATCCAGGAGTGCGGCCAGCTGGGCTGCGGCCGGCGCGCTGCCGCCGGGATGGGCCACCAGGTTCGCCCCCAACCCGAAGCGGGCTGCCTGCCACAGTCCGACGTCGAGCAGCTCCGGGTCCGGCGGGGCCGGTGCCTCGCCGGCCGCGAGGGAGCTGACCAGCCCCCGGACCAGCGCGGCCAGCAGCACGGAGTCCCCGGCCTCGAGCTGTGCGTCGGCGATCCGGACCTCCACCGTGGGGTAGCTTTCGGAGAGTCTCGCCGCCCAGCCTACGTGGCCGGCGTCGAGCACCACATCGGTCTCCAGCAGGCCCTGCAGCCGCCGGTCGTAGTCGGCGGCATCGGCGAAGACCGGCGGGCAGCCCTGCACGGACCAGCGCCGGTAGTGCACCATCCGCCAGCTGGCAAAGCCGGTGTCCTGCCCCCGCCAGTAGGGGGAGTTCGCCGCGACGGCCCCCAGCAGGGCCAGCCACGGCCGCAGCC
Organism: Arthrobacter sp. MDT1-49-2; assembly: GCF_059090185.1. Taxonomy (NCBI): domain Bacteria; kingdom Bacillati; phylum Actinomycetota; class Actinomycetes; order Micrococcales; family Micrococcaceae; genus Arthrobacter; species Arthrobacter sp. MDT1-49-2. The sequence continues at coordinate 240,800 of NZ_JBNHFK010000003.1, forward strand.
CGTTGAGCACATGTACGCCGGCATCCCGGGTGGGTATACCCACATGGATGTGGGTCCCGTTGACGTATTGCTCGCGGGCAACCCCGCCCGTCAGCTGGCCCATTTTCCGGTAGCGCTCCGTAGCGGTCAGCAAGGGTGGCGTGTCCGGAATGTGCGGGGCCGCTCCGGTGGCGGCTACACGCACTCCGGCGGCCGAGGATGCGGACGCCAGCAGGGTGCGGAACTCCAACAGGGAGTCCATCGCTTCCTGCGTACTGGTGCACACCGGAGTGGAGCTTTCCACCTGCGCCTCAAGCAGTTCCACCGATGAGTTGAAGTTGGGGCGTACGGCGGCTGTGAGGGTGCGCATCACCTGCTGGGAACCGGTAGGGAACCCGGTCAGCGGATCAATAAGGAGGAACTCTTCTTCAATGCCGAAAGGTGAGGCCATCTGAATATCTCCCTGCGCCAGGAAACACCGGACCGAGACAATTCTACGTAGCGCTGCAGGCGGAAAGCACCCGGTTCAGGTCCGCAGGGCCCGCCAGCTCAGGGTCAGGTACGGCAGGTCAAGCGGGTCTCCGGGCCGGTGGCCAAGGTGCTCGTACAGGTACCAGGCCAGGTTCGACTCCAGCCGCCGGCGTGCTTCCGGGGCGGCCGAAAGATAGAACGCGCGGGATTTGGCCAGCTCGAACAGGTCCTCGGGAGTCATCGGCTGCGTCCAGGCCACGGTGGAGAACTCGTCAAGGGAGAATTCCGGGCCGAGGACGGGCCGGAAGCCCGGGCGGATAACGTCACCGGCGTGGATGATGCGTGAGTAGCGGTGTACCCAGGGAACGCTGACGTCCAGCTGGTTCCAGATGAGCCCAAGGATGCCGTGCGGTCGCAGGATGCGCGCGAATTCGCGGCTGGCGGCATCCGGATCACACCAGTGCCAGGCCTGGGCCACGGTGACGGCGTCCATGGAGGAATCCCGCAGCCCCGTCTGCTCGGCCGTGCCGATGGTGGCGGGTACCCCGGGCAGCGCCCTGGAAAGCTGGGAAAGCATGTCTGCAGAGGGGTCCACCGCATGGACGTTCAGCCCGGCGGCGTGCAGCTCGCGGGTGTATTTCCCGGTGCCGGCACCAACGTCGGCCACGTCGCGGACGGGCTGGGAGCCGGGACGGGAAACCAGCCAGTGAACGGCTTCGGCAGGGTAACCGGGGCGGATGCGGTCATAATGCTCGCCGCCCTCCCGATAGCTGTCGGCCAGCTGCCGGCGCCTCAGGGACTCGAGCCGTGGTCCGGTGGCACCCACTGCTACAGCAGGTCGTCCAGGTCGGGATTCAGCCGCTGCAGCACTTCACTGTGCAGCAGTCCGTTGGTGGCCAGGGCATTCCCGCCGAACGGTCCGTCCTCGCCGTCGAGGGAGGAGAAACGCCCGCCGGCCTCGGTCACGATCGGCACGAGGGCAGCCATGTCATACAGGTTCAGCTCGGGTTCGCAGGCAATGTCGACGGCGCCCTCGGCCACCATGCAGTAGGACCAGAAGTCGCCGTAGGCCCGGGTGCGCCACACCGATTCGGTGAGGTCCAGGAATTCCTCCAGGTTTCCCCGGTCCTTCCAGCCGCCCAGGCTGGAATAGGAGAGGGACGCATCGGACAGGTTGGACACGTTGGAGACGTGCAGCCGGGTGGCGGCAGCGAGGGAACGGCCCATGTAGGCTCCGGTCCCGGTAGCCGCCCACCACCGCTTGCCCAGCGCCGGGGCGCTGACGAGCCCGACAACGGGCACGCCGTCGTCGACCAGGGCAATCAGGGTGGCCCAGACGGGCACACCGCGGATGAAGTTCTTGGTGCCGTCGATCGGGTCGATGATCCAGCGGCGGGGTCCCGAACCGGAGGAACCGAATTCCTCGCCCAGGACAGCATCACGGGGACGGGCGCGGGAGAGCTGGCCCCGAATGGCGTCTTCGGCGGCCTTGTCGGCGTCAGTGACCGGGGTGAAGTCGGGCTTGGTCTCGATCTTCAGGTCCAGCGCCCGGTACCGGGACATGGTCTGGTCATCCACGGAGTCGGCCATGACATGGGCCAGGCGTAGGTCATCGTTGTAGTTCTGAACGAACGGCATACTGTTCAACTTATCCTTATTCGGCGGACACTGCCCGGCATTACGCCCACACCGGGGCAGTGTCCTGCGGATGGGACGGGCGGGAGCCCGTGCCTACTGTTCGCCAAGCTCCTTGGCGGAGGATTTGTTTTCGGTCCGGGTGCCGGTACCCAGCAGCCGGCGAAGCGAGGCCAGCCGGGCGGGTCCGGCCGGTCCGGCATGGCCTTCCTCCACCCATGGGTCCAGCCCGCAGCCCACGGCTGCCGCATCGTGCCGGCAGCCCCGCTCGCAGCCGGCGGTACCGGGTTCCAGGTCAGGGAAGGCCTGCAGGATGCGGTCCGGATCCACATGGGCCAGTCCGAAGGAACGGATGCCGGGCGTGTCAATGATCCAGCTGCCCGCCGGAGCGTCACTCAGGCGCAGCGCGAGAGCGGACGAGGAGGTGTGCCGGCCGCGTCCGGTCACCGCGTTAACGCCGCCGGTGGCACGGGTGGAACCGGTCAGGGCGTTGACGAGGGTGGACTTGCCGACGCCGGACGGGCCCACCAGGACGCTGACACTGCCCTTCAGTACTTCGTGCAGTGCTTCAACGGCGGTGCCCTGCAGCCGGGCGGAAAGGCCGTCGTCCGAACGGGCATCGATGCCGGAGGCATCGGCGGCCGCGGTGCGGCTGATGATGACGTCCATATCCAGGTGCTCGTAATTGGCCAGCAGCTCGGCGGGATCCTTGATGTCCGCCTTGGTGATGCACAGAACGGGGGAGATGCCGGCGTCGTAGGCGGCCACGAGGGCGCGGTCTATGAATCCGGTACGCGGCTCCGGGTTGGCGGCGGCCACCACAATGACGAGCTGGTCCGCGTTGGCGACGACCACCCGTTCCACCGGATCGGTATCGTCGGCGCTGCGCCGCAGCACGGTGTCGCGTTCCTCGACCCGCACCAGGCGGGCCAGGGTGTCCGGGGCGCCGGACACGTCGCCCACCAGTGCCACCCGGTCTCCGGCCACCACAGGGGTGCGGCGCAGTTCCCGTGCCCGGGCTGCGATTACCGTGCGTTCCTGCGCGGTGTCCTCATCCACGACCGCCGTGTACCGTCCCCGGTCCACGGTGATGATGCGGCCGATGACGGCGTCCTCATGGGCCGGCCGGTCCTTGGTCCGCGGACGGGAGCCCTTTTTGTTCGGCCGGATCCGAACATCTGATTCATCCCAGCCGGAGGTGCTGCGCGCCATGTCAGGACACCGCCGTGTTGGTCAGCTGCTGCCAGAGTTCGGGGAACTCCGGCAGGGTTTTCGCAGTGGTGCCGATGTCCCTGACGACGACGCCGGGCACCGTCAGGCCGATCAGCGCACCTGCCGTGGCCATCCGATGGTCGGCATAGGTTTCCCAGGTTCCGCCGTGCAGGGCCGCCGGCCGGATCAGCAGGCCGTCGGCGGTCTCCTCGGCATCTCCGCCGAGCCGGTTGATTTCGGTGACCAGTGCCGCCAGCCGGTCCGTTTCATGCCCGCGCAGGTGGGCGATCCCGGTGAGGACCGAGGGCGAATCTGCCAGGGCCAGGAGGGCGGCGACGGTGGGTGCCAGTTCGCTGGTGTCCGCCAGTTCGGCACCGTGGATGGTGCCGGTGCCGGTAACCGTAAGGGTTCCGTCCGAGAGGGAGACACTGGCCCCCAGTGCCGGAAGGATGCTGCGCCATTTATCGCCGACCTGGTCGGTCTTCTCCGGCCAGCCGGTCACCTTGACGGTGCCGCCGGTCACCAGGGCGGCGCCCAGGAACGGTCCGGCGTTGGAAAGGTCGGGCTCAATGGTGACGTCGAAGGCCGCCACGGGCCCGGGGGCCACCCGCCACTCGAAGGGGACGGAATCATCCACGTCAACACCGACGCTGCGCAGCACCGAAACAGTCATGGCGATGTGGTCCGGGCTGGGCAGGACGCGGCCGGTGTGGATCAGGTGCAGTCCCTGCTCGAAGCGGGGGGCGGCCAGGAGCAGGGCGGAGACGAACTGCGAGGATGCGTCGGCATCGATCTCCAGCCGGCCGCCGGCCACCTGTCCCGAACCGGAAACGGTGAAAGGCAGGGAGCCCGTGCCGCCGTCGTCAATACCCACCCCCAGGGCGCGCAACGCGTCGATGATGGCGGACATGGGCCGGGTACGGGCGTGGGGATCGCCGTCGAAGGAGGTGTTGCCCCGGAGCAGGGCGGCCAGGGGAGGTACGAAACGCATGACCGTGCCGGCCAGCCCGCAGTCCACCTGCCTCGGACCGCCGGGAGCGGTTGCCGGCAGGGGATCAACCAGCAGGTCCGGGCCGAAGGCTCCGGTTCCTTCGGCTTCGGTCACCGTGGCGCCAAGGGCCCTGAGGGCTGCGACCATCAGCTCCGAATCCCGGGAATGAAGCGGAGCCCGCAGCCTGGACCGGCCCTCCGTCAGGGCTGCGAGGACCAGGTAACGGTTGGTCAGGGATTTGGAGCCGGGGACGGACAGGACCGCGTCCACGGGGGAGGTGGCGAGGGGCGCCGGCCAGATTGCCGGCGCCCCGGCGTTTGGAGCATTCATTGCAGCTAGGAACCCACGATGTCCGAAGCGGCGTTGGAAACGGCGGCGAGCTGCTTGCGGGTGCTCTTCTTTACCGACTTGGATACCGCCCGGGTCTTCCGGCCGGTGTCCGCTGCCAGGTGGTTGGCCCGCCAGGCCAGGCCGGGACGGCCGTTCGTGTCGACGGCGGAGAGCAGGACGCCGCCGATGAGGGAAAGGTTCTTGAGCAGCTGGTAGCGGCGTTCCTTGCGCTCCTGCGCGGTGGACGCCTCGGCGTTGCGGTACTCCACCACGGAGTTCAGGGCAGCCGTGCCTGCCAGCAGCAGCGAGGCGAGCCGGCTCATCTTGCCCATGCCGAGCAGGGATGCGGCCCCCACCTGGGTGTAGCCGAGGACGCGGGCAACCATTGTCGGGTTGGCGACCAGGGACGCCGCGGAGGGCACAGTGCTTCCGATTCGCTTCAGGGTCGGCGCCAGCTGCTCCGCTGTCTGGTCAACGTTCCTGAGGCGTTCCACGCCCACAGCGACGAAGCCTGTGGCGAGAAGCGGGCGGGCAAACAAACGGACTATCGACATAAGGGCCTCCTGGTGAATCCACAAGTTACGCGAAAAAACAACATTTGGTGCTGCCTCCACCTTAGTCTGGCATTCCGCCGGCAAGGCACAGCGGGCGGTCCTGAGTTCCGGTACCGGGGCTGCGGGAATCTGCGGGAATACCGTGCCCGGGGGCATCGTTGGCACATATATCGCAAGGCAACCAACCGTCAGGAGACGTATAGTGCCAGCCGCCACGCTGATACAGGCGCGGGCCGACCGTGAGCCGAAGCTACGCGTACGGGTGCCCGCCCGCACCGTAGACTGGGAGGTGATGAGAACTGACGCGCCGGAAGGCAGCCCCCACGTGGAAAACTTCGAGCTCGACGTTGCCACCGAAACGGACGAGGCACGCAAGCTGCGCTTTGAGCAGGACGCCATGCAGTATGTGGACCAGCTTTATTCTGCCGCCATGCGCATGGCGAGGAACCCGTCGGACGCGGAGGATCTGGTGCAGGAGGCCTACACCAAGGCTTTCTCCGCCTTTCACCAGTACCGCCCCGGGACCAACCTCAAGGCGTGGCTGTACCGGATTCTGACCAACACCTACATCAACCTTTACCGGAAGCGCCAGCGGGAGCCCCTGCAGGCGAATTCGGACGGTGTGGAGGACTGGCAGCTGGCACGGGCGGCGGAACACAGCTCCACCGGGCTTCGCTCGGCTGAAGCCGTTGCGCTGGACCATCTGCCGGATTCGGATGTCAAAGACGCCTTGCAGTCCATACCGGAGGAATTCCGGCTGGCCGTGTACTTCTCCGACGTGGAGGGGTTCGCGTACAAGGAAATTTCAGAAATCATGAACACGCCGATCGGCACCGTGATGTCACGGCTGCACCGCGGGCGTAAGCTGCTCCGCGAGCTCCTGGCGGAATACGCCCATGAGCGCGGAATCAAAGGCAAGGTGCCCGCAGCCGAAGCCGTTGGCGCATCAACCAAGAAACAGGGGAATGAGCTATGAGCGATTGCCAAAGCCTGGGCGATTGCGAAGACGCCCGCATTGAACGGCTGTACGAATACCTGGACGGTGCCCTGTCCCACGAGGATCTTGTGGAGATCAAGGAACACCTGGAGGGGTGCCCGGAATGTGCAGAGGAGCATGACCTCGAATGCGTTATCCGTTCGGTGGTCAAGCGTTCCTGCACGGAAGCGGCCCCGGCAACCCTGAAGGCCAACATCCTTAGCCGCATCAGCCAGATCCAGACCGCGGACCACTAGCCGCGCACCCAACGCAATAAAGAACCCCCGGTACCGTCAGGTTCCGGGGGTTCTTTGTGCCTGGCCCGTGGGCCACGCGGCTACCAAGCACTGCTTAGGTGTTGGGACGCTTACCGTGGTTAGCGCCGCCGCGCTTACGGTCACGACGCTTGCGTGCACGCTTGCTCATAGCTGCCTCCTTTGATTCGAAAAGTTCTGCCCTCCAGTGTCCCACATGCTTTATGTGCACACCTAACGCGCGTCGGGCGGCCGCAGGCACGGTCCCCTAGGATGGAGGGCACGCCAGAAAACCGAACCCGATGTGAGGGAGTTCACGATGCGAGCAGTGTATGCACAGAAGCAGTCCGCGGAAGATCCGATCAGCGGATTGCAGGTGGGTGATTTCGATGCTCCGCAGCCGCCCGAAGGGTTCCGCCGGGTCCGGGTCAAGGCATCGGCACTGAACCATCATGACCTGTGGTCCCTGCAGGGGGTGGGCCTGGCAGCCGATGCCCTGCCGATGGTCCTGGGCTGCGACGCGGCCGGGATCGACGACGACGGCAACGAGGTGATCGTCCACGGTGTCATCTCCTCACCGGACTGGGAGGACGATGAAACCCTGGACCCGAAGCGCACCCTGCTGTCCGAACGGCTCCCCGGCGCCATGGCCGACGAGGTGTGGGTCCCGGCCCGGAACCTGGTGCCGAAGCCCGCGGAGTTGAGCTTCGAGGAGGCAGCCTGCCTGCCCACGGCATGGCTGACGGCCTACCGGATGCTCTTTACGGTCAATCCTGCCGCGCCCGGTTCCACCCTCCTGGTCCAGGGCGCCGGCGGGGGAGTGGCGACTGCACTCATTAGCCTGGCCTCGGCGGCCGGCTACCGGGTGTGGGCCACCAGCCGGAGCGCGGAGAAGCGGGAGCACGCGCTGACGCTCGGAGCGGACCAGGTCTTTGAGTCCGGTGCACGGCTGCCGGAGCGGGTGGATACCGTCTTCGATTCGGTGGGCCAGGCCACCTGGGCGCACTCGCTGAAATCCCTGAAGCCCGGCGGTGCCGTGGTCACCTGCGGAGCCACGAGCGGCCCCAATCCGCCGGCAGATCTCAACCGGGTCTTCTTCCTGCAGCTGCGGGTGCTGGGCTCCACCATGGGAACCCGCGCCGAACTGCAGCGGCTGGTGAACTTCCTCGTGGCAACCGGAGTCCGGCCGGAGATTGATTCCGTGCTGCCCCTGGAGGACGCGGAGAAGGGCTTCCGCAAAATGCACGACGGCGACGTTGTGGGGAAGATTGTCTTCCGCCACTGACGCCGCCGCCGTACGCCGGCGATCCGGCTATTCGGTGCTGCCGGCCGCGAGCAGGGCGTTGCGCTGCTCGCGGCGGTAGGCCTGCTCTGCCGGATCCGGTACCGGGGCCGCCGCCAGCAGGCGGCGGGTGTACGGATCCTGCGGGTACTTCAGGACCTGCTCGGTGGATCCCTGCTCGACCATGCGCCCCTTGTTCAGCACCGCGATGTGGCTGGCGAGTATTTCCACCACGGCCAGGTCATGGCTGACGAAGAGGCAGGCAAAGCCGTATTCCTGCTGCAGGTCCTGCAGCAGCGCGAGCACCCGGGCCTGCACCGACACGTCCAGGGCCGACGTCGGTTCATCCGCCACGAGCAGCGAGGGCCGCAGCGACAGGGCGCGGGCAATGCCTACGCGCTGGCGCTGGCCGCCGGAGAGCTCGTGCGGGTACCGGTTCCGGAACGCCTTGGGCAGCTGGACGTCATCCAGGAGCCCTTCCACCCGCTTATCCAGCTCGGCCTTGCTCAGCTTCTCATGCAGGAAGAGCGGCTCGCCGATGCTTTCACCGATGGACATGCGCGGATTCAGCGACGCCGCCGGGTCCTGGAAGACAATGGCGAACTTGCGCCGCAGCGGCCGCATCTTCTTGGGCGAGAGCCCGGCAATGTCGGTGCCGTTGATCCGGACGCTGCCGTCCGCCACCGGAAGCAGCCCGGTCACTGCCCGGCCGATGGTGGACTTGCCGGATCCGGATTCGCCCACCAGGCCCATCACCTCGCCGGGCATGATGGTGAACGAAACATCGGACACCGCGCGGAACGCCGGCTGGCGGAACCTCCCGGGGTATTCGATGGCGACATTCTCCAGCTGGAGGGCGGGGGTCTGCGACGACGTCGGCTCGGCCACCTCCTCGGAGGCGATCATCACCTCGCGGGGGGCCTCGGTGATTTGCAGCGAGCCGTCGTCCTCGACCTCCACGGCCGCGAGTACGCCGCCCACCTTTGAGCCAAGGTGCGGCACGGCATCGAGCAGCGCCCGCGTATAGGCCTGCTGCGGGGCGCCGAAGAGGTCCGTCGCCGACGAGGCTTCCACGATGCGGCCGTTCTGCATCACGATGACGTTGTCCGCAAGGTCGGCCACCACGCCCATGTCATGGGTAATCAGGAGGATGGCGCTGTTGAGGCGCTTGTTGAGCTTGCGCAGCAGTTCCAGCACTTCGGCCTGCACGGTGACGTCAAGGGCCGTGGTGGGCTCGTCCGCAATGAGCAGGATGGGGTCATTGGCAATCGCGATGGCGATCATGGCACGCTGCCGCTGCCCGCCGGAGAACTGGTGCGGATAGTTCTCGTAACGCTCTTCCGGGTTGGGAATCTCCACCATGCGCAGCAGCTCAATGGCCCGTTCCTTCGCCTGGGCAGGGGAAGCATCGGTGTGCTGTTCGATGATCTCCTTGACCTGTTCGCCGACGGTCAGCACGGGGTTCAACGCCGTCATCGGTTCCTGGAAGATCATGGCAATGTCATTGCCGCGGACCTTCCGCAGCGCCGACTGGGGCGCGCCGATGAGCTCCTTGCCCTGCAGCTTTGCGCTGCCCTTGGAACGGCCGTTGCCCGGAAGCAGGCCGAGCAGCGCCATGGAGGACATGCTTTTTCCGGACCCGGATTCGCCCACGATGGCCAGGATCTCGCCCGGGTAGACACGGTAGTTGACGTCCTCGGCCGCCATGACCCATTCATTGTCGACATTGAAATCGACGCCCAGCCCGGAGACCTCAAGGATGGGGGTTCCGGTTCCCGTGGCCGGGGCGTCGCTGTATACCGGTGTGGAGGTCATTGCTTGTTCCTTGTCTGTCGGGGATCAAACGCATCCCGGAGGCCGTCGCCGATGAAGTTCACGGTGAGGGCGATGGCCACGATGAAGACGCCGGGCCATAGGAAGACCCACGGGCGGACGGTCATCGCGGACCGGTTTTCATTAATCAGTTTGCCGAGGGAGGTGTCCGGCTCCTGCACGCCCAGGCCCAGGAAGCCGAGCGCGGTTTCGAGCAGGATGGCACCGGAAATGGCCAGCGTGGCCGACACGATGATGACGCCCACGGTGTTGGGCAGGATGTGCTTGAAGATGATCCGCGAGGAGCTCGCACCCACCGACTTCGCCGCCTCCACGAACTCCTTCTCCCGGAGGGACAGGAACTCGCCGCGGACAATACGGGCGAGCCCGGTCCATGTGAGCATGCCGAGGAAGATGGCGAACACCACGATGCCGGCCTTGGCCACGATGGTGGAGAGCACGGCAGCGACCACCAGCAGGGGGATGGTGATGATGACGTCGGTGAAGCGCATCAGTACCGCTTCCACCTTGCCGCGGTAGTAGCCGGCCAGGGCGCCGATCACGGTGCCGATGATGGTACCCACAATCCCGACGATGAACGCGATGATCAGGGAGATCTGCGCCCCGCGCATGGTCATGGCGAAGTAGTCCCGGCCCAGGGCGTCCTGGCCGAAGGGATGCTCGCCCAGTCCGGTCCAGGACAGCGTGGGCTTGCCGCCGTCGACGGTGGCCATGACATCGGTGAAGGAGTGCTTCCACCAGCCCGGAATGTGCAGCGGGCCGATATGGAAGCCGATGGAAGAGAAGGCCAGCAGCACAATCAGGGCCAGGCCGATCATGCCGCCGAGGGCGCCTTTATGCCGGAAGAAGCGTTCCCGGACCAGCCGGGACTGGCTCTTTGCCTCGGTGATTTTAGGTTCCGTGATGATGTCCCGGGTAGCGGGTGCGTCCGCGGTGACCGTGCGCTGGCTTGCCAGCGTCATGGCGGCCAGTTCCTGGCTGCTGTCCTTCGGCCCGTCCGCTGAGGGATTGTTTTCTGTCATTGCTCTACCAATCAGTTCAGGCTGATGCGCGGGTCGAGGAACGCGTACGCGATGTCAGCCAGCATGTTGAAGGTCACCGCGGCCACAGCCGTGACGAGGAAGAACGCCATGATCACGTTTGGGTCGGTGTTGTTCAGGCCGTCGGTGAACATCTTGCCCATGCCGTTCCAGCCGAACACGGCCTCCGTAATGACTGCTCCGCCGAGCACGCCTGCGAAGTCGAAGGCCATCAGCGTGGTGATGGGGATCATCGCGTTGCGGAAGGCGTGTTTGACGACCACGGTGCGCTCGCTCAGGCCCTTCGCACGCGCAGTGCGGATGTAGTCCTGGGTCATCACGTCGAGCTGGCTGGCCCGGGTGTAGCGGGTGTACATGGCGAAGGAGATCAGCATGATGGCGATCGTGGGCAGAATCAGATACAGCGCGTAGTCCAGGTTCACTTCCCAGAACGTGCCCTCCAGGTTGGGAGTGGAGGATCCGGTCGTAGGAATGGGCCGTCCGCCGTTCTTTTGCGAAAGCGAGGGGTAGGCGTGCAGCAGGGCATCCACGAAGATGATGAAACCGATCAGCAGGCCGATGACGGCGGTCAGCGTACGCGTCTGCTTGGCGTACGGGCCGCCCACAAAATGGCCGATGGCGGCGGAAACCGCCAGGGTTACGACTGCCAGGCCGGCGATGGTGAGCCAGTTGGGATCTTCCATGATGCTCATGGTGACCAAGTAACCGATGAAACCGGCGGCAGCAGTAGCGAGGGCGGCATACACGATCCGGCGGCGCCGGAAGCCGGCGAACAGGGCCGTGACGCCCAGGGCGACGGCGAACGCGCTGACGAGGATGCCTACCGGCCCGAACCCGGGGGTCTTGAACCAGTTGGTCTCCAGCAGCACCAGGAAGGTGCCTGAGGTGGCCACTGCGGCGATGCCGAATACCTGCAGGCGGCGTTTACGGTCTCCGCCGATGACGACCATCCAGATCACGCCGGCTATCAGTCCCATCAGCAACAGGCCCAGATAGGACATTGCCGGATTAGCGAGCCAGGTGTTGAGGCCGATGGCCAGGTACTGCTTGAGCAGGGTGGAGAGCCAGAACAGCGGCATCGAGAAGAGCAGGAAGGCAACGAAGGTAATGGAGTAGTCGAATACGCTGTACTGGCGCAGGGCCGTAACGACGCCGACGAGGACGCCGAGGATGATGGCCAGCACGGTGGCGACAACCACAAGGCGGAAGGTGGATCCGGCGGCGGACTGCAGCTGGATGATCACCGGGTTTCCGACCCGGTCCAGGCCAAGGGTGCACTGGGCGCCGCCGGGAATGACACAGCGGCCGATCTCCTGCAGCCACAGCAGGTACCGGATGTAGACGGGCTCATCCAGATGCATGGCTTCGGTCCGGGCGGCAATGCGGGATTCCCGGTCTGCGTTGCGCAGTTCCGCCAGATCGTGGAGGGGATCACCGGAATTGACAGCCAGGACGAACATCAGCGCCGTGGCGGCCAGAAGGATAAAGAACGAGGTTACCGTTCTTTTGAGAATGAAGTAGAACACCGAAGGCTCCTTGGGGATGGGACTGGACACCGCGTGCACAAGGCGGGGATGGGCAGACCGAGGTCTGACCATCCCCGCCTCTCACACGGCTAGCGTGGTGCTGCTGCTAGGCCTGCTTTGTCCACTTGTAGGCATTCCAGGTGATGCCGTTCTGGCTCGGATTCAGTTCAACGTTCTCCATCTTGGAGGAGTGGGCAACCACCCCGGAGTTCGCGTAAAGAACCACGTTGTAGACCTCGGAGGCGAGGATTTCCTCGGCCTGGGTCTTCAGTTCCTTGACTTCTTCGTCGTCAGTGGACTGGGCGATCTGGTCCCAGATCTTGTCCAGTTCTTCGTTGGCGAACTTGCCGTAGTTCTGCTCGCCGTCGGAGACATAGATGGACTGGGCGCTGGCAGCCAGGCCGGAACCGGCCCAGGCGAAGAGGATGGCATCCCAGGCGCCGGGCTCATTGAGCTTGGCGCTCCAGTCCTTGTCCGGGGTGGGAACAATCTCGAACCCGGCCTGGTCGCAGGAGGTCTTGATCAGAGTCACGATGTCCGCACGCAGCTGGCTTGTGGCGGAGAACATCAGGCGGACCGAGACAGGCTCGGTCTTGCCGGCGTCGGCAAGGAGCTTCTTGGCACCTTCGATGTCGACTTCGTCGTACTCGCTGGCGGACGGTGCGCCTGCCAGGACATCTTCGTAGTCTTCCTGGCCGGGCTGGTATTCGCGCAGATTGTCCACGGTGGCGTTCTCATCGATGGGCTTGGCGAACTTCTCGACAATGTCCTCGCGCGGAACGCACTTGGCGAAGGCCTGGCGTACGGCCAGGTCCTTGAAGACGCCGCTCTCGGACTGGTCCAGGTCAATGTGGCTGAAGGTCAGTTCCGGGCCGGTGAGCATGGTGACGGTGTCGCCGATGTTCTCGATGGAGGTCTTCGTGTCGACGGTGGGGCCGGACGGCTCGATGATGTCGACGTCGCCGTTCTCCAGTGCCTGCACGGCTTCGGTGTCCTCGATCGCCTTGAAGACGATGTTCTCGGTCTGGCCCTTGCGTGCCTCGCCCCAGTAGTTCTCGTTGACCTTCAGGGTCAGCGTGCCGTCGGTGGCGTTGTCCAGCACGTACGGGCCGGAGGAGGGGATGAGTGCGGCATCCGGGAGGGTGGTCAGGTCGGCTTCGTAGTTCCAGCCGGTGTTCCAGAACTCGGCGACAGCGGTCAGCGCTGCGGTGTCGTTGTCCTGAATGGCCTTGACCAGGGCTTCGCCGTTGTTGTCAACGCTGAGGCCGCCCTGCTCAGCAGCAACGTGCGCCGGCATGATGGGGCCGATCATCATGGCTTCCCAGTCAGCGTAAGGGGTTTCGAAAACCATCTCGAATTCCTTGGCGCCGGCTTCGCCCTCGATCATCTTGGTCTGCGAGTAGCCGTTGGTGGAGGACGGCTGGAAGATGTTTTCGCCGTCGGCACCCACGGTCTTGCCGGAGTACGCGGCCCAGTTCAGCAGCACGTCATCGAAGTCGATGGGGGTGCCGTCGGACCACTTGGCGTCCTCGTTGATGGTGTACTTCACCGTCAGGGGATCGTCACTGGTCTTTTCGAAGGTGCCGAACTCCTCGTCGTGGATGACGCCGTTGGGGCTGTATTCCACGAAGTTGCTGTGCACCAGGTTGTCAACGTAGCTGTTGTACGAGCTGTTGGTGTTGGCTGTGCCGGAGTTGTAGGCATCGGGTGCCTGGCTGATGGCAACCGTAATGGTTGAGGCAAGGTTTTCCGCCTGGGCGGTTTCGCCGTCGCCTTCGTTTCCGCCCCCGGCGGATCCGCAGGCGCCCAGGAACAGGGCTCCCACGGAGAGTGCGGCAAGAGCTGCCGTGCGCTTAGTACGCATCTGTAGTCCTAACTGGTGATGAGGAGTCAGGAACCACCAAAGATGGCCCCCCAAGCGGCCAGTGATAGCCGCCACATGTGGTGAAACACTAACCACTAAATGTTTCAGCTGTGAGACAAGTTACAGGTTGTTAACTGATCGTTACCTGATCGTGGTCAAGGGCGGGAACAGAATGACGCAAAGCTGCCAGGAGACGTAAAAAGGCCCCTGCGGATTGTCCGCAGGGGCCTTGCGTTCCGTTCCGCAGGATGATGTCTTACGGAGCCGGTTTCAGCCGGCCAGGCATGATCCATGCCTGGCTGATGTGGGTCGGGCTAATTCATGTCGGGGAGGTCCAGCCAGTGGTACCAGCCCCGGTGCAGCACCAGCCAGGCCATCAGGCCATACCCGGCCTGCCCGGGGGTGCCGCCGTTCGCCGCGAGATCGTTGCGCCACTGTTCGTGGTTCAGCAGCGGATTGAGCGTGTCCACGTAGACATGCTTGCGGCGGGTGGTGACGTCGCCGAAAGCCGCAGAGAGGTCCGCGAGCTTCCGGTTCCGTTCAGGGTCCAGTCCAGGGGGAGGTCCGACGACGAACACCTTGATGCTCATCTGCGCCGCACCGTCGAGGATGTTGGCCAGGTTCAGGCGGCTCCGTGCGGTGGTGAGTTCCAAATCCAGGTCACGGTCGGACAGACCGATGACCAGGCGGTTTTCACAGCCGTCATCAAAGCGCCGCCCGGCCTCGGCGAGCCACCGGTTGGCCAGGGCCTCGGTGCCTTCGTGAGGGGCCGCGAGGCTGTAGGCCTGCAGGTCCACGTTTTCCGGCGAGGTCCGGGCCAGGACACGGCCCAGCCAGCCAAGTGCCCGCGGATCCCCGTGTCCGGCCAACAGCTCGTCACCTACCGCAGCAAGCCGGATTCTGCGTTGTTCCACTAGTCACCTTCTCGGGTCAAAAAAACAGGGTGGGACGCCGAAGCGCCCCACCCAAACGTAGCCTACTGGCGTTCGAAGGCCTTTTTCACGAGGATGTCCTGCTCCACGGCGTGGCGCTTGGCCGAACCGGTGGCGGTGGACGCCGACGCCGGACGGGAAACCAGGCGGAGCCTGCTGTCCAGGTACTGCGGCAGGTTCAGGCCGATGAACGGCCACGGACCCTGGTTCGCCGGCTCGTCCTGGGCCCAGACAATCTCCGCATTCGGATACTTGCCGACGGCGGCCCGGATCTCTTCCACCGGCAGCGGGTAAAGCTGCTCCACGCGGATGATTGCCGTTTTTTCGTCGCCGGTCTTCTGGCGGTTGGCCAGCAGATCGTAGTACAGACGTCCGGAAACCAGCAGTACCCGGTCCACGGCGTTTGCATCCAGCTCCGCGTGCTCGGGGATTACCGGCTGGAACTCGCCGTGCGTGAACTCATCCACCGATGTTGCCGCCGCCTTGAGGCGCAGCAGCTGCTTCGGCGTGAAGATCACCAGCGGCTTCCGCGGGCGGCTGTAGGCCTGGCGGCGCAGCAGGTGGAAGTGGGATGCGCCCGTGGTGGGGTTGGCAACAATCATGTTGTCTTCCGCGCACATCTGCAGGAAGCGCTCGATCCGGGCGGACGAGTGGTCCGGGCCCTGTCCTTCGTAACCGTGCGGGAGCATCAGCACCAGCGACGAGCGCTGGCCCCACTTCTGCTCGGCTGACGAAATGAACTCGTCGATGATGGTCTGGGCGCCGTTGACGAAGTCGCCGAACTGGGCTTCCCACAGCACCAGTGCGTCCGGACGCTCGACGGAGTAGCCGTATTCAAAGCCCATGGCAGCGAATTCGGACAGCAGGGAATCGTAGATCCACAGCTTTGCCTGGTTCGGGTCCAGCTCGGCCAGCGGCATCCACTCTTCGCCGGTCGCGCGGTCGTGGAAGACCGCGTGGCGCTGGGTGAACGTTCCGCGGCGTGAATCCTGGCCGGCCAGGCGTACCGGGACGCCTTCCATCAGCAGGGTGCCAAAGGCCGCAATTTCGGCGAAGCCCCAGTCGATGTTGCCCTCGCGGGACATCTGCTCGCGCTTCTCCAGCAGGGCCTTGAGCTTCGGGTGGATCGTGAAGCCTTCCGGCACTGCCACGTGGGCCTTGCCGATGTGGGCCAGGACCTCGGCCGAAACCGCCGTGCTGGCCGGCTTGATGATGGTGGTGCCTTCCTGCTGGGCGGCGGGCCGCTCCAGGTCGGAAACCGCTTCCGAGTCCTTCGTGATGACCGGGATGGGGGAGGTCTGGGCTGCGTGCGTCTCAGCGAAGACCCGCTCCAGGCGGCCCTGGTAGTCGCGCAGCGCCTGTTCGGCCTCTTCCTGGCTGATGTCCCCGCGTCCGATCAGGGACTCGGTGTACAGCTTGCGTACCGAGCGCTTGGCTTCGATCAGGCTGTACATCATCGGCTGCGTCATCGAAGGATCGTCACCTTCGTTGTGGCCGCGGCGACGGTAGCAGACCATGTCGATGACAACGTCCTTGTGGAACCGCTGGCGGTATTCGTACGCCAGCTGGCCCACGCGGACCACTGCTTCGGGATCGTCTCCGTTGACATGGAAGATCGGTGCCTGGACCATCTTCGCGACGTCGGTGGAGTAAACCGAGGAGCGGGACGAGGTGGGGGAGGTGGTGAAGCCCACCTGGTTGTTGACCACCACGTGAATGGTGCCGCCGGTGCGGTAGCCGCGCAGCTGGGAGAGGTTCAGCGTTTCCGCCACGACTCCCTGGCCTGCGAAGGCTGCATCGCCGTGGATCAGGATCGGCAGCACGGGGAATTCGTCGCCCTTGTCCAGCCGGTCCTGCTTGGCGCGGACAATGCCCTCAAGGACCGAGTCGCCGGCTTCCAGGTGGGAGGGGTTGGCGGCAAGGTAGATCTTGGTCTGGTTGCCGTTGTCGGAGGTGAAGGTTCCCTCGGTGCCGAGGTGGTACTTCACGTCGCCGGAGCCCTGCACGCTGCGCGGGTCCTGGGTTCCTTCAAACTCGCGGAAGACCTGGGCGTAGGTCTTGCCGGCAATGTTCGTCAGGACATTGAGGCGGCCGCGGTGGGCCATGCCGATGCCGACCTCTTCCAGGCCGTCGTCGGCGGCACCGGAAATCACGGCGTCCAGCAGCGGAATCAGGGATTCGCCGCCTTCCAGCGAGAAGCGCTTCTGGCCAACGAACTTGGTCTGCAGGAAGGTTTCAAACGCTTCGGCAGCGTTGAGCTTGCTGAGGATGCGCAGCTGCTCTTCGCGGTTGGGCTTGGTGTACTTGGTTTCCAGGCGGTCCTGGAACCACTGGCGCTCTTCGGGATCCTGGATGTGCATGTACTCGATGCCGGCGGTGCGGCAGTACGCATCCCGCAGGACGCCGAGGATCTTGCGCAGCTTGAGCATGGGCTTGCCGCCGAAGCCGCCCGTGGGCCACTCGCGGTCCAGGTCCCACAGCGTGAGGCCGTGGTTCAGGATGTCCAGGTCGGCGTGCCGGCGCTGGACGTATTCCAGCGGGTTCGTGTCGGCCATCAGGTGGCCGCGGACGCGGTAGGCGTGGATGAGCTGCTGGATGCGGGCGACCTTGTTGATCTGCTCATCCGGGTTCACCTGGATGTCCGGGCTCCAGCGCACGGGTTCGTACGGGATCCGGAGGGATTCGAAGATCTCGTCGTAGAAGCCCTGCTCGCCCAGCAGCAGCTGGTGGATGATGCGCAGGAACTCACCGCTGCCTGCACCCTGGATGACGCGGTGGTCATAGGTGGAGGTCAGCGTGATGATCTTGCTGATCGCGTTGCGGGCAAGGATCTTCTCGTTGGCGCCCTGGAACTCGGCCGGGTACTCAAGGGCGCCGGCGCCGATGATCGCGGCCTGGCCCTTCGAGAGGCGCGGAACCGAGTGCACGGTGCCGATACCACCGGGGTTGGTCAGGGAGATGGTGGTGCCGCGGTAGTCGTCGGCACCGAGCTTGCCGGCGCGGGCGCGCTTGACCAGATCTTCGTAGGCGTGCCAGAACTCCGAGAAGTTCAGCGTTTCGGCCTTCTTGATGTTCGGTACCACCAGCAGGCGGGTGCCGTCCGGCTTGGGCATGTCGATGGCCAGGCCGAAGTTCACATGCGCGGGCTGGACGGCAACGGGCTTGCCGTCCACTTCGTCGTAATGCACGTTCATGGAGGGGAACTGGGCCGCGGCGCGGATGATGGCGTAGCCCAGGAGGTGGGTGAAGGACACCTTGCCGCCGCGTGCCCGCTCCAGGTGGCTGTTGATGACGATGCGGTTGTCAATCAGCAGCTTGGCCGGCACGGCGCGGACCGTCGTGGCCGTGGGGACACTCAGGCTGAGGTCCATGTTGGTGGCAATTGCCTTGGCCGGCCCGCGCAGGACGGTGACCTTGTCCTCTTCCGCAGCAGCATCGCTGGGCTGGGTCTTGGGCAGCTGTGCGGGGATGGGAGCAGCCTTGGGGACGGGCTCGCTCTTGGCAGCCTGCTGCGGGGCAGCCTCTGCCTTCGGCTTTTCCTTGGCTACCGGAGGCTTGCCCGACTGCTGCGTTGCAGCGGGGGATTCGCCGGAGGCCTTGGGTGCGTTGGGGGCCGTGGCTTCGGCCTTCACCACGGGCAGCTGCCGGGTGACCGGGTTTGCGCCAAGCTCTGAGGGAGAGCCGGATGCCTTCGGGTTGGAGCCGTTCTGGGAGTCTTCGGCCTTAAAGGACTCGAAGATGCTCCACCACTTTTTGTCAACGGAATCCTTGTTCGACAAATACTGTTCGTACAGTTCATCGACAAGCCACTCGTTGCCGCCGAATTCTTCCGGCAGGCGGTGGTTGGATTGGTCTGGCACTAGATATACGCCTCTTCCATGAGTTGCCGTTTGCCCTGATGGCACCATGATCTGAGCGGTTCCGCTACAAGAACTTGTTGGTGCGGCCCGGTGCGCAGTGACCGAGACTTCATGCCAGTCTAGTGACATATTCGAAGAACTGGCCAATCCCGTGCTCTTGCATGAAGTACGCCCGACGCGATCGGTTCATAAGTGCTGTAGCAGGCACCTGTGGCGGGCGTGCCGCAAACCTGTAAACTTGCTCTCCTATGGACAGTTTTTCTAGGCGCCGGCCTGCGTCCCGGACTGCGGCCCCCGCAGCCGGTTCGCCCCGAGCCGGCAAAGCCCGCGCACGATCCACCCAGCATTCGCCTGCCGTTTCATCGGAGCCTTCCAGTCCGGCCTCAGCCGACCACCCTCCCTCTGAACGTATCCCGGCAGTGCCTGTTTCCCGGTTTTCCCGGCGGCTGCCTCTTTCCTCAACGCAGCCCGCAGTAACATCTGCCGGGCGCTGCGGCCATGTGGCGGTGAACGCCTGATATGGAATGGCTCTACCTGCTCTTCGGACTGCTCCTTATCTTCGGTACGGGCTTTTTCGTCGCCGTCGAATTCTCCCTGGTTGCCCTGGACCAGCCCGCCGTGCGCCGTGCGGTGGAAAACGGCGACAAGGCCGCTGAACCCCTTCTGCGCTGCCTGACCACGCTCTCCACCCAGCTCTCAAGCTGCCAGCTGGGTATCACCCTGACAACACTGCTGACGGGCTTCGTGATGGAGCCGTCCGTGGGACGCCTGCTGGAAGGGCCGCTGGCCGGGCTGGGGCTCCCGCCCCTGCTGGTCGATTCGGTCTCGGTCACCGTCGCGATGATCCTGGCTACGTTCCTGTCCATGCTGCTGGGCGAACTGATCCCCAAGAACATGTCCATCGCCATGCCCTTCCGTGTGGGCAAGGTACTGGCGCGGCCCCAGCTGGCCTTCACCGTGGTCTTCAAGCCCGCGGTCCTGCTGCTGAACGGATTCGCCAACCGGATCCTGCACCTCTTCGGGCTCGAAGCCAAGGAAGAGGTCAGCGGTGCACGCACCCCGGCCGAACTGTCCTCCATGGCACGCCGGTCCGCCGAGATGGGCACCCTGGACAAAAACACCGCGGCCTTCCTCTCCCGGACGTTCTCCTTTGCCGGACGTACTGCGGCGGATGTCATGACCCCGCGTATCCGGCTTGAAACCATCGACGCCGAGCAGCCCGTCGCCGATGTCATTGAGGCGGCCCGCCGGACCGGCTATTCGCGCTTTCCGGTGCTGGGGGATTCCCCCGATGACATCCGGGGAGTGGTCCATGTCAAGAAGGCGGTGGCCGTGCCCCGCAGCAAGCGGTCGACCCTGCCGGCCGCCGCAATCATGAGTGACATCCTCCGGGTGCCGGAAACGGTCCACTTGGATTCGCTGCTCTCCGAACTCCGCAACGCCAACCTGCAGCTCGCCGTCGTTCTGGACGAATACGGCGGAACCGCGGGGGTCGCCACCCTGGAGGACCTGGTGGAGGAAATCGTCGGAGAAGTCTCGGACGAACACGACAAGGCCAAACCCGGGGTGCTGCAGAGCGCCTCCGGTGCCTGGTACTTCCCCGGAATCATGCGCCCTGATGAAGTCTCCGCGCTCGTGCCGCTGCTGCGGATGCCTGACGAAGCCGGGTATGAAACCGTTGGCGGCTACATCATGGCCGAACTTGGCCGCATTGCAGAGGCGGGCGACCGCGTGGAGGTCCCCGGGGGAATGCTCGAAGTGGAACGTATGGACGGCCGTCGGATTGACCGGGTCAGTTTCATCCCCGCCGCCGAGGACGCCGACGCGGAGCGCGAGTCCGAACACGGCGACGGCGGTGCCCGGTCCGAAGCCCGCAAGGACCGTTCGGCGCGAAGGGAGGGCATCCGATGAGCGATCTCGCAGGTATTTTCTGGCTGGTCGTGCTGTTGCTGGGCAATGCCTTCTTCGTTGGCGCGGAGTTTGCCGTGATGTCAGCCCGGCGCAGCCAGATTGAGCCGTATGCAGAAGCCGGCTCCAAGCGGGCCAAGACCACGCTGTGGGCCATGGAGCATGTTTCCCTGATGCTCGCCTGCGCCCAGCTCGGTATCACGGTGTGCTCCCTGCTGATCCTCTCCGTAGCCGAGCCTGCCATCCACCATCTGCTCTCGGCGCCGCTGGAGGCAGTGGGGCTGCCAACCGAAGCCGCGGACGGCGCAGGATTCCTGGCGGCTCTGCTGCTGGTGACCTTCCTGCACGTCACCATCGGCGAAATGGTCCCCAAGAACATCTCGGTATCCGTGGCGGACCGGGCGGTGCTGCTGCTGGCGCCGCCGCTGGTCTTCATTTCCAAGCTGGTCCGGCCCGTGATCGCCGCACTCAACTGGCTCGCAAACCACGCACTGCGTGTGGTGGGCATAACGCCCAAGGATGAGGTCGCTTCCGCCTTCACCCTCGAGGAAATGCAGTCGATCGTG
The DNA here is from genome assembly GCF_059090185.1 of Arthrobacter sp. MDT1-49-2. Lineage (NCBI taxonomy): Bacteria > Bacillati > Actinomycetota > Actinomycetes > Micrococcales > Micrococcaceae > Arthrobacter > Arthrobacter sp. MDT1-49-2. Next base: position 262,013 of record NZ_JBNHFK010000003.1, read on the forward strand.
GAGGAGTCCACGAAGCTGGGTACCGTGGCAGACAATTCCGGCGTGATCTCAGGTGCGCTGGAGTTCTCCGGGCAGAGCGCCGGAACAGTCATGGTGCCGCTGGACGAGCTGGTGACGCTGCGGACGGATTCCACGCCGGAAGAGTTTGAGCGGGCGGTGGGCCGTACCGGCTTCTCCCGGTTCGTGCTGGTGGATGAAGCGGGAAACCTCACCGGTTACATGCATCTGAAGGACATCATGTCCATCCCGCCGGAGGCGTACGAACGGCCGATTACCGAAAACAAGGTGCGCACCCTGGCGAACCTGCGCCTCGACGATGAAATCGAAGACGCGCTGGCCGTCATGCAGCGGACAGGGTCGCATCTGGCCCGTGTGCTGGCGCCGGACGGAAGCACCCGGGGCGTGCTGTTCCTGGAGGACATCATTGAACAGCTGGTGGGCGAGATCCGCGACGCCACCCAGGCGCAGGGGTTCCGCCGCACCGGCGAAAGCCTGTAGCCACCGGCGAAATACCTAGATGCGAACGATTCGCGTTTAGGTTATGCTGGAGAGGCTTTGTCAGCCGTGCCCGTACGCCCTGCCATGCCACCGTCCACGCCACCACCTATCCCAGGGATATCGAACACATGCGCCGTACCCCCGCCCGCCTGGCCGGAACCGCACTTGCCGCAGCAGCACTGGTCCTTACCGGCTGCAGCGGCGGAGACGGGGATGCCTCCGGCGGCAGCCCCGCGGATGACGGTGTGGTGAACGTGGTGGCTTCCACCGACGTTTACGGCAGCATTCTTTCCAGCGTGGGCGGGTCAAACGTTGAAGTCACTGCACTGATTGACCGGCCGAGCCAGGACCCGCACTCCTATGAGGCCACCGCCCGGGACCGGCTTGCCGTGTCCAAGGCCGACCTGGTGGTGCTCAACGGCGGAGGATATGACAGCTTCATGGAAAAGCTGGCCGCCGATGAAGGCGTTCCCGCGGAGGACATCCTCAACGCGGTGGAGATCTCCGGGCTCGACGATTCAGCAGAAGATCATTCGGAAGAGGAGCATTCGGACGAGGACCATGCCGACGACGCCCACTCCCACGGCGGGCACAGCCACGGCTCCTTCAACGAGCACGTCTGGTACAGCCCCGAGGCGATGGGGCTGCTCGCCGAGGCAGCCGCCGAACGGCTCGCCGAGCTGAGTCCCGATGCCGCCGAAACCTTCCGCAGCAACGCCGCGGACTTCAATGCGGGAATCGAGGACATCAATGCCACCCTGTCCGGACTGCGTCCAGTCGCGGACGGCCGTGACGTGGCCCTGACCGAACCCGTGCCGGACTACCTGGTGGAGGACGCCGGACTGCACAATGCCACTCCCTCGGACTTCACTGAAGCGGTGGAGGAGGGTGCCGACGTGCCGCCGCAGGTCCTCAAGGAGATGCAGGACCTCGTCACCGGCGGTTCCATCGTCTTCCTCGGCTACAACGAACAGACGTCCACTCCTCAGACCGACGCCGTGCGCGAAGCCGCGCTGGACCGGGGAGTGCCGGTGCTGGACTTCTCCGAGACCCTGCCGGAGGGCCAGGATTACCTGCAGTGGATGGCAGCGAATACCGCGGCCATTGAAGGTGCCCTGCAGTGACATCCGCAGCAGCCCCGTCACCGGTAGTGCGCCTGCGCGATGCAGGCCTCTCCTTTGGGGAGCGCACGCTCTGGAAGAACCTTGACCTGGACATCAATGCCGGCGAATTCCTGGCGGTGCTGGGCCCCAACGGGTCGGGCAAAACCAGTTTCCTGAAAGTCCTGCTCGGCCTGCAGCCGCTCAGCGGCGGAACCGTGACCATCAACGGCCGAAATGTGCACCGCGGCAGCAAGGACATCGGGTACATCCCGCAGCAGAAGACCTTCAGCCCGGGTACCCCGCTGCGCGGCCGGGACCTCGTGGGCCTCGGCGTCGACGGCGACCACTGGGGGCTGCGGGTGCGCCGGGCACCGGTGCGCCGCCGGGTGGACCGCCTGCTGGAGCAGGTGGGCGCGCTGGCCTACGCCGACGAACCCGTGGGACGCCTCTCCGGAGGGGAGCTGCAGCGGCTGCGCGCCGCCCAGGCCCTCGCAACAAACCCCGATCTGCTGCTCTGCGACGAACCGCTGCTTTCCCTGGACCTGCATCACCAGCAGGCCATCAGCTCCCTGATTGAACGGCGCTGCCATGACGATGGCTCAGCCGTGGTCTTTGTGACCCACGAGATCAACCCGGTGATCGACTATGTGGACCGGGTCCTCTATCTGGCCGGTGGACAGTTCCGCACCGGAACACCATCCGAGGTGCTGCGCAGCGACGTGCTCTCGGAAATGTACGGCAGCCGCGTTGAAGTGCTGCGCAGCCACGGACGGATAGTGGTGCTGGGCATCCCTGACGCCACCACACACCACCACGGAGAGAGCGAGGGCGATCTTGGACCTGCGTAGCTTCTTCGAGGCGGTTTTCGATTTCAGTGATTATGGGGAGCTTTTGCCCCTGGTCCAGAACTCCATCTGGGCAGCCGCCATTCTGGGCCTTGTCGGCGGGCTTATCGGCACCTTCGTTTTGATGCGGGACCTGGCCTTTGCGGTGCACGGCATTGCCGAGCTCTCCTTCGCCGGGGCCTCCTTTGCCCTGCTGATCGGGGTCAACGTGGTGATCGGTTCCCTGGCGGGCTCAGTGGCAGCGGCCGTGCTGCTGGCCGTGATGGGTCTGCGGGCTCGGGACCGGAACTCGATCATCGGCGTCATCATGCCCTTCGGCCTGGGCCTGGGCATCCTGTTCCTCAGTCTTTACGAGGGCCGCTCGGCCAACAAATTCGGGCTGCTGACCGGCCAGATCGTAGCGGTGGACACCGTGCAGCTCAACCTGCTGGCGGGCGTCGCCGCGGTGGTCGTGGCCGCCCTGCTGTTCATCTGGCGTCCGCTGACCTTCGCCAGCGCCGATCCGGACCTGGCAGAAGCACGCGGCGTGCCGGTACGCGTGCTGTCGATTGTCTTTATGTTCCTGCTTGGACTTGCCGTGGCACTCTCCATCCAGGTGGTGGGGGCGCTGCTGGTGCTCTCGCTGCTGATTACCCCGGCGGCTGCGGCCCTGCTCGTGACTTCCTCGCCGCGCCTGGTGGTGTTCCTGAGCGTCGCCTTTGCGCTGGTCTCCTCCGTTGGCGGGATCCTGCTGGCCCTGGGCGGGCGTATTCCGATCAGCCCGTACGTGACCACCGTGTCCTTCGCCATCTACCTGGTCTGCCGGCTGATCCGCCGGTTCCGCACCGGGGGCGGCCGGAAGGAACTTAGCCGGAACACGGCCACTGCCGGCGCCTGACCGCCCTCCGCAGGGCGCCGCTAGGCCTGGCGCTGCGCCCCGCCGCTAGGCCTTGCGGGCACTGCACTCCGGGCAGAGTCCGAAAACCTCCACGGTATGGGCCACATCGGTGAAACCGTGGCGGGCCCCCAGGCCTGCGGCCCATGACTCAACGGCAGGCGCTTCCACCTCCACGGCCTTGCCGCAGTCACGGCACACCAGATGGTGGTGATGGTGTTCGACGGCGCAGCGGCGGTAGATTGCCTCGCCGTCACCATTGCGCAGCACATCGACCAGGTTCTCATCCGTCATGGACTGCAGGATGCGGTAGGTGGTGGCCAGCGAAACGCGTTCCCCGCGTTCCTGCAGCAGCCGAAAGAGCTCCTGGGTGCTGACAAAGTCGTCCAGCTCGTCGAGGGTGCGGCCCACGGCGAGCCGCTGGCGGGTCACCCGCTGTTCCGGTACTCGTTTGGACGGCCGGGATGTCTCGGATGACACGGATTCCCCTCCCGGCAATAGGTGTACGGACACTCCACCTAGATTATCAGCCGCGGGCCGTGAACCCCGGGGGACCCGGAATCTGCCGGGCCCGGCCGGCACAGAGTAGGGTGGCGCTATGAAAATGACGAAGTACACGCATTCCTGTGTCCGCTTCGAACAAGGCGGCAATGTCCTCGTCCTGGATCCCGGGACATTTTCCGAAGTCGAGACTGCCCTCGACGGTGCAAACGCCGTCCTGGTCACCCATGAGCACGCAGACCATCTGGACCGTGACCGGGTGTTTACACAGATGCAGAAGCAGCCCGGCCTGGAGCTGTTCGCGCCGAAAACCCTCGCCGATTCCCTGCGCGCCGAGGCCGGCGACCTCGCCGGCCGCATCCACGAGGTGGAACCCAACGCCAGCTTCACCATCGCCGGCTTCGGCATTCAGTCCTTCGGCGGCCAGCATGCCCTGATCCACCCGCTGATCCCCATGGTGGCCAATATCGGCTACCTCGTGGAGGGACGGGTCTACCACCCCGGTGATTCGTTTGTGGTTCCGAACGGGCTGCGGCCGCGGACCGTGCTGGTGCCCCTCCACGCCCCGTGGTCCAAGGTGGGGGAGGTCATCGATTTCGTGATCGCCACGGGCGCCGAGCGGGCATACAACATCCACGACGCACTCCTGAACGAGACCGGACTGGGGATGGCCGAGGGGCATGTCACCCGGTTCGGGAAGACCTACGGTACCGAGTTCCGCCACCTGGATGCCGGCGAATCCGTGGATCTGTAGTGGACGTAGTGATCTCCGTACCGGAGCTGGCGAAGGCCCTTGATACGGACCGGCCTCCGGTACTGCTGGACGTCCGGTGGATCCTCGGTGCCAGCGACGGACGGCAGAAATACCTGCAGGAGCACCTGCCGGGGGCCGTCTACGTAGACATGGAGACCGAGCTGTCCGCACCCGCGGCGCCCGCCGGAGGCCGCCACCCGCTGCCGGACCCGGCTGCCTTTGCCGAGGCGGCGCGCAGCTGGGGGCTGAACGAGGGTGATGCGGCGGTTGTTTACGACGACGCCGGCGGCACCTCGGCAGCCCGCGCCTGGTGGTTGCTGCGGCACGCGGGGTGGAACAGCGTGCGCCTGCTCGACGGCGGGCTGGGCGCCTGGCGCGCTGCCGGCCTGGCCCTGGCAAGCGGACCGGTGAGAGTCCCGAACGGAGACGCACAGTTGTCCTGGGGCCATATGCCAGTGGCCGGCCTCGCGGATGTATCCGGGGTAGCTGCGGCGGGAACGCTGATCGACGCGCGGGCACCGGAACGCTACCGCGGCGAAACCGAGCCGGTGGACCCCCGTGCCGGGCACATCCCCGGAGCGGTCAACCGTCCGTCAACAGATAACCTGACACCGGAGGGCACCTTCCGCACGCCGGACGAGCTGCGCGACGCGTTCCAGGCGCTGGGCGTGCAGTGCGGAGCTCCGGTGGCAGCGTACTGCGGCTCGGGGATCTTTGCCGCCCACGAGGTGGCCGCGCTGGCCCGGGCCGGCATCCCCGCGGCACTGTATCCGGGGTCCTGGTCGCAATGGTCCAATATCCCCGGGGCCCCCGTGGCCACGGGCCCCGAAGCCGGCCGGGCTGAAGAGCCGCCGGAAAAAGGGTAGCGTCAAAGGATGTTTACCGGCCGACCCGTCCCGCCGCCCCTGCGGGCACCCCTGCCCGCCGCCCGCCGGACGGAACACCACAAAGGAGAACCCATGCCCACCCTGTTCACCCGAATCATCAACGGTGAGATTCCCGGCCGTTTCGTGTGGAAGGACGACGACGTCGTGGCGTTCCTGAGCATCGGTCCGCTCAGCGACGGCCACGTGCTGGTGGTTCCGCGGCAGGAAATCAACAAATGGACGGATGCCCCGGCCGAGCTGATGCAGAAGCTCATCACCGTGGCCCAGGCCGTCGGCCAGGCACAGGTCCAGGTCTTCGGCTCCGAACGAGCCGGCCTGAGCATTGCGGGATTCGAGGTGGATCACCTCCACCTGCACGTCTGGCCGGCCAACTCGCTGGAGGATTTCGATTTCAGCAGGGCCGAAACGAATCCGGACCCGGAGCGGATGGACCTGAACGCGCAGAAGCTCAGGGCAGCCCTGCAGGACGCCGGCTACGGGGAGTTTGTGCCGGCCGCCTGAGCCTGCACTGCATGAAGCTAAAACTGCGCTGCACGAGCTAAAACTGGACGAACAAAAAACGGCAGTTCCACCCGTATGGGTGGAACTGCCGTTTGTCTTCCCGAAAACTTCGGGAGCGGGGGATCAGGCCGGTGCCAGCGCCGAGTTCAGCGCTGTCCGGATCCGCTTCTCCGAGACGGACCGGACCGTGCCCAGTTCCTGGGCAAAGAAACTGATCCTCAGTTCCTCGATCATCCACCGGACGTCGGCGAGTTCCGGGGGAGTCCCGCGCCCTGGCGCCAGGGCCGCCACGGCGTCGTCGTAGTCATCCTCCAGACCCTGCACCACTGCCATGGACAGCCCGTCCCGCTGCACGTTGTTCGGCAGCTTCTCCAGCCGGCGCTCGATCCCTGCCAGATACCGGGGCAGGTGCATCAGCTGGGCGTAGCCGGTGCGGGCCACGAACCCCGGGTACACGAGGTTGTCCAACTGGGCCTTGATGTCATTCAGGGCGCTGATCAGGGCCAGGGAGGTGGTGCCCTTCAGCGCCTTGTTGATGCGGCGGGTGCTGGAGAGGATTTTCTCCACGATCGCCGTCACGGTGAAGACGGTGTCGATGAGTTCGGCACGCACGGTTTCATACAGCGCATCGAACTCCGCGCGGGACCAGGGCAGGGCTTCCGGGGTGAGCTTGTCCACCGCGGCGAGTGTGCAGTCCTCAATAAGGGCCGCGACGCTGCCGTGCGGATTCTGGCTGAAGGTCAGCTTTTCGGCATTGCTCAGATGTTCCAGCACATACTTAGCCGGGCTGGGCACCCGCAGTACGAGCAGGCGAATGACACCGGCGCGCATGGCTGCCTGCTGTTCGCCGGCACTTTGGAAGATCCGCACGCCGGCGGTTTTCCCCTCGTCCACCAAAGCGGGGTAACCCGTGACGGTGTGGCCTGCCACCAGCCGCTGTACCTGTTTCTCGAGGGTGCCCACGCTCCATTCTGTAAGCCCCGTCTGCTCCGCCACGGAGGAACCGGTAGCCGCGGCGCCGGATGCGGAACCGTTGGCTGCGGCCTTCCCGGACTTGGGGCCCTTGGTGTTCTTCGGGCCGCGCGGCTGCACGGTCGACGGCGTGGCACCGAGGGATTCGGCAATCGCCCGGCGGGTGGCCGGGGCCAGGGACTCCTGCAGGGCAGCCAGGTCCTTGCCCTCGTCCAGCACCCGGCCGGAGGAATCCACCACGGTAAAGGTCATCCGCAGGTGTTCCGGCACGGCGTTCCAGTTCCAGGACCCGGGCGGAATGATGGAGCCCTTGAGCCGGCGCAGCACCAGTTCCAGCGACGGCTCCAGCTCATCCGACGCCGGATCAAAGTCGGCGGCCAGCGCTGCGGCTGCGGCGCGGGCGACGTCGGGGGCCGGGACGAAGTTCTTCCGCACTGCCTTGGGCAGGGACTTGATCAGTGCAGTGATGAGCTCGGCGCGCAGGCCCGGGATCTGCCAGGCGAACGGCCCGGGCGTGAGCTGGTTCAGGAACAGCACGGGCACTTCCACGGTCACGCCGTCGTTGGCTGCGGGCACCCCGGGGGTGAACTCGTAGGAGAGCGGCAGCTCAAAGGAGCCGTAGAAGAAGGACTTGGGGAAGTCGTTCTCGTCCAGGCCGGCGGCGTCGTCGGTGCGCAGGGCATCCGGATCGAAGTCCAGCAGGGCGGGATTCTCATGCCGTGCGTGCTTCCACCACTTGTCGAAGTGCCGTTCGGAGACGACGTCGGCGCCCACGCGTTCGTCATAGAACTCGAAGAGCGTCTCATCATCCACGCGCAGGCCGCGGCGGCGTACCCGGTTCTCCAGTTCCTCCACCTCGGCGAGCAGCGCCTGGTTACGGTGGAAGAACTTGTGGTGGGTGCGCCAGTCGCCCTCCACCAGGGCATGCCGGATGAACATTTCGCGGGAGAGCACCGGGTCGATCCGGCCGTAGTTGATGCTGCGCTGCGGCACCACGGGCACGCCGTAGAGGGTGACCTTTTCATAAGCCATGACCGCGCCGCGGCTCTTGGACCAGTGCGGTTCGCTGTAGGTGCGCTTGACCAGGTGCGGTGCCACTTCCTCGGCCCAGAGCGGATCGAAGGAAGCCGCCACCCGGGCCCAGAGCCGGGAGGTTTCCACCAGTTCGGCGGCCATGACCCAGTCCGGGGACTTCTTGAACAGGGCCGAGCCGGGGAAGACCGCGAAGCGGGTGCCGCGGGCACCGGCATACTCCCGCTTGCGCTGGTCATAGAGGCCGATGTGGCTGAGCAGGCCCGCCAGCAGCGACATATGGATTTCCTTATGCCGGCCCACCGGGTCCACCGGGTCCGGGGAGAGCGTGATGCCCAGCGGCTTGGCCAGCTGGCGCAGCTGGGCGAACAGGTCCTGCCATTCACGGATGCGCAGGAAGTTCAGGAACTCGTTTTTGCACAGCCGCCGGAAGGCGGAGGAGGAGAGCTCCTTCTGCTTTTCCTGGATATAGCGCCAGAGGTTTAGGTACCCGGTGAAGTCGGACTTCTCATCCACGAACCGCTTATGCATTTCCGCGGCTTTCTGGGCGCGGGCCGGATCATCCTTGGAGGGACGTTCACGCGGGTCCTGGATGGTCAGCGCGGCGGTGAGGACCATGACCTCCTTGGCGCAGCCGCGCTGTCCGGCTTCGACGATCATCCGGCCCAGCCGAGGATCCACCGGCAGCTGGGAAAGCTTCCGGCCGACCGGGGTGATGCCGCCCTTGGGGTGCAGGGCGCCCAGCTCACGCAGCAGCACCGCGCCGTCGTTAACGGCCTTGGAATCCGGCGGCTGGACGAACGGGAAGTCGGAGACGTCCTTGGGTCCCTTCGTCACGCCCATGGCCGCCATCTGCAGGATCACGGCGGCGAGGTTGGTGCGCAGGATTTCCGGATCGGTGAATTCGGGCCGGGACTCGAAGTCCTCCTGCGAGTACAGGCGGATGGCTATACCGTCGGACACGCGGCCGCAGCGCCCGGAGCGCTGGTTGGCCGAGGCCTGGGAGATGCGTTCGATGGGCAGCCGCTGGACCTTGGTGCGGTGCGAGTAGCGCGAGATGCGGGCGGTGCCGGTGTCGATCACGTACTTGATGCCGGGGACCGTCAGCGAGGTTTCGGCCACGTTGGTGGCCAGCACAATCCGGCGGTTCCTGCCGGGGGAGAAGACCTTGTGCTGTTCGGCCAGGGACAGCCGGGCGTACAGCGGCAGGATTTCCGTGTTCGCCAGCCGGGGGTTGCGGGACACGGAGGAACGCAGGGCGTCGGCGGCGTCGCGGATTTCGCGCTCGCCGGAGAAGAAGACCAGAACGTCGCCGGGTGCCTCGCGGGAGAGTTCATCCACGGCGTCGCACACGGCGTCGACCGGGTCGCGGTCCTCCTCCAGCTCGTCCTCGACGCCGTCTTCGTCGCTGCCGCCGTCAGCGGGCTGGTTCAGCGGCCGGTAGCGGATTTCCACCGGGAAGGTACGGCCGGAGACCTCGATGATCGGCGCCGGCTTGCCGTCCAGGGCGAAGTGCTCGGCGAAACGCTGCGGATCGATCGTGGCCGAGGTGATGATGACCTTCAGGTCCGGACGTTCGGGCAGCAGCCGGCGCAGGTAGCCCAGGATGAAGTCGATGTTCAGGCTCCGCTCATGGGCCTCATCGATGATGATGGTGCTGTACTTCTTCAGCTTCGGATCGTGCTGGATCTCGGCCAGGAGGATGCCGTCGGTCATCAGCTTGACCTTGGTTTTCCGGCTTGTTTCACCGGTGAACCGCACCTGGAAGCCCACTTCGTCGCCTATTTCGACGTCGAGCTCGGACGCGATGCGCTCAGCGACGGTGCGTGCCGCGAGACGTCGCGGCTGGGTGTGGCCGATCAGGCCCTTCTCCGCCAAGCCCAGTTCCAGGCACATCTTGGGGATCTGCGTGGTTTTGCCGGACCCGGTTTCGCCGGCGATGACGGTGACCTGGTTGGCTGCGATGGCAGCCATGATGTCTTCGCGGCGCTCCGAAACGGGCAGCTGTGCGGGATAGGAAATTGTCAGTGCCATGATTGCCACCAGTCTAGTGGCTCGGGCCGCGCGGCTTCCCGGATTCCGCCGTCGGCGGGATTTCCGCCGCCTGCTGCAGCAGGGCGACGGCACGGCGGGCCCGCTCCCGCATTTCAGGCGGCTCGAGGATCTCAAAGGGCACGCCCCAGGCCGTCAGTTTGATCAGTGGCAGGTCCAGCGAATCCCACCCGCCTCGGACAATGGTGTGGCCCGGACCATCGGCGGTCAGGCTCGCGACGTCGGGCGGTACGCGCTCGGCAAGCACGGACAGGGGTGCTGCCAGCCGGACCACCACGGTGTAACGGTAGGGGTTGCGGGTGATGGATTCCTGCACATAGGCGGCCAGGTCCTGTGCCGGCAGCGGACGGGGCGCAAAACGCTCGCGCTGCGCGGGAGTGCTGTCGCACCGGTCCACGCGGAAGGTCCGCCAGTCGCCGCGCTCGAGGTCCCAGGCTACGGCGTACCAGCGCCGGCCGGTACTTACCAGCCGGTACGGCTCCACCATCCGCCGGGCCGAACCGCCGTCGGCCGCGGTATAGCGGAAACTCACCACCCGCCGTTCGGTGATGCCGGCGGAAAACGCGGTGAGGATCTGCGGGTCGACGCCGCCGGGCGGGCCGTCGAGGGTGGACACGGACTGGCGCAGTGCCGAGAACTTCGGCCGGAGCCGCCCGGGCAGCACCTGTTCCAGCTTCGCCAGGGCACGCACCGAGGCCTCCCCGATGCCGGTGACGGGCCCCGTGGCCACCGCGGTCAGGCCTAGGGCTACGGCGAGGGCCTCTTCATCATCGAGCAGGAGGGGAGGTAATTGGGCCCCGGCACCGAGCTGATAGCCGCCGGCAATCCCGGGGGACGCGGAGATGGGGTAGCCCAGGGTCCGCAGCTTGCCGATGTCGCGGCGAACCGTGCGCTCGGTGATGGCAAGCCGTTCCGCCAGCGCAGCCCCGGTCCATTCCCGGCGCATCTGCAGCAGGGACAGCAGCTGCAGCAGCCGTGCGGAGGTTTCCAACATGAACTTCAAACTACTCCCGCTTGAGGTCAAAAGCTGTCCTGATTTGTTTTTACGCTGGGGAAATTCCCTCAACGAAAGGTGTCAGGCATGAGGCAGGGACAGCAGGAACACCAGGAACAGCGCCGGCAGCAGACCGGTCATGGGCTGCAGGAACCGGCGGCGGTCCTTGCCGCGCAGCTGCGCTGGCACTGGGAGAACCAGGCCCGGCCCCGGCTGACCGGGCTGACCGACGCTGAATACTTCTGGGAACCGGTGCCGGGCAGCTGGAACGTTCACCCGCGCGGCACGGGTAACGCGCCGGTGCAGGCTGGTACCAGGGACTACACAATCGACTTTGCGTTTCCCGAACCCGTCCCCGCCCCGGTGACCACCATTGCGTGGCGGCTCGCCCATCTCCTCGTGGGGTCCCTTACTCCGGAGCAGCTTGCCGCACCGGTGGGGGAGGCTGAAGGCCGCTGGGCGCAGGAACCGATGTCCGTGTTGGTGCTGCATATCAACCGCGAAATGATCCACCACCTGGCCGAGGTCGCGCTGCTGCGGGACCTCTATGCCCACGGGCTGCGCTGACCGGTCCGGTCCGGGGCCCCCGCACCTGGCGGCACGTCTGCTCCGCCATGCGTGATGATCGGGGGCAGATGACCGTTTCCGTCGGTGCGTACGGCACGGACCAACGCCATGAGGAGCACCGCAAACCCTGCGACCAGGAGGACCGTAATGACCAAAGCCGGAAGAAAATCCATATCCTCAGCCTGATGCCGCTCCGCCCGAAAAATAAGTGGCAGAGAAGACCATAATCGTCAAGAAACTGCCATACTGGCCGCATGCTGAAATCGGTGGCGGTAATCGTTCTGGATGGACTGGCCGTGTTTGAACTCGGCGTGCTGGCCGAGGTCTTCGGTATTGACCGGTCGCAGCGGCCGGGCGGCGTCCCCGCCTTTGACTTCACGGTGTGCACTCCTCATCCGGGACCGGTTCGCACCAAGGCAGGATTCAGCCTGAACGTCGACCACGGGCTGGAAGCGGCGGCCCGGGCGGACCTGGTAGTGGTGGCTCCCTCCGAGGGGACGGCAAACCGGCTGTCCGAGTCCGCGGCAGCGGCGCTCCGCGATGCCCATGAGCGCGGTGCGTGGGTCATGAGCGTTTGCTCGGCCGCATTCCTGCTTGCCGAGGCCGGACTGTTGGACGGACGCCGGGCCACCACGCACTGGATGTACTCGCGCGAACTGGCAGAGCGGTATCCGCAGTGTGAGGTGAATGCGGACGTGCTGTACGTCCAGGACGGACGCATACTCACCAGTGCCGGAACGGCAGCGGCGATCGACGCCGCGCTGCACCTGGTACGCCTGGAACTGGGGGCAGGCGTAGCGGCCGCCATTGCCCGGGACATGGTGGTGCCCCCGCACCGCGAGGGCGGCCAGATCCAGTTCATCGCCCGGCAGGTTCCGGAAGCAGCCGCCGAGACACTGGAAGCGTTGCTTCAGTGGGTGGGCGGAAACCTTGCGCAGGAACATACGGTGAAATCACTGGCCGCCCGGGCCAATATGTCTGAGCGGACATTTGCGCGACGGTTCAAGGCGGAGACCGGAACCACACCGGCTGTCTGGCTCACCCGGCAGCGCGTCCTGCAGGCCCAGGAACTGCTGGAACAGACAGACCTGGGCATGGAGGATGTCGCCAGAGCCACGGGTTTCGGCCAGGCCGGGTTGCTGCGGCACCATTTTCGCCGGGGACTCGGTGTCAGCCCCGCGGCGTACCGCCGGACCTTCAGGGGCCGGAGTCCCGTGCACAGCTCCTGACCGGTCCGGCGGTGTCATATTGGGCGTGTCATATCGGGCGCGTGTCGTGTCGAACTCCTGTCATGTCGAGTTCCTGTCCCGTCGAACTCCTGTTGTGTCGAGTTCCTGACCGGTACGGAGCAGGGACCCGCCCGGAACGTCCGGCCCCGACCATTGCGTGCATACCGGCTGGTCGGTATTGTCAGGTCCACATCGCCACACCCGCCACGCCTGTCCGCGCGCTGACGCCCGGGCGGCAACTTAGGAGAGCCATGTCTGAAACACCCACCAGCTCCACCCGCCGCGTAGCAGTAGTTACCGGTGCCGGACGGGGCATCGGTGCCGCCGTCGCCACCCGGCTGGCCGCGGACGGAAACGCCGTCGCTGTCATTGACCTGCGGGAGCAGGACACCAAACGGACCGTTGATGCCATCCGTGAAAACGGGGGAGAGGCACTGGGCATTGGCGCCGATGTGTCCGATGCCGCCGCCGTCGAACAGGCAGTGGCCGAGATAGCCGCGGAACTGGGCCCGCCCACCATCCTGGTCAACAACGCAGGAATCCTGCGGGACAACCTGCTGTTCAAGATGAGCGAAACGGACTGGGATGCCGTGATGGGGGTTCATCTGCGCGGGGCCTTCCTGATGAGCCGGGCAGTGCAGGCGCACCAGGTCACGGAAAAATGGGGACGCATCATCAATCTCTCCTCCACCTCCGCCCTGGGCAACCGGGGGCAGGCGAACTACGCCGCGGCCAAGGCCGGCATCCAGGGGTTCACCAAGACCCTGGCCATCGAGCTCGGCCGGTACAACGTCACCGCCAACGCGATTGCCCCCGGTTTCATCGAAACCGATATGACGCGGGCGACGGCGGAACGCGTCGGTGTGCCCTTCGAGGATTTCGTGGCGCACGCGGCGAAGGAGATCCCCGTCGGCCGGCCCGGAAAGCCGGAGGACATTGCCGCCGCAGCATCCTTCTTTGCCAGTGAAGAGGCGTCCTTCGTCTCCGGCCAGGTGCTCTACGTCGCCGGTGGACCGAAGGCCTAGCGGTGGCACAGTTCAGCTCCGTGGAGGAGCTTGCCGCCGCAGTGGGGCAGACGGAGACCAGTGAATGGATCACCATCGACCAGGAACGGGTGAACCGTTTCGCCGATGCCACCGATGACCACCAGTGGATCCATGTGGATCCTGAACATGCCAGGCAGGGCCCCTTCGGCGGCCCCATTGCCCACGGCTACCTGAGCCTGGCCCTGCTGCCGGCGCTCGCCTCCGGCCGGTTCCGGGTGGAGGGGATGGTCATGGGCGTGAACTACGGCCTGGACCGGGTCCGGTTTCCGCATCCGGTGCCGGTGGGAAGCCGGGTCCGTGCCCATTCGGAGATTGCCGCGGTGGAGCCCGTGCCCCAGGGCGTGCGGGTGAAGCTGAAGGTGATCATCGAGATTGAGGGCGTGGATAAACCCGCAGCCGTGGCGGAGTCCATTTCGCTCTACGTTATGGGATAGCAGGACCACCCGTCCCGCCGGGGACGGATAAACAGGCGGGGCCCGTCCGTATGGACGGGCCCCACCTGTTTATTTCAGGAACTACCGGAATTGCTCGGGATTACTCCGGCAGGCCGTCGGCCGGCATTGCCGCGCGCTCTTCGGTGTACTCCGTGATCTCGTCTCCGGAGACCACGTACGGAGTGCCGAAGTAGGACTGTACCCCGTCCTGCACCTTGGTCAGCATGGCACCGGTGTAACCCTGGTGGCTGTCCTCACCGAATCCCAGCGGCGTGTGGCCGTTGCCGGTGACATTGCCGGACTCCAGTGCCTCGATCAGGGATTCACGGGTGGGGTTCTCGCCCGCTTCCTTCAGTGCCTCGACAAACAGGTAGGCCATCGACATGCCAAAGATCGTGTTTCCGTCGAAGGCGGCTCCGGCGTTGTACTCCTCGTTGATCTCCTTGAACTTGTTGGTCCATTCGTCCTCGGTGTCGGAGTACGCGGGAAGGTAGTTCGCGCTGATGAAGCCCTGCAGCAGTGCATTGGTGTTTTCCCCGAGGTAGCCGGAGAGGGTGTTGAAGTCTCCACCGGAGGAGGAAGCCATCCACTGCGGGAAGTAGTCCAGTTTTGCTGCCGTGCCCACGGCCTGCGCGCTGAAGCCGTTGATAGTGGCCAGGAAGTTGACCTCGCAGCCAGCGGCCTTCATGGCGCTGATCTGGGCTGCGATGTCCGTGTTGGCGGTGGAGTAGACCTGGGTGCTGGCCAGCCCGTCGGCGCCGACCACCGATTCCACTCCGGCCTGGAACTCCTCGCCGAAGTCGTCATCCTGGCCGAAGAAGCAGTAGGTCGCATCCGGGAACTCTTCCATCGCATGGTGGGCCAGGATCCGTGATTCGGTGGGGTAGTCCACATTAAAGCCGTAGGTGTACGGGTAATCCTCGGGCTGGTTCCAGGTGGGACTGCCGGAGGCCACAAAAAGGTCCGGCACCTCATTGTCGTTGACGAAGTCCAGCACGGCGCTGTGCGGCGGCGTGCCGAGCCCGCCCACCAGGGCGAACACTTCGTCCTGGAGCACCATTTCGCGTACGGCTGTCTGCGTGTTGGCAGGGTTGTAGCCGTCATCCTTGACGATGTATTCAATGGTGCGGCCGTTCACCCCGCCGTTGTCGTTCACGTAGTCGAAGTAGGCCTTCGTGGCGGGGGAGATGGTGGAATAGCCGGCCGCAGCAGGACCGGTCAGGGGCTGGTGGGTGCCCACGGTGACCGTGGTGTCGGTGATGCCCGGAACATCTTCGGCGGCGGCGTCGGTACCTCCCTCGGATGAAGCGCAGGAGGAGAGACCGAGGGCTGCAGCTGCCAAAACAGCGGCACCTATGCGGAGCGGAGAACGAGTCATCATTGACCTTTCTGGGTTGCGGGTAGCTCCGCCGACTGGTGCCGGACGGATAGCGGAAGAGACGGGGATGTTGGCTGTTCGGCGGCAGCAGGGGCTGCCGGGGTGGTTGACGCAGCTGCGGGGCGGGCCAGCCGCCGCCGAAGCTTCTGGAGCAGGCCCTGGATGCCCTGCGGGGCGAGCAGGATCACCAGGACGAGGACCAGTCCGAAGATGGCAACGGAAAGGTTGCCGTCCAGGCGCTGGGCCAGGTCTGCAGGCAATGCCAGGCGGGCCGTGGCACTGCTGATCAGGTGCGGCAGGGCCACCAGGAGCACTGCGCCCCAGACAGCGCCGGTCAGGGAACCGATACCGCCGACGACGGCGGCCATCAGGAGGAAGAGGGAAAAGACCAGGGAATAGGCGCCGGGGCTCGCGCTTTGCGTGGTGTAGGCCAGCAGGCCGCCGCCCATGCCGGCCGCTGCGGAACTGACCACAAACGCGGTCACCTTTGTCCGCGCCGGATTGATTCCGGCGAGCGCTGCGGATACGGGATTGTCGCGCACGGCCCGCAGTTCACGGCCGAAGCGGCCGTGCAGCAGGTTTGCCAGCAGGGTGAGGACCAGCACGGCGCAGATAATGGCGAGCCACGCCTGCCATGCCTCATTCGATACCGTGCCGCGCAGCGCCGTCGGGCGTTTCTCCACGGTGATCCACAGCCCCTGGTCGCCGCCGAGGACGGAGGAGAAGGTGCTGGTGACGGCAGGGAGCGCGACCGCCAGTGCCATGGTGAAGCCGGCGAGATAGGGTCCGTGCAACCTCCCTGCAGCCAGGCCTATCACCAAACCCAGGAGAGCCGCACCGAGCACCGCTGCCACCAGCGGAAGGACCAGCAGCAGCGGGCCCTCCACACCGGCGTCGGACATCGCATTGGCGCTCAGCGCGTAGCTGTAGGCGCCGGCGGCCATCAGGGCCGCCTGTCCAAGCGAGAGCTGCCCGCCGGCTCCGGTGAGCAGGGTGAGTCCGGCAATTCCGCAGAGGTAGGCGCAGACGGTGGCCAGCTGGTACGAGGTGAAGGAGGGAATGGCGAAGGTGAGCCCGATCAGCCCTACGGCAATGACGGCGGCAAACAGATACCGTTTCGGGACGCTCATACTGTTCGCTCCTTTGTCATGGAAAAGATGCCGCCGGGCCGGATCAGCAATACGGCCAGCAGGAGGACCAGGATGGCTACCGGAGCCAGCGTCGCCCCCAGATAGCCGCTGACCCAGCTGAGCAGCACTCCGACGGCGAGCCCGCCGAGTACCGCCCCGGCCGGGGAATCCAGCCCGCCGATGACCGCCACGGTGAAGGCGTAGACGAACACGGTGTCCGCGGCATGGGGATTCAGTCCCAGTTCGGTGGGAATTACCAGGAGGGCGGCCAGGGCACCAAGGGCCGAGGACATGGCCCAGCCCAGCGTCAGCATCCGGGACGTGCGTACTCCCAGCAGCCGGGCGAGGTCCGGGGCGAAGGCCGACGCCCGGAGCCGCAGGCCCAGCGGGGTCCTGGTGAAAAGCAGTACCAGGCCGCCCACGAGGACGGCGATGCAGGCGAAAACGAACAGGTCATAGGAGGAGACGGCAGTGATGCCGAAGATCTCCACCGGATTGGAGCTGAACGGCGTCACCATGGTGCGGTAGTTGTTGCCGAAGATCATGCCGAGGACCGCCTGGATCAGCATCAGCAGTCCCAAACCCGCAATCACGGGGTTCAGGGGCGAGGCGTTGCCCACGAACCGCATGACTCCGCGCTCCACGACAGCACCGATGAGGAAGCCCGCCGCCAGTGCGGCTGCCAGTCCGGCCCAGTAGTTGCCGGTGAGCGCGGTAACGGTGAAGGCGATATAGGTTGCCGCGACCGCCATGGCGCCCTGGGCGAAGTTCACTATCCGCGCGGCACGCCAGATGAGCACCAGGGAGAGTGCGAAGGCTGCGAGCACGGCACCGCGCGCGAGCCCGTCAAAGGTGAGAAAAAGGAATCTGTCCATTAGAACCCCAGGTAGGTGTGGCGGAGGTCGGTGTCCCCGGCGAGTTCGGCGGCCGGCCTCGAGGCGACAACCCGGCCCAGGTTGAGGACGACACCGTGGTCGGCGACGGCAAGCGCGCTGCGGACGTTCTGTTCAATGAGCAGAACCGTCAGCCCGGTGTCATCCCGGAGGCGGCGGAGCATGCCCAGGATCTGGGCAGTGACTTTGGGGGCAAGCCCCAGTGATGGCTCGTCCAGCAGCAACAGCGACGGGGCGGCCATGAGTGCCCGGCCCAGCGCAAGCATCTGGCGCTCGCCGCCGGAGAGCTGGTGGCCTGCAGCCTTCCGCCGGCGGGCCAGCGGTTCGAACAAGGCGTACATTTCCGCCAACACTGCAGTGGCCGCTTTACGGTCCTGGCGCCAGAGGCCGCCCAGGCGGAGGTTTTCCTCCACGGTCAGTTCCGTAATGACCCCTCTGCCCTCCGGGACCAGGGCAACGCCGTGGCGGACCATGTCCTCCACGGGGACCCGGCTCAGGTCCGCACCGTTTCCGAGGCGGATGCTCCCGCCTGTGGGACGCACCTGACCGGTGATGGTGCGCAGCAGGGTGGTCTTGCCCGCCCCGTTGGCGCCCACGACGGCGGTAATGGAGCCATCCGCTACGTTCAGGTCTATCTCGTGCAGGACCCGGACGGCTCCGTAACCTGCGCTGACGCCTTCAAGGACCAATCCGCCGTTCATGCCACCTCAACTCCCAGGTAGGCATCCGCGACGGCCGGGTCGGCGCCGATTTCCGCCGGTGTTCCCTCGGCGATGAGCCTGCCGAAGTCCAGGACGGCGATGCGGTCGCACACTGACATCACCAGGTCCACGTGGTGTTCCACCAGGACCACGGAGCATCCGTTACCCGGCACGGTGCGGATGATCTCTGCCAGTTCTTCGATGTCTTCGTGGCCGAGACCTCCGGCGGGTTCATCGAGCAGCAGCAGCCTCGGTTCGGAGACCAGCGCGCGGGCCAGGGCAACCTTCTTCCGGATGCCGTACGGCAGGGTGTCCGGCAGGGCGTCGGCGTATCCGGCGACGCCCAGCGAGTCCAGGGCGTCCATCGCACGGGCGGCGAGGCGGTTCTCATCCCGGACGGACCCCGGAAGCGCCAGCAGTCCGAGGCCGCGGCGGGACGTCGCTGCGAGTCCGGCTATCACGTTCTGCCGGACGGACAGTCCCGGAAAGAGGCCCAGGCCCTGCAGGGTGCGGGCCACGCCGTGGCGGGTCAGCCGGTGCGGTTTGGGCGTGAACCCCCGGCCGTCCAGTTCCAGGCTGCCGCCGGTGGGCGCAAAGACCCCGCAGATCACATTGAAAAGTGTGGTCTTTCCGGCACCGTTGGGCCCCATGACTCCAATGATCCGGCCTGCCGGAATGTCCAGTGACACCGAGTCCAGGGCGGTCAGCCCGCCGAACCGGACGGTGATGTCATCCAATCGGAGGCGCGGTGCTTCCGACCGGTCGGTATGTTGCTCCTGCATGAGTACTCCATCGTCTCTGCTCTTACCTGGCGTGCTGTGCGTACTTCGTGAATAACGGGTGGCGCATGTGCTGCGGTGGTGCGGGAGGTGCGGTGGTGCGGGAGGTGCGGTGGCGCATGTGCTGCGGTGGTGCGGGAGGTGCGGTGGTGCGGGAGGTGCTGGTGCTGCGTGGTGCTTCCGGCGGGGTGCCGGCCGTGCCTGCTGCGGGACGGGCTGCGGGCTACTTCGCCTGCAGTCCGGCCAGATACAAATCCGTCAGCTGGGACGCGACGGTCTCGCGGCTGATGGCTCCGCCGGGGGAGTACCAGTAGGAGAGATAGTGCGGATCAGAGAAGAAGTTGGCTGCAAGGACCGGAATGGGAATGTCGGTGCGGAACACGCCGTCCTCCTGTCCTCGGACCAGGATGGCGGTGAAGGCCTTGTTGAACTCGCGGCGCCTGCGCTGGACCTCTTCGAGGCGGTCTTCACTGAGCATGTGCTGGGACCGGAAGAACACGGTGCCCTCCCGGATCCAGTCAATGGAGGTGCTGACCAGATCCTCGCAGACCAGGCGCATGGTTTCGGCCGCCGGCAACCCGCGGCCGATAATCTCGGTCAGGTGCTCGTGCTGGAGGGTCAGGATGCGGTCATAGATGTCGAAGAGCAGGTCATCCTTGGAATTGAAGTAGTGGTACAGCGCGCCCTTGGTCACGCCGGCAGCATCCACGATCTGCTGGACACTGGTTTTGGCGTAGCCCTGCCGCGCGAAAAGCTCCACGGAGGTCCGTGCCAGCTCTTCCTTGATGTTCATGGTCTTCATGCGGCAGGATCCGGGTTTCTCGCGTCGTGGTCCGGCGGTTTCGCTAGGGAACCGACCGGTTGGTATGTGCGAACACCATAACCCCCGCGGACGGGTTCTGCGCAAGGTTTTTCGTAATTGTTTTTCGGCGCGGCGCTCCGGCATGGCGAAGCGGAGGTTGCCGCTAAGGTTTTGCGGATGGACCATTTCCTCCACCCGCCCATTCCGTTTACGCCGACCGGGCCGGGATTCCCGGGCTGGAACATGCCCGCGTCCGTACCGCCCGGCATGCGACTGGAGCTGAGCCGGGCGCGGCTCCTGGACGGCGCGGAATCATCCTTCGATGACTGGATGGAGATGCTGCATCAACGCTACGAAGAATGTGTGGCCACGCTCGAGCGCGAGCTGATGGCTGTCGAAGCGACCTTCCTGAACCAGGAAGCTGACGGGTCGTGGTGGATGTACCACTTCCAGCTGAGCGGCCAGGAGAGTCCGGGGCTCATTCCGGACAATTCCCTGGACCTGGCCCATCTTGAGTACGGAATGAAAACAAAGCATCCCGGGTGGGAAGAACTGCAGCCAAGGTTCTTTTTGGCCCCTCCCCAGGTCCGGGCTGCCGTGGCGGTCGCTGGCGGTGCTGGAATTAAAGCGTCCGACGTGTCCTGAGCGTGTCCGAAGGGTTTCTGCCGCAGCACCGCTGGTAGCCTGCCCAACAGACCACAGCGACCGGCGCCGCGGTCACTTTTTACGGGGGAACCGATGGCTGCAGTGCGGCGCTATGTCTTTCCGATCCTGTGGCTGGTGGTCTTCGCCGTGATTGCCGCTGCTCTCTTTAAGCTCGCGTTCGTTGACGGACTCCGGGCTGACGCCGCGGCCGTCTCAGAGCAGCCCTCCGCACAGCTGACCACCCCGTTGGTGCCCGCTTCGCTGGGGACGGTAACCAACCTCGTGACTGTGCAGGGTTCGGTCATCAGCGATCCGCTCGTGAGTGTCAAAAGCACGGCTGAGGGCACGGTGGAGTTCATCTTCGTTGAGGCCGGGGAGAGCGTACTCAAGGGTGAGCCGTTGTTCCAGGTGAAAACCCGGCTGGAGGTCCCTGAGCCCGTCGGCGATGAGCCGGGCCCTGTTGCGCCGCCCGCTTACGCCTACAACGACGTCGTTGCCACCGCGGCGGGGACGGTCGCCGAGCTAATGGTCCTGCCCAAACAGCAACTCTCAGTAGGTGCCGAAGCCGCGTCCCTGGACCCGGGAACATACTCGGTCACAGGTACCCTGACGAGCGACCAGCAGTTCCGGATCCTCGACCGGACAAATACGGCGCAGGTCAGTATCAACGGCGGTCCGGCGCCCTTCCCCTGCACCAACGTGAGCCTGGGCGGGTCACCGGCAGCGGAGGGCGGGACCAGCGCCCAGGCCCAGCGTGTTCCTACGGGGGCGGGCCAGGACCAGCCGGAGGCAGCCGGAAGCGTCCGCTGCACGGTGCCTTCGGAAGTCCCCGTTTTTGCCGGGCTTGGCGCCACGATCGAGATCACGGCCGGTCACGCCGAAAACGTGGTGACGGTGCCAACGACGGCGGTCCGTGGCAGTGTGCAGTCGGGCATCGTGTGGGTGGCTCCCGGGGATGCCGGACCGGACGGTGCCGGGGATGCGGTGGAGCGGGAAGTGGGCCTTGGCCTGAACGACGGCAGCACGGTGGAAATTGTCTCCGGGCTGGCCGAAGGGGAAATGGTCCTGCAGTTTGTTCCCGGCGCCGCCGCCGATATTGATCCGATGACGGGTCTGCCGGGAGTGATGGGCGGGTGAGTATCGCCGAGACTGCCGGCGGGCACGCGTCCGGGGACCACGCCGTCGGCAGGGTCGTTGAAGAGCCCCCGGGCTCCGTGCATATGGACGGGGCACTGGTGTCACTGAGGGGAGTGACCCGCGTAGTCAGCCTTCCGGGCCGCTCGCTCCAGATCCTCGCCGGCGTGGATCTGACGGTGTATCCCGGGGACCATGTCTCAATTGTCGGCAGGTCCGGTTCGGGCAAGTCCACCCTGCTGAATATTCTCGGCCTGCTGGATGTGCCGAGTTCCGGTGAGGTGCTGTTCGGCTCGGAACGGGTGGAGCGGATGAGCGAGCGACGCAGGGCCGCAGCCCGGGGCGAGTCGGTGGGGTTCATTTTCCAGCAGTTCAACCTGCTGGCTGAACGCACGGCCCTGGAGAATGTCATGACCCCGCTCCTGTATGCCCGCGGCAGGCAGTTCTGGCAGCGGGAGCAGCTGGCCTCCGCCATGCTGGAGCGGGTGGGTCTGGGGGAGCGGCTGCAGGACCGGCCCGCCAAGCTCTCCGGCGGTGAGCAGCAGCGGGTGGCGATTGCCCGTGCCCTGGTGCGGTCACCGCGGTTGATCCTGGCCGATGAACCGACCGGTGCGCTGGACATTGCCACGGGTACCTCCGTGATGGACCTGTTGGCGGAGGTGGCGGCGGAATCCGGGGCCGCACTGGTGACAATCACACACGACCCGAAAGTTGCAGCTCTGGCCGGCCGGCACTATCTGCTGCAGGACGGCTATCTGGAACCGGGCCAGCAGGTGGCGGCATGAGCCTCTCCGGGGTTGTCGCCTCACTCGTGGAGGCGTGGACCGAGCTGCGGATCCATAAGACCCGCGTGCTTCTCGCACTCATCGGCGTTGCACTGTCCGTGGCCGCGCTGACGTCGGTTGTGGCACTGGGCAATATGGTGCGCGAATCGATAGCCCAGGGCAGCGAAGCCCAGAGCGGACGTCCGGCGACCCTGGCGGTCGTGGTGTACCAGCGGGATGGTTCCGCCATGGATACCGAGAGCGTGACTGCTGCCTTTCGGGACGTGACCGAGCGGTATTCGGTGGAGTATTCCTCCCTGACCCATCAGGCTCTTGTGCCGTTCCAACTGCCGAACGGCGTCATTCCGATGCAGACGCAGGTGGTGGACCCCGCCTATGCCAAGATGCGTCGCATTCCGATGGTTGAAGGTGCCTGGTTCACTGCGGACGATGCCCGCAGACTCGCTCCCGCCGTCGTCATTAACGAGGCCTTCCATCGACAGATGGGCAGCCCGGATTTGAGGACCCACCCGGTGGTCCGTATCGAATCCGCCAATCCGTTGGACGCCGTCGTGGTGGGAGTCCGGCGCGACCAGTACCAGGACGAACTTCCGGCAGCGATTATGCTCAGCGATGCGTTTGCGGGGCTGGGGCTGGACGTGGAGGCACCGAGCCTGGAGCTGTGGGTTCCGGAAGAACTAGGTGAACCGCTGATGCCGGCGATCAAGGGCGATCTGGCGGCACAGTTTCCCGGTGCCGACGTGGACGCTTACCGGACGGATTATGCCGCCTACGGTGATCCGTTAGGCGGTCTGACCTGGGCGGTAGGCGGTATCGCCGCTCTGGTGATGCTGCTCGGGGCACTCGGCCTGTTGAATATTTCGATGGTGACCGTGAAGTACCGGATACGGGAAATCGGTATTCGGCGCAGCTTTGGGGCAACGTCCGGACGCGTATTTTTCGGCGTGATGCTGGAATCGGTTGTCGCCACTTTTGCGGCCGGCGTTGTGGGGGTCATGGTGGCGGTTGCGGTGGTGAAACTGCCTGCGGTCCAACGGGTGATTGGCGGCGGCATTGCCGAGCTGCCGCCGTTCCCCGTGGAAGCTGCGCTGATCGGGCTGGGGTCCGCGACGCTGGTAGGTGCGTTGGCCGGGCTTATTCCGGCGCTGGTGGCGGTGCGGGTCAAGGTCATCGACGCGATCCGCTACTGATTCCGAGGGCGGACCTGCCCTGTTTGGAGTGCCTGACTGTGCGGTGGGCCTGGCCCTGTTCGGAGTGCCTGGCCGTTCGGAAGGCCTGACCGGAGGCAGGGCGTGGGGAATCGTGGCGGGTCTTTTCAGGGCTTTATGCGCCGGAAGTCCGTGTGCGCTGCCCGTCCCTTGAAACCGTAAAACAGAGAAACCCCGCAGCTGGGCTGCGGGGTTTCTCTGCGTCTCAAAGTGCCCTCGATAGGATTCGAACCTACGGCCTGTTGCTCCGGAGGCAACCGCTCTATCCCCTGAGCTACGAGGGCAAGGGCTCCGGTAATCCGGACGCCCTGTGGGACTCAAGAAGCTTAGCAGGTTTCCGCGGGTCGGGGAAAACCCTGCTTCCTGAGGGGAACTGTGGAGAAGGATTGTGGTGGGTTCGGCGGCGTTTGGCCCTGTCTTCGGCGTCTCTGGCGACGGGACACGTGGGGCAGGTAGCTGCCCGAAAAAGACGGGTATTTCGGGTTTCCCCTGATGCTGTTTTCGGCCTGTTTTTGGCCCCGAAATGTCAGTGCCGGATGAAATCCTGAGGTATGGATCAGGACAGGGAAACCAGGCGCGTTACCGGGGATGCCCCCGGTAACCACGTCCCGCGGGAGGGGTCAGCCGGCAGTGCGGATGCGCCCTCGAAGGCGGCGCCCAGCCTTGCGGTTTACCGTGCTGATCCGGCTGAGGATTCTGCCGAGCCCATCCGGACGGGGCACACTGCCTCCACCGCCGACGACTACCCGGACGGTTTTAGCGGAACCCTGGCTCTGGCGAACCTGGAATGCTTCGACGAAGTCACGACCGGTGAAGCTCTGGGCCGGATGGCGCATCTGATTGCCTGGGCGCAGGCGCAGCAGGCCCGGCTGATGAACCGGATGCAGGAGGTCTTCCGGGACAGCTACCGGGACGCAACCGGCCGGCTGGAACCGGGCATGGCCTTCAGCCTCGCCTCCACCGAGTGTGCGGCCATTCTGCGAGTCCCGCAAATGACCGCCCAACGGCTGATGGACGAAGCAGGCAGCCTCTGCGGCCCGCACACCGCTACCCTCACCGCCCTGGAAGAGGGGACGCTCAGTTACGGGCATGCGCAGGTTCTTCTGGACCAGTGCGAGAACGTTCCCGCTGCTGACCTGCCCGAGCTTGAAGCGGACCTGCTGAGTGCTGCCGAAGGTCAGACCAGGGCCCAGTTCTCTGCCAAAGCCCGTCGGATCCGGGAAAAGAAGTTTCCGCAAACCATTCCCGCCCGGCACCAAAGCGCGTTCGAGAAGCGGAAGGTCATTCTGGATCCGGTCGAGGACGGCATGTCCTGGCTCTCAGCCCTTTTACCGGCCCCGGAGGCCCAGCAGATATACACCGCCCTCAGCACCAGTGCACAAGGAGAACAGCAGGCCGGTGACCCGCGGACCAGGGACCAGTTGCGGGCCGACATCCTGACCCAACTCCTGATGGGCAGTTTCGGACCAGGCGGCCGCCGTCAGCATGCGGGCAACACCGACGGTGGTCACGCGGGCTTGGTCTGCAGCGAAGCTCATGTTGGAACGGCCAACTATGGAGGCCACGCGGGCACTGCCGAGCATGGCGGTCATGCGGACCCGGCTGACGGAGCTAGGCACGCTGGCAGAGCCGGTGCCGTTCGCGACGTCCGCGTGCCCACCGACCCGGACGAATCCGGGACCATCCCTCGCGCTGAGATCATGGTCCTGATCAATGCCGAAACCCTCTTCGGTGCCGACGATCAACCCGCCGAACTCCACGGCTACGGACCTATCAGCGCCGAAGCGGCCAGACGGCTGGCCCGCAACGCCACCCGCTGGACCGGACTCGTCCGGGATCCGCATACCGGCGAGATCCTGGGTGTGGGCAGGCGGAGGAAAGTCCCCGCCGGACTCGCCCGATGGTTGCGTGCACGGGACGGAACCTGCCGGTTCCCCGGATGCCGGGTCAGTACCGGGGTGACCGAGATTGACCACACCACGGACTGGGCGAAAGGCGGGAACACCGAGCATTCGAACCTGGCTCACCTGTGTCGGAGGCACCATCGGTTCAAAACCCTCGGTTATTGGAAGGCCTGCCAGCCGAAACCCGGGGTGCTGGAATGGACCTCGCCCACCGGACGGGTTTACCGGACCGAGCCCTTCCTGGAACTCAACGACGCGGAATCACACACACGTTCAGCACCCGGACCGGAAGAGGCAGCCCCCTTCTGATCCGGCGGTGCCAACCCGCCAGAAGAACTCTTCCCCCGGCGCCAACCCCCGAACCACCAACACCCGAAACTAGTACCCCAGGAACGGATCCGTTCTCACACCCCGGCCACCGGCCTCGCGGACAGCCTTGCGCGCTGCCGCTACGGCCTGCGGAGAGCCGGAAACGTAGACCGCCCGCGACGCAAGATCCGGGACTTCCCGTTTCAGCACGTCCGCACCGGGAAGCCCCGGACCAAGCGAGGTCCAGCCGGAAATCCCGGGATCTGTTGGCGTGCAGATAAGGACCCGGACGTCCAGCTCCTGCAGTTCGGCAGCATAGGCCACCTCATCCGTGGAAGAAGCCGCGTACACCAGAACCACGTCGCGGCCGTCTCCGTGTGCCTCCCGCAACTGGCTGATAAACGGTGTGATGCCGATACCGGACGCAATCATGAGCACCGGCCTGCTCTGGTCCCGAGGCAGCAGGAAATCCCCGGCAACAGCGGTAGCCGTCACTTCGGCTCCCGGACGCATCTTCAGCAGCGACTTCTTGAAGCTGCTGGACGGTTCAGCCACCCGCAACCCCACGGCTACGGTGTCCGGTTCAGACGGTGCTGTAGTGATGCTGAAAATCCGGCGTGAGCCGCGCGAATCCGGCTCAAAATGCGGCACAGCCAGTTCCAGGTACTGGCCGGCCCGGAACCGGACCGGCCGCGTCGGTTCGAAAACCAGTTCGCGGGCTGTGGGCGTGAGGTCACGGGTGGTCTTCAGCCGCAGCCGCACAGCCCCGCGCTGCCCCATCACAAAGGCCAGGGCGTTGCCGATCAGCAGCGCCAGCTCGGGGGACATGGCTACGGGACCCAGCGAAAGCGGCACGGCAAACAGCACGCCGACGACGGCGGCCTCGGCCAGGCGCTGCCAGCGCAGCGGAGGCAGGGTCAGCGGCTCGGTGAGCATAAAACCGGCCAGGAACACGAGGGGGTAAGAGCCGGCGATGACGGTCAGCGCTTCGACCGGTGGTTCACCGGCGGCAAGGAACCGGACAAAGATGATGGCTGCCGCTGTCAGGACAAACACCCCGGCCATCGGCAGCAACCGGTTGCGGTACAGGATCAGGACGGACGCCGGCAGCACGGCCACGAGCATCCACGGGGTGGCCACCCACCAGACCGCCCCGCCCAAACCGGCCGCTGCCACCACAAAGGCGCCGACGGCCGCAGGGTTGAAGATGTGCCGGCGCCGGACTGCCAGGACATACTTTGAGGCTGTGGCCACGCCTGCTGCCAGGGCCACGATGCCCAGCTGGGCGCCGTCGGTAGACGGCCAGAACAGGAAGTACAGGATCAGCCCGGTGATCAGGGAGGAGTCGGTCTGCGGCCGGGTACGCAGCAGCAGCCCGGCTACCCGGCTGGTGACCAGTGCGGAAACGACGGCGGTGCCGGCGGTCGCAGCGAGCTCGGCGGGCGTGTAAAAAAGCACTCCGGTTAGGGAGAGTACGAAGGACCAGGCCACACAGGCGAGCAGCAGCCAGACGGTCAGCCGGTACATGGTCCAGCGGCCCAGGAAGGTTTTCAGGGTGCGCGGCTGCACCGGGGCGGAAACACTCATGTAAACAGGACTCCAGCCATTGCAGGGGAATAGTCGGCCCGGCCGTCGGTAAACATCCGGACATAATCAAACTCGAATTCGGCGGCCAGCTCCTGCGGCTCGGCGAAGAACAGTGCGGTAGCCAGGCCGTCGGCGGTGCACGTGTCCGAAGCCAGTGTCCAGGTGGCTGCCACAGACTGAACCGGGGTGCCGGTCCGGGCATCGAGCACATGATGCAGCCCGTCCCCCCACTGCCGCCGGTTCACCGCCGAGGCACACAGGGACCGGTCCCTGACGGAAAGGACACCAACCGCCCGTGCCGTGTCATAGGGATGCTCCAGGGCCACCCGCAGGGGAGTGCCTCCGGCATGGCGCAGGTCCGATCCGGCATCCACCACATACTCCCGGTGCCCGGCGGATTCCAGCACGGCGGACACCAGGTCCACCAGCTGGCCTTTGCCGGCAGCACCTATGTCAAAGGTCACCGGCGCGGCGGTCCGGATCTCCACTCCGGAGCCGCCGGCCGACCAGGACACGGTGTCCGTCCAGTCCGCAGCCGGAGAAGGCCCGCCCGAGGCACGGAAGCTGTACCCGGCGTCGTAGCCCAGAACTTCCAGGGACCGCCCGACCAGGGGATTGACGGCGCCCCGGGTGAGCCGGTGCAACGCATCGAAAAGGCCCAGCAGCGGGGCAGCGGAGGCGGGCAGCTCGAAGCTTCCGGCGCCCTCCGCCATCCGGGCCACGGTGGAATCGCTGCGGAACCGTGAATAGGTGCGGTCATAGTCCTTCACCAGCTCGGCCACCGCAGCCCGGGTCGAAGCGGCCAAAGGCTCGGCAGTAGAGAGCATCCACTGCGTGCCGATGGCTTCGAACCCGGAGGAATGCATGGGTTAGGACGCCGCCACGGAACGGATGGCATCCAGCGCCCGGTTGAAGCCCTGGCTGGTCAGCGAGGAACCGGCCACCTTGTCCACGTCCAGCTCGTCAATGTTCTTGCCCACCACCTGGTCCTGGATGTTGGTGGTGAACTCGCGCTGGTACTGCTTGGACTGCAGGTTCTTGCCGGAGGCCTCCACCTCCAGCTCGGTGACCACGTTGTCCTTGAGCGTGAGCTTGACGTCCACATCTTCAGATTTGCCCGACGGCGGGATGTAGCTGCCGGTGCCGGAGTACTCGCCGTCGGCGTAGCTGCCGGAAGAAGCCTGCGCCGCGTCGGATGCCGCGCCGGAGGATCCCCCGGAAGACGGCGACGTCGGTGCTGCTGACGAAGGGGCTGCCGGGGCCGGGGATTCGGATGCTGCTTCCTGCTCATCCGCAGCGCAGCCGGCGGCGGTCAACAGGGACAGGCCGGCAGCGGCACAGAGCAGGGACTTGCTCGCTCGGTTCACGGTTCTCCTTGGAAGGGGGATCCCCCGGGAAACGGGGTCGGGAAAAACGGTTCCCTTTCATTAGATCGCATCCCGTGACACGGTGCCGCGCCCGCAGAGCGTAAGCCCTGTCATATCCGACGGGAGGCCCGCCGTACCCGGCTATGCTTAACCGGTGACTCCTGAAGAACTTTCCTCCGCCGTAACTGCCTGCCTCCAAGACGCCATCGATGCCGGTGACTTCAGCATCGAACTGCCGGGGGAGGTGCGCGTGGAGCGCCCCAAGAACCGGGACCACGGTGACTGGGCCACCAACATTGCCCTGCAGCTTTCCAAGCAGGCCGGCATGAACCCCCGCCAGTTCGCCGAGATCCTCAAGGGCCGCCTCGAGCAGATCGAGGGCGTGGCCAAGGTGGACATCGCCGGACCCGGCTTCCTGAACATCACCCTCGACGCCGGTGCCGCCGGTGAGCTGGTCAAGACCATTGTCGACGCCGGCCCCGCCTATGGCACCTCCGAAATCCTCAAGGGAACCCGGATCAACCTCGAGTTCGTTTCCGCCAACCCCACCGGTCCCATCCACCTGGGCGGCACCCGCTGGGCCGCCGTCGGCGATGCCCTGGCGCGGGTCTTCGAATCCCAGGGTGCCGATGTCACCCGCGAGTACTACTTCAATGACCACGGCGCGCAGATCGACCGCTTCGCCCGCTCCCTGCTGGCCTCGGCCAAGGGCGAGCCGGCACCGGAAGACGGCTACGCCGGCGAGTACATCGTGGACATCGCCAACCGCGTGCTGGCCGCCGAGCCCGGCATCATGGAACTGCCCGGTGACGAAGCGCAGGAACGCTTCCGCGCCGTCGGCGTGGACTTCATGTTCGGCGATATCAAGGAATCCCTGCACAACTTCGGCGTGGACTTTGACGTCTTCTTCCACGAGGACTCCCTGCACGAGGGCGGCCAGGTCGAGAAGCTCCTGGAACAGCTCAAGGGCTCGGAAAACCTGTACGAAAAGGACGGCGCCTGGTGGCTGAACTCGTCCGAGTTCGGTGACGACAAGGACCGTGTGGTCATCAAGTCGGACGGAAACGCCGCCTACATTGCCGGCGACATTGCCTACATCCAGAACAAGCGCGACCGCGGCTTCGACCTGAACGTCTACATGCTCGGCGCGGACCACCACGGCTACGTTGCCCGCCTGAAGGCCGCAGCAGCAGCTCTGGGACACGACCCCGAGTGCGTGGAGGTCCTGATCGGCCAGATGGTCAACCTGGTCAAGGACGGCAAGCCGGTCCGGATGTCCAAGCGTGCAGGCACCGTGGTCACCCTTGAAGACCTCGTGGAGGCCGTGGGCGTGGACGCCGCGCGTTACACGCTGGCCCGCTTCTCCGCAGACTCCAACATCGACGTGGACCTGGACCTGCTGACCAAGCGCAGCAACGAGAACCCGGTGTTCTACGTCCAGTACGCCCACGCCCGTACGCACGCCCTGGCCCGCAACGCCGAAGCAGCAGGCGTCGACGATTCCGCCTTCGACGCCTCGCTGCTGACCCACCCGACCGAAAGCGCACTGCTTGCCGCGCTGGGCCAGTACCCCGGCGTCGTCGCCCAGGCCAGTGCCTTCCGTGAACCGCACCGCGTGGCCCGCCACCTTGAGGTCATTGCCGGCACCTACCACCGCTGGTACGACGCCTGCCGGATCGCACCCCAGGGCGACGAGGAAATCACCGACACCAACCGCACCCGGCTGTGGCTGAACCTCGCCGCACGCCAGGTTCTGGCCAACGGCCTGGACCTGCTGGGAGTTTCCGCACCCGAACGGATGTAAGTAATGACTGCTTCACCCCTGGCCCCCGCCTGGCTGAGCCACCCGGAGGACCCCAATGCCCTGCGCCCGCAGATGTGGGCGCGCGACGTGCAGCGGGGGGAGACCGGCGAGCTGGAAATCTCCGGGATTCCCGTCTCCAAGATCGCGGAGGACTTCGGTACGCCGGTCTTCGTGATGTCCGAAGATGACTTCCGTGCCCGGGCCCGAAACTTCAAGGATTCCTTCGACGCCGCGTTCGCACCGCTGTGCGGGGGAGTGGATGTCTACTATGCGGGCAAGTCCTTCCTCTGCACCGAGGTGGCCCGCTGGGTCGATTCCGAGGGCCTGCGCCTGGACACCTGCTCCGGCGGCGAGCTGGCCGTCGCCCGCCGCGCCGGACTGCCGGGCAGCCGGCTGGGCCTGCACGGCAACAACAAGTCGGTGGCCGAGCTGACCCGGGCGCTGGACATGCAGCTGGGCCGGATCGTGGTGGACAGCCTGGGTGAGCTGGAACTGCTGGGGCAGCTGGCGGCGTCCCGCGGCGAACGCGCCAACGTGATGCTGCGCCTGACCCCGGGCGTGCACGCCTCGACCCACGAATTCATTGCCACCGCCCACGAGGACCAGAAGTTCGGCCTGTCCATGGTCGCGGACCCCGAACTGGACGGACGGTCCCCGGCTCTGACGGCGGTGGAAACGGCGCTGAAGCACGACGGCGTGAACCTGGTGGGCGTGCA
Source organism: Arthrobacter sp. MDT1-49-2 (assembly GCF_059090185.1). Classification (NCBI taxonomy): domain Bacteria; kingdom Bacillati; phylum Actinomycetota; class Actinomycetes; order Micrococcales; family Micrococcaceae; genus Arthrobacter; species Arthrobacter sp. MDT1-49-2. Next base: position 293,444 of record NZ_JBNHFK010000003.1, read on the forward strand.
CTGCCATATCGGTTCGCAGATCTTCGATGCGGCCGGCTTCGAAGAGGCCGCCCGCCGGCTGCTGGGTTTCCTGGCCGAGGTCAAGGCTGCCTACGGCGTCGAACTGGCCGAGCTGGACCTGGGCGGCGGCTACGGCATCGCCTACACCGAAGCCGATACTCCGCGCCCGCCGGCCGAGATCGCCAACGCCATGGCCGCCGTCGTCGGCAGTACCTGCGCTGCGCTGGGACTGGCGGTGCCGAGGATTTCCATTGAACCCGGCCGGGCCATTGCGGGTCCGAGCACCTTCACGCTCTACCGCACCGGAACCATCAAAACGGTCCGGGTGGACACGGCCGACGGCGGCACCTCCCCGCGGCGTTACGTCAGTGTGGACGGCGGCATGAGCGATAACGCCCGTCCGGTGCTTTACGGCGCGGACTACTCCGCGGTTCTGGCCTCCCGCACCTCCGAACATGACGCGGTTATTTCGCGTGTGGTTGGCAAACACTGCGAAAGCGGGGACATAGTAGTGCGGGACGTCTACCTGCCCGGAGATGTGGCCGCGTCGGATCTGCTGGCTGTTCCGGGCACCGGAGCCTACTGCTGGGTGCTTTCAAGCAACTACAACTATGTTCCCCGTCCGCCCGTTGTCGCAGTGCGGAACGGAACCGCGCGGCTGATTGTGCGTGGTGAGACCGAAGACGACCTGTTGGCACGCGACGTTTCCTAACCGTTAGAGGAGTTGGCACGCACAATGAAGACCCTGAGAGTAGCCCTGCTGGGATGCGGAAACGTCGGATCGCAGGTTGCCCGGATCCTCATTAACGACGCCGCGGACCTCACCGCCCGCCTCGGCGCACGCCTGGAACTGACCGGCATCGCCGTGCGCAACGTTGACGCTCCCCGCGATGTTGACCTGCCCGCGGAGCTGTTCACCACGGATGCCGAAGCCCTGGTGAAGGACGCGGACATCGTCATCGAACTGATGGGCGGGATGGAACAGGCCCGCACCCTGATCCTGCATGCCCTGGGCCACGGCGCCGCCGTCGTTACGGGCAACAAGGCACTGCTCGCCGCAGACGGCGCGGCCCTGTATGAGAAGGCCGACGCCGCCGGTGTCCAGCTTTCCTATGAAGCAGCGGTGGCCGGAGCCATTCCGATCCTGCGGCCCATCCGCGACAGTCTCTCCGGCGACCGGATCACCAAGGTCATGGGTATTGTCAACGGCACCACCAACTACATCCTGGACGCCATGGATTCCACCGGCGCACAGTTCGGCGACGCCCTGGCCGAGGCCCAGCGGCTGGGCTACGCCGAAGCGGATCCCACGGCCGATGTGGAAGGGCATGATGCCGCCGCCAAGGGCGCCATTCTCGCGTCCCTGGCCTTCCACACGGGCTTCGACCTCTCCGCCGTGTCCTGCGAGGGCATCAGCTCGGTGACCGCCGAAGACATCAGCGCCGCGAAGGACGCCGGATTCGTCATCAAGCTCCTGGCCATCGCGGAGAAATTCGCGGACGGTGAGGGCGGCGAAGGCGTCAGCGTGCGGGTGCACCCCACCCTGCTGCCGCGCATGCACCCGCTGGCAGCGGTGCACGGAGCCTTCAACGCCGTCTTCGTCGAGGCCGAGAACGCCGGCGAACTCATGTTCTACGGGCAGGGCGCGGGAGGTGCCCCCACAGCCTCGGCGGTGATGGGCGACGTGGTTACCGCGGCCCGAAGGCTGGTCCTCGGCGGGCCCGTGCCTGCCGGGCAGCCGTCCGGCCAGCTGCCGGCACTGCCCATGGACAAGGTCACCACCAGCTACTCCATCGGCCTGGAGGTTTCAGACCAGCCGGGTGTGCTGGCCGCCGTCGCCCGTGTCTTCTCCGAACACGGCGTCTCCATTGAGACCATGCGCCAGACCATCCACGGTGAAGGGGCCAGCGCCGAGCTGCGCTTCGTCACGCACCGTGCATCTGAGGCCGCCCTGGCGGCCACCGTCGAGGCGATCAGGAACCTCGATGTCATCACAAACGTCAAATCCGTCCTGCGGGTAGAAGGAGTCTGAGCCGTGGCTCACCAATGGCGCGGCGTTATCCGCGAATACGCCGACCGGCTGCCGGTTACCGACAGCACCGAAATCATCACCCTGGGTGAAGGCGGCACCCCGCTGGTGCACGCCAAGGCGCTCTCGGAACTGACCGGTTCCACGGTCTACCTCAAGGTGGAGGGCATGAACCCCACCGGTTCCTTCAAGGACCGCGGCATGACCATGGCCATGACCGCTGCCGTTGAATCCGGCGCCAAGGCCGTAGTCTGCGCATCCACCGGCAACACCAGTGCCTCCGCCGCCGCCTACGCCACGCAGGCCGGAATCACCTGCGCCGTGCTGGTTCCGGACGGCAAGATCTCCATGGGCAAGCTGAGCCAGGCCATTGCACACGGCGCCGAGCTGCTGCAGGTGCGCGGCAACTTCGATAACTGCCTGGAGGTGGCCCGCAAGCTCGCCGAGGCGTACCCGGTGTTCCTGGTGAACTCCGTGAACCCGGCCCGCATCGAAGGCCAGAAGACTGCCTCCTTCGAAGTGGTCGACTACCTCGGCGACGCCCCGGACTACCACCTGCTGCCTGTGGGCAACGCGGGCAACATCACCGCGTACTGGAAGGGCTACACAGAGTACGCCGCGCCCTACACCAACGTGGCAGGCGAGGAAATCGCGCCGGTCGCCACCAAGACGCCGCACATGTGGGGCTTCCAGGCTGAAGGCGCTTCGCCGCTGGTGAAGGGCCATCCGGTGACGGACCCGGACACCATTGCCACCGCCATCCGGATCGGCAACCCGGCATCCTGGGACGCCGCCATCGCTGCGCGGGATGAATCCGGCGGCCTCATCGAAGCCGTGACGGACACCGAGATCCTGGAGGCGCACCGCTGGCTCTCCTCCCGCGAGGGTGTGTTCGTTGAACCGGCCTCCGCGGCAGGCGTTGCCGGACTGCTGAAGAAGCACGCAGCAGGGGAAGTGCCTGCCGGGAAGACCATTGTCATCACGGTCACCGGACACGGCCTGAAGGATCCGCAGTGGGCGCTGCGCACCGCCGACGGCTCCGACGTTGAGCCCACGAAGGTCGATTTCGACGTCGTCAGCGTTGCCGCGGCACTGGGGCTGGAAGCAGCTGCACCAGCCGCCGGCACCAAGTAGGGCCGCCGTGCAGGTGGAAGAGTCCGGACAGCTCCCCGGCGCAACAGTGCTGGCCCCCGGCAGGGAAGTGACCGTTACGGTCCCGGCCACCAGCGCCAACCTGGGACCGGGATTTGATTCCCTGGGGCTGGCGCTGTCGCTGTATGACACCGTCCGGGTGCGGACCGCCGATGAACCGGGCATTACCGTGCAGGTGACGGGGGAGGGCGCGGACCAGGTTCCGCTGGATTCCTCCCACCTGGTGGTGCGCACGATTCTCTCCACCCTGGCGGACGCCGGCTATGCCGTCCGCGGCCTGCACCTCAGCGCCGAGAACGTCATCCCGCACGGCCGGGGCCTGGGATCGTCCGCCGCGGCGATCGTCTCCGGCGTGCTGGCCGCCAATGCCCTCCTGCCGGAGGAGGACCGGCTGGACGCCGCAGGGGTCCTGCACGCCTGCTCGGCTCTGGAGGGCCACCCCGATAACGTGGCACCCGCGCTGGCGGGCGACCTTGCGGTTTCCTGGGAGACCGACGGCGTCTTCCGCTCGGCCCGCGCCGTCGTCCATCCCGAGGTGGTGCCGGTGGTGGCAATCCCCGCCACCGAGCTGTCCACCGAACGGGCGCGCGGGCTCCTGCCTGCCACAGTTGCGCACCGGACCGCCGCCGCAAACTCGGGCCGCGCCGCGCTTTTGGTCCATGCCCTGACCACGGACCCGGCCCTCCTTCCGGAAGGAACACAGGACTTCCTGCACCAGGACTTCCGCGCCCCCGCCATGCCCGCCAGCGCCGCGCTGATCCGGGCGCTGCGCGCTGCGGGGTTCGCAGCAACGGTTTCCGGGGCCGGCCCCACCGTCCTGTGCCTGGCCGAGGGGTCGTCTGCCGCAGAGGCGGCGGAGGAGCTGATGGCCCGGGAGCTGCAGGCAGCCGGTGAAAACTGGCGTGTTCTCCGGCTTGGCGTGGAGCGAGATGGTGCTAGAGTGGAAGTGCACCAGCGGTAGTTTTACCGTTCTTGTGCTCCCGCAGGCATGGCCGTCCGTTTCGGGCCGCCCGGGCTTTCGTTGAAAACACTTCACCGCCCCAGGTGTAACTGCACCCGTTCCGGTGATTTGGTTGACGCAATCGCCCTTACCCGCGGAAGCACTGTCTTCGGTGTAGCCTTCATCCGGTACCGCCAAGAAGCGGCGAGTCCCATTGAATGCCGCGTGTTCGGCAGCAACGCTGACGAAACCCCGTGTGGATTCTTCTAAACAAGGCACCCAGCAGAATCGCCCCTTTCCCGGCTCCGGCCGGATTGTGGCGGACCCGGTCCAATGTCTGATCATCGGTCCGGGGTCAATCACCGCGGCCGGCAATGCGCCGGACCGCCCGACGAGGGGGAAGGATCCTTCGTGACAGATACCACCAGCCTGACTGCAGGCGTGGATTCAGCATCCGCCGGTTCCACCGGCGAGAACACTTCAAAGAGCGCCGGTCTTGCCGGTCTCAAGCTTGCGCAGCTCCAGGCGCTTGCCGGTCAGCTCGGCATCACCGGCGGCTCCCGGATGCGCAAGGGAGACCTGGTTACGGCCATCTCCAACCACCAGCGTGGCGGCGCAGTAGCCGACCGCCCGGTGCGGGGATCCCGTTCGGGCGAAGAGACCGCAGGCAAGGGCGCCGCTGCAGGATCCGACTCTGCACAGGCAGTCCCGGCGCAGTCCGCGGAAGCCCCGGCACAGGGCACCGCCACCGAGCGTCCCACCCGGACCCGGAACCGCAACCGTCGTGCAGCCAGTGACGGTGTCGTCACCTCAGCCCCGGCCGAAACCGCCCCGGAAGCCGCACAGCAGGCTCCGCAGGCCGAGACGGCACCTGAGCGCCCGGCCCGCGAGGACAACGGCCGCGACGAAAACCAGCGTGAGCGCGGCAACCGCCGCAGCCGCAACCGTCGCAGCGACAGCAGCGAGACCAGCACCTCCGGCGCGGAAGCACAGGAGAACGGCGAGAACCGCGGCAACGCATCCTCGAACGGAGCTGCTTCCTCCAACGGCAACGCATCCTCTAACGGCAGCAGCGATGCAGCTTCTTCCAACGGTGCGTCCCAGTCCCAGGGGAACGGTTCGGAGAACCGTTCCAACGATGACGAGCGCAGCGAACGCCGTGAACGCCGCAACCGCGACCGCGACAACAACCGCGAGAACAACCGTGACGGCGGCAACAACCGCGAGAACAACCGCGACCGCGACAATAACCGCGACGGCGGCAATAACCGCGACCGCGACAACAGCCGCGAGAACAACAACCGCGACGACAACGAAGAGAACGGCCGCGGGCGCAACCGCCGCAACCGGAACCGCAACGATCGCAATGACCGTAACGATCGCAACGACCGTTTCCGGGACCGCAACGAGCGTCGCCGCAACCGCAACCAGAACCCCGAGGTCGACGACGTCGAGGTCACTGACGACGATGTCCTGCTGCCCGTAGCCGGCATCCTGGACGTGCTGGAGAACTACGCGTTTGTGCGCACCTCCGGTTACCTCCCGGGCCCGAACGACGTGTACGTTTCCCTCGCCCAGGTCAAGAAGTACAACCTGCGCAAGGGCGACGCCGTGGTTGGCGCCATCCGTGCACCGCGCGAAGGTGAAAACCAGGGCGGGAACCAGCGCCAGAAGTTCAACGCACTGGTCCGCCTCACCTCCGTCAACGGCAAGCCCGCCGAAGACAACAAGGACCGCGTGGACTTCTCCAAGCTGGTTCCGCTGTACCCCTCCGAGCGCCTGCGCCTGGAGACCTCGGCCAAGGTGATCGGTCCGCGTGTTATTGACCTCGTCGCACCGATCGGCAAGGGCCAGCGCGGCCTGATCGTCTCCCCGCCGAAGGCCGGCAAGACGCTCATCCTGCAGTCCATCGCGAACGCAATCACCATCAACAACCCGGAAGTCCATCTGATGATGGTCCTGGTAGACGAGCGTCCCGAAGAAGTCACCGACATGCAGCGTACGGTCAAGGGTGAGGTTATTGCCTCCACCTTCGACCGTCCCGCCGATGACCACACCACCGTGGCCGAACTCGCCATCGAGCGCGCCAAGCGCCTGGTGGAAATGGGCAACGACGTTGTGGTGCTGCTGGATTCCATGACCCGTCTGGGCCGTGCCTACAACCTGGCCGCTCCGGCGTCGGGCCGTATCCTCTCCGGCGGCGTGGACTCCTCCGCGCTGTACCCGCCGAAGCGCTTCTTCGGTGCTGCCCGCAACATCGAAAACGGCGGCTCGCTCACCATCCTGGCCACCGCGCTCGTCGAGACCGGCTCCAAGATGGATGAAGTCATCTTCGAAGAGTTCAAGGGCACCGGCAACATGGAACTGCGCCTGTCCCGCAACCTCGCGGACAAGCGCATCTTCCCGGCCGTGGACGTCAACGCTTCGGGTACCCGCCGCGAAGAGAACCTGCTGTCTCCCGATGAAGTCAAGATCATGTGGAAGCTGCGCCGTGTTCTCTCCGGGCTGGACACCCAGCAGGCGCTGGAACTGCTGACCGGCAAGATCAAGGAAACCCAGTCCAACGTGGAGTTCCTGATGCAGGTCCAGAAGACCACCCTGGGCAGCAAGGACGACTAGCTGCCTTACGAGCCGCTCATGCTCCGGTCCCGGTTAACCCGGGGCCGGAGCCTGGGCGGTTTGTCCGTTAACACCGGACGGCGGAGCCACCCGCGCGCCCGCACCCCGCCGGGGCCGATAAACTGCCTGTGGGATACACAGTCGAAAGAGGAACCTAAAACATGTTTGAGTCCATTCAGGGTCTGTTGGATGAGCACGCTGAGCTTCAGCTGCGGCTCTCCGATCCGGCAGTACACGCGGACCAGGGCCTGGCCCGCCGGCTCGGCCGCCGCTACGCCGAACTCAGCCGGATCGTGGATGCCTACAACCAGTGGCACGGACTCGAGGACGATCTTGCCGCGGCAACGGAAATGGCAGATGAGGATCCGGAGTTCGCCGCCGAGGTCCCCGTGCTGAAGGACCAGCTGGCGGAGGCCCAGGAAAAGCTGCGCCGCCTGCTGATTCCGCGTGACCCCAACGACGGCCGGGACGTCATCATTGAGGTCAAGGGCGGCGAAGGCGGCGACGAAGCAGCTCTGTTCGCCGGCGACCTGCTGCGTATGTACACCCGCTACGCCGAGCACCGCGGATGGCGTACCGAGATCATCTCCGCCACCGAGTCCGACCTCGGCGGCTACAAGGATGTTTCCATGGCCATCAAGGGTTCCTCCAATGACCCGGCCGAGGGCGTTTACGCCCGGCTGAAGTACGAAGGCGGCGTGCACCGCGTCCAGCGTGTGCCCGTCACCGAATCCCAGGGCCGGATCCACACCTCCGCTGCCGGCGTGCTGGTACTGCCCGAAGTTGACGAACCCGAAGAAGTCGAGATCAACCAGAACGATCTCAAGATTGACGTGTACCGGTCCTCGGGTCCGGGCGGCCAGTCGGTGAACACCACGGACTCCGCCGTGCGCATTACCCACCTGCCTACGGGCATTGTGGTGGCCATGCAGAACGAAAAGTCCCAGCTGCAGAACCGTGAGGCTGCCATGCGTGTGCTGCGCTCCCGCATCCTCGCGCATGAGCAGGAGAAGATCGACGCCGCGAACTCGGACATCCGGAAGTCACAGATCCGCACCATGGACCGGTCCGAGCGGATCCGTACCTACAACTACCCGGAAAACCGGATTGTGGACCACCGCACCGGCTACAAGGCCTACAACCTGGATACCGTCCTGAACGGTGAGCTGGAAGCCGTGGTCCAGGCTGCCATCGAGATGGATGAGCAGGCCCGGCTGGACGCCATCGGTGACGAAAGCTAACCCGGCAGGACCGGCAGGGGAGACCCTGGACGCCGCGCTTCGGAGCGCCACGGCACGCCTGGCGGAGGCCGGTGTTCCCTCGCCCCGGGTGGATGCGGAACTGCTTGCCGCGCACCTGCTGGGGGAGACGGTGGGCAGGGTCCGGGCCCTGGCTTTCACCGATGCCCCGGCTCCGGAAGGCTTTGCCGACGTGGTGGCCGAGCGCGCAGCGCGCGTGCCGCTGCAGCACATCACTGGCAAGGCGCATTTCCGTTATCTTGAACTGGCGGTGGGCCCCGGCGTGTTTGTGCCGCGTCCGGAAACCGAAACCGTGGCGCAGCTGGCCATTGACGCTGCCCGGCGGATCCCCTCGCCGATGGTCGTGGATCTGGGTACCGGTTCCGGCGCCATTGCAGCCGCCGTGGCGTCCGAAGTTCCCGATGCCGAAGTGCACGCCGTGGAGCTGAGCCCGCTGGCCTACGCTTGGGCGGAGCGGAACCTCTCACCGCTGGGCGTGCACCTGGTACAGGGGGACCTGCGCACCGCGTTTGGGGACTACAACGGACGCTTCGACGTGGTGGTTTCCAACCCGCCCTACATTCCGGCAGAAGCCGTTCCCATCGAACCCGAAGCCGCTGAGCATGATCCGGCGATGGCACTCTACGGCGGCGGTGCGGACGGCATGGAACTGCCCGCGGCTGCTGCGCGCACGGCGGCACGGCTGCTGGTTCCGGGCGGATACTTCGTGATGGAGCACGCAGAAGTCCAGGCACCCGCCGTAGCCCGCATGCTGGCCGGCGATCCGGCCTGGACGGATGTCCGTTCCCACCTTGACCTCAACGGCCGGCCCCGTGCCACCTCAGGCGTCCGGCGGCCCGTCACGGCCGAACCCGTGAGAACCGAACCGATGGCATCCACACATGAAGGAATGTTGCCGTGAGCACCAGTTATGACTGCACCAACCCCGAAGAACTCAGCGAAGGCCTTGCGGCCGCGCAGCAGGCCATTGCTGCGAAAGCCTGCATCGTGCTGCCCACCGACACGGTGTACGGAATCGGCGCGGACGCGTTTTCGCCGCAGGCCGTGGCCACCCTGCTGGCCGCCAAGGGCCGTGGACGGAGCATGCCCCCGCCCGTCCTGATCCCGCGGCTGCAGACCATGGACGGGCTCGCTACGGACATCCCCGAGGATGCCCGCCGCCTTGCCGAAGCCTTCTGGCCCGGTGGCCTGACGCTGATCTTCCACGCCCAGCCGTCGCTGAGCTGGGACCTGGGCGACACCCTGGGGACCGTCGCGCTGCGGATGCCCGATGACCGGATAGCACTCGACCTGCTCGGGGTCACCGGCCCGCTGGCGGTTTCCTCCGCCAACCGCACCGGCTCCCCGGCAGCACAGACCGCAGCCGAGGCGCAGAGCCAGCTGGCTGAATCGGTGGAGGTCTATCTGGAGGCGGGCCACCGCCCGGAGGCCAAGGAAGACGGCATCCCGTCCACCATCGTGGACGCCACCAGTGAGCCGATGCGCGTGGTCCGCCGCGGTGCAGTCAGCCTCGAAGCGCTGCGGGCCGTGGTGCCGGGCATCCTGGACCTGGACGAAGAACCGGTGCAGGAGACGGCACAGCAGCCGGAACCGGAGCCCCAGGCGCCTGCACCTTCCCTGGGTAAGGAATAGACCCTCCCGGGATGGGTCCTCCCGCCGGCCGCTAGCTGCGGGAGGACTCCAAAACGTGCTGCACCCGCGGTTCGGGCACATTGCCGGTAGCCTCGGCCCAGCCCGGTTCCTGCCGCTGACCGAACCACATCATTTCGACGCGGCGCAGGGGACCGTGGAAGCGTTCTCCGGCCAGCGATGAAACCGCGTAGCCGGTACGGAGCATGGCCTTGCAGAACCAGGCAGGCAACCGGGCCGGCCGGCGTCCGCCGGCCGATTCGAGCACCGAGGAAACCGAGGCCTGCTCCCAGGGCTGCAGGACCACAGCGGGTACCTGGCCGGGATGGCTGGCAACGGTCAGGACAAAATCCACCAGGGCATCCACGGAGCTGACGGGGCTCGGGGCGGTGCCGGGCGCCGCCACGGACGCCAGCGGGGAGGCTGCCAGCCTGGCCAGCTTCGCCGTCGTCGGCCTGCCGGGACCCTGTACCGAGGTCGCCCGGACGGTGACGACGCTGCAGGAGCCGGCCTGCCGGGCGGCGAGTGCCTGCTCGCCCAGGGCCTTGGCCCGCGAATACGCGGAGAAGGGCTCAACGTGGCTGCTCTCGTCCAAAAACGGCCGGTGGCCCTGAACGGCAGCACTGCTCAGATGGACAAACCGACGGACTCCGGCGGCGTCTGCGGCGTCGGCGATCAGCACGGGCAGCAGTGCGTTTGCGCCCCGCAGCTCGGGAGAATCTCCGGCGCCGGGAGTTGCCAGGCCCGCGGCGTTGATCACCACGTCGGCTCCCGTGAAGGCTGCGGTGAGCGACTCCCGGTCAGAGATCATGCCGGCTGCGGCGGCTGCCAGGGTACGGGCGTCGGCGTCCGCGGCCTGCAGGCGGGGCGCGGAAACTGTCCGGACGCGGGCACCGCGGGCTGTGAGCGCGGCGTACACGGAGGAGCCGATAAACCCGGTGGCGCCCACAACCACCCACACAGGTGCGGAGGAGGGAACGGAGGCGGAACCGGAGGACGTGGAGGGAGTGCTCAAACCTGTTGCTTTCGTGGTGATGGTTCTGCCAGCGGAGGCATGGGAGTCCAGGACGGATCCCGCAGGATCCGGCGCGAGCCGCGCCAGCCGGTCCAGAGCCGTTCCACGCCGTGCAGCGTATGCTCCACCGCCAGCAGGCGCAGCAGCTCCTTAGCCGCGGTCAGGAACGTGCCTATCCCGAAGCCCACCGGGCTGAAGCGGCCGTGCGCCTGCAGGTAGCGGGCGGTGTGTCCGCGGTTGCGCATGGACGTGAAACGGCCCAGATTGCTTGAATCGTTCAGGTGCCGGATGCCAAGGTCGATCTGTTTCTGCGGGCGGACCTTGCGCAGCACAAAGTCGTTGACGTACGCCACCGGCCGGTCCAGGGACGCCAGCCAGCCGTAGATCAGGTCATCACCGTTGATGAAGTATCGTGCGTCCGGCGGCCCGATCCTGCGGACCTGTGCGGCGCTGATAAGCATGCCTTCAAAGCAGCCCACATTGGTTTCGAAAACGGGGGAGTCGCGGAAAACGTTGCCGCGCACCGGCAGATGCACGCCGAGGAACGGCACAAAGCGGTGCTGCCAGAAGAAGGGCGCCCCGGCGTCGTCGTACCGGCGCCCGTGGATGCACTCGTAGCGGCCGGTCCACTTGCGCAGTGCGGCCACTGCATGGGGGAGGACTTCGACGTCGTCATCCATCAGCCACAGCCACTGTGCCCCGTTGGCCAGGGCCGCCTCGGTGCCGGCCGCAAATCCGCCGGCTCCGCCGGTATTGGTCTCCAGCCGGATGGACTGCAGCGGAACGGGGAAATCCGCCCTGGCCGCCTCCACCACGTCGGGGGTGTCATCTGTGCTGGCATTGTCCACCACCAGCACGCCCGCGGGGGCGGGATCCAGTGCCCGGATGCTCTGCAGCAGGCCGGCCAGGAAACCCGAGCGGTTGAACGTGGTGATAACGATGGTCAGTGCGGCCTCGTTGGCCGGCAGGTCCTGCGCGGCGGGCACCGCTAGAACCCGAAATCCGAGGGCGGTCCGAAGCGGCGGCCGCCCAGGCCCGCTGCGTAGGCACGCAGCCACTGCACAAATCCCCGGGGATCCTTTGTCCGGGCAAAGTGGACCGGGTAGCCCACCGTGTCGGCCACCAGGGACCGAACCCGCCGGTAGCGGCGCGTCAGGTGGCCGCGGTTGCGGTAGAAGTAAAACTGCTTGAACGCGTTTTCCGGAACCAGCACGTGCATCCGGTCGCCCAGCACCGGCTGCACCTCCGCCCATGCGGCAGGGTGGGTCAGGGCCACCGTGGTGACCGTGCCGAACTCGACGCCGGCACGCCGCAGCCGGATCATGAAGTCGGTTTCGTCCCCGCGGATGAACAGCCGCAGATCCGGCAGCCCGACCCGGTAGAACACATCGGTCCGGATCAGCGCACCGTTGAAGAAATGCCCCACGTTGGGCAGGAAGCCCCGTTCAGCCACCAGGGCGCGGTCGTGGGTGAGTTTTCCGTCGATGCGGAAGTGGAAGGAGAGCGTGTCGGGTGCTCCGGGAGCAACCACGAGCGGCAGGACAACATCAAGCCCGCGTTCCTTTGCCGCCGCAAGAAGTGTGGCAACGCATTCCGGATCTTCAGGATGGGCGTCGTCGTCCATAATCCAGATCCATTCGGCACCCGAAGCCATTGCTGAGAGAATAGCGAGGGAGAATCCGCCGGCGCCGCCGAGGTTCGTGTTGGAACGGATGTAATTGACCGGCGCGGACGAGGTGTCGGCGATATCCTTGACCGGGCTCTTCCCGGAGTCCACCAGGGCCACGGAAGTGATGTTTCCGGTCTGCGCGGCCAGGGCTTCCAAGAGCGTCTTGACGTCGTCGGGGCGGTCGAAGGTGACCGCTGCTACCGCCACTGAGTCCGGCAAGATGTTCCTTTCGAAGCACCCCGGAGCATCGGCCAAAGCCGAAACAGGAGAGGGTGTGCAGTTAGTATGCTGAATAGATTCCAGTCTATTACACCGGATTCTTCCACCAGTTCTATGCACCATCGAGAAGAGAGCCGGGTATCCACCCGTTGAGGACCATGAGGCAAAAACCTACGGACAACAAGAGCCTTCCCCGGGGGGAAAAGCCGGTTCTGTGGCTCTGGTCGCAGTACATGCTGGACTCGCTGGCATGGATCGTGTCCATCGTGCTTGCCCTGGTGCTGCGCTACGAACTGACCGTGGAGCAGATCAGCCCCGGCGGCCTGGCGGTCTTCTGCGGCGTCGCGGTATTGACCCAGCTGGTTGTCGGATACTCGTTCGCGCTGTACCGCGGACGCTACAGTTTCGGCAGCTTCCACGAGATGCGCCTGCTGGCCGTCGTCACGCTGATTGTCTCGGCCATCCTGGTCCTGGCCAGCGCCCTTTTCGGCCTGGTGATCGACATTCCGCGCAGCACCGGCATGATCGCTTTCCCCTTCGCCTGCCTGTTTATGGCCGCCATCCGCTACCTGAAGCGGATGTATGTGGAAAGCCGGGCCCGTCCGGGCGAGGAAGCCCAGCGTGCCCTTATCTACGGAGCCGGATTCCTGGGCAGCTCCCTGGTCTCGCGGATGATGAAGGACCCCGAATCCCCCTACTACCCGGTGGGCCTGATCGACGATGATCCGGCCAAGAAACACCTGCGGCTGGCCACCGTTCCCGTCATCGGCAAACTGGTTGACCTGCCCGATCTGGTGCACCGGACCCGCGCCACCGTATTGATCGTGGCGATGGCGGACATCGAAGCCAAGCAGGTGCGCGAGATTTCCGACCGCGCTGAAGGCCTGGACCTGCGGGTGCTGGTGCTTCCCCCGCTCAAGGACATGCTGGCCAAGGGCGACGGCGCCGGGCTGACCGACTTCCGCGACGTTGCGGTGGAGGACCTGATCGGCCGGCGCCCCGTGGACATCCACGTGGACGAGGTAGCGGGCTACCTCTCGGGGAAAAAGGTCCTGGTGACCGGCGCCGGCGGTTCCATCGGTTCCGAGCTCTGCCGGCAGATCACGGCCTTCAATCCGGGCGAGCTGATCATGGTGGACCGGGATGAGACCGGGCTGCAGCTGACCCAGCTGTCCATCACCGGCCGCGGCCTGCTGGACGGCCGGGACACGGTGCTTGCGGACATCCGCGACCCCGACGCGCTGGAGAAGATCTTCCGTGAACGCCGTCCCGACGTCGTGTTCCATGCCGCAGCGCTGAAGCACGTCTCCCTGCTGGAGCAGTACCCGCACGAAGCCTGGAAGACCAATGTGCTGGGTACAGCCAATGTCCTGGCGGCGGCCCGCAAGGCGGATGTGCGCCACTTCGTGAACATCTCCACGGACAAGGCGGCCAATCCCACCACTGTCCTGGGCCATTCCAAGCGGGTGGCCGAAAAACTCACCGCATGGATGGCCCGGGCCACGGGGGAGCGGTACGTCTCCGTCCGCTTCGGAAACGTGATCGGCAGCCGCGGCTCCATGCTGCCGCTGTTCAGCGAACAGATCCGCCAGGGCGGCCCGGTGACGGTGACCGATCCCGAAGTGACACGCTTCTTCATGACCATTCCCGAGGCCTGCCAGCTGGTCATCCAGGCCGGAGCCATCGGCCGCGGGGGCGAGGTCATGATCCTGGACATGGGCGAGCCCGTGAAGATCCTCGACGTCGCGCGCCGGATGATTGCCATGTCCGGCAAGGATGTGGAGATAGTCTTCACCGGCCTGCGGCAGGGCGAAAAAATGCACGAGATCCTGGTGGGCTCGGGCGAAGAGGACTCCAGGCCGTTCCATCCCAAGATCTCCCACGCGTCCGTAGCCGTCCTCAACCCCGGTGACCTTGACCTGGCCGACTGGCTGCGCCGCTGCGGACTTCAAACCCCGCCCGACGACGTTGTGCCGTTGCCCGGTCCGGATGCCGAGGGCGCCTACCGGGAACGGCGGACGGGCTAATGCTGCTGGGCCTCTGCATCGCGGCAGCCTTCCTGACGAGCCTCCTGCTGCCGTTCGTTTTCATTCCCCTGCTGCGGCGCCTGGGCGTGCTGGATGTGCCCAATGAGCGTTCCTCCCACACCACCGTGGTGATCCGCGGTGTGGGCGTCACCGTTGCCGCGGGCGTGCTGGCCGGGCTTGTCCTCGCCCTGCTCACCGGTCTGGTGGCCGTGGACCGCTCCATCGTGGCCATCCTCATCGTCATTACCGGACTGGCATCCCTGCTGGGGTGGATCGAAGACTGGCGGGGCGTCTCCGTCCGGACCCGGGCCGGTACCCAGCTGCTGATCGGGCTTGCCGGCACTGCAGCCCTGGCCTGGACCATGGAGCAGAGCTGGTGGTGGGTTCCCGTGGGGGGACTTGCCATTGCCGCTTACATCAACGTGGCCAATTTTATGGACGGCATCAACGGGATTTCCGGCCTGCACGGTGTGGCTGTCGGCGGGCTCTATTCCGTCAGCGGTGTGCTTTCGGACCATATGTGGCTTACCGTTGCCGGCGCCGTGACGGCGGCCGCCTTCGCGGCGTTCCTGCCCTGGAACCTCGGCAGGGGACAGGTTTTCCTGGGCGACGTCGGCAGTTACCTGCTGGGTTCCGCCGTCGCGGGAATTGCAGTAGCTGCCTTCCTGGCAGGCGTGTATATCGAGTACCTGCTGTTCCCGATCCTCATTTACCTGGTGGATACCTTCTCCACCCTTCTGCGGCGCGTGCGCCGGGGCGAGCGGTGGTACACCGCGCACCGCCAGCACGTTTACCAGCGGCTGACCGACTGCGGGCTTAGCCACGTCCAGGTTTCCCTCTTTGTTACTGCCTGCACCCTCGCCATCGGCGGAACCGGGCTGCTGACGGCAGGCGCCGGTGCCGGGGCTACGGCTGCGGGTGCCCTTTTCGCCGTAGCCGTGGTGGTTTTCTACCTGAGCTCCCCGCGCCTCTTCGCCCGCCGCTACGTGGCCTAGTGTTACGCGGCCTGGCCGCACCCGGTCCGGACGCCGTTCGCGTGGCGGCCATGGTGAGCCCGTGCGGGCCCGTCAGCCGCGCTGTAAGCGGCGACTTCTATGTACTGTAGAATTCAAGGGTCGCGGTAGCCCGCGCCTTATCGAAACCCGTAACTCCCCAGGCAAGGAAGACTGCCCACACCATGAGATCCGACGACGGTTCCCGCTCCGGCGGGTACCTGACACCCTCCGGGCCAACGACGGCCCCCTGGCTGGGGATCCTCAAGGCGGCTCTTGCAGTCACCGGCAGCGGTGCAGTCCTGGCGGCCGCTGCTGCCGCGGTGATATCGGGTCCGGAAGCGGCCGCGAGTTCACTCCTTGGCTGGTTCCTTATTGTTGCGTTCTTCGGAATCAGCCTTTTGGTCGGGCACTTTGTGGGCCGCAGCAATCCGTCCGGTGCCATTGGAATGTTCGTGGTCACCTACGCCATCAAGGTTGTCGGCTTCGCCGTCATTCTTTTTATGCTGGGTGTCCCTGAATGGATGCACCGTGAATGGTTTGCGCTTACGGCGGTCGGTGCAGTGGTCCTCTGGCAGGCTGCCGAGATCCGGGCCTTCTCCCGGACCCGCCACCTGATTTACTCCGAAGCCCCCGAACCCGCCCGCAAGGGAGACTGACATGCCCAATAAACAGCCTGCCTCCGCCCCTTCCGCCTTCCAGGACCCGGCCTCCGGACGCCGCGCAGTACTGCAGTATGTGCTGGCGGGAATCATCGCCCTGGGTTTGATAGGGTGGAGCCTGGATAGTCTCCTGGGAACTCGCTGGATTTTACCGGCCGGTATCGTCCTGGGTGTGGTCAGCGGCTACTATGTCGCCTTCGCACACAGACGCGCCTCGGGTGCAGACCGACCCGCCAAGGGCGGAAAACAGCCGGATACGGATAAATCGAATTGATTTCACAAAACCGAAACAACGGGCGCACCTTGAGCGCGCCCGCCAATGATATGCCCAACGATGGACACAGCAGAGAGGAAACGCGTTGATCGCGCTTGCGCTTCCCGCCTCCAATGACGAGGGATTCGTCGCACCCACCCTCGAAGACATGCACCTCCCTGAGATTCTTCCCTGGGGCGCCGAATATGGTGAAGGGTTTGGAAAGCAGATGCTGCTTATCCTCCTCTCCGTCATCCTTATCGGCTGGTTCTTCATAGCCGCTGCCCGCAAGGGACAGATGGTTCCGGGCCGGCTGCAGTTCCTCGGCGAGTTCAGCTACAACTTCGTCCGCAACTCGATCGGCCGGGACATCATCGGTGAAAAGGACTTCAGGTCCTTTACTCCGCTGCTCTTTGCGCTGTTCTTCTTCATTCTGATCAACAACCTGTGGGGCACCATCCCGCTGGCCCAGCTGCCGACCACGTCCCACGTGGGTACCGCCTATGCGCTGGCAGCGATTGTCTACTTCACCTGGATCATTGTCGGCATCCGGAAGCACGGTATCTCGTACTTCAAGTTCGCCACTGTGCCCTCCGGTGTGCCGATGGCCATCCTGCCCCTCGTGGTGCTGATCGAAATCATCTCCACCTTCCTGGTCCGCCCGATCACGCACAGCTTGCGACTCTTCGCAACCATGCTCTCGGGCCACCTGATCATCATGCTGGCGGGTGCCGGAACCTCGTTCCTGCTGCTCGAGGCTGAAGGACTGCTGAAGCCGCTGGGTGTGCTCACCCTGGTTGGCGGCGTCGGGATGTTCCTGTTCGAAGTTTTGATCCAGTGCCTGCAGGCCTATGTCTTTACCCTGCTGACTGCGATCTACATCCAAGGCTCCCTGGCCGAGGAACACTAAACCTCCCCTTCCCGGGGAACCCCCTGAACCATACAACCTGCCTTCGGGCATCTTGAAAGGAACAAAGCCATAATGATTGGTGAAATCAACGGCAACATCAACCTCGTCGGCTACGGTCTGTCCGCCATCGGCGGCGCCATCGGCGTGGGCCTGGTCTTCGCTGCCTACATCAACGGTGTTGCCCGCCAGCCGGAAGCCCAGCGCGTCCTGCAGCCCATCGCCTTCCTCGGCCTGGCACTGACCGAAGCACTGGCTATCCTTGGTCTGGTTTTCGCGTTCGTTCTGTAACGTCAGCGCGAATTTTCCTCACCAAGTAGATAGGACGGATTGAAATGAACGAGGCACTAATCCTCGCCGCCGAAGAGGGCGCGAATCCACTGGTCCCAAACATCTGGGAGATCCTCGTAACACTGCTTGGCTTCGCCGTGCTGATGTACATCGTCGTCAAGTTCGTCGTCCCGATGTTCGAGAAGACGTATGCAGAGCGTACCGAGGCCATCGAAGGCGGACTCAAGAAGGCTGAAGCCGCCCAGGCCGAGGCCAGTGCAGCTCTGGACGAGTACAAGCAGCAGCTGATCGACGCCCGTACCGAAGCCAATCGGATCCGTGAGGAAGCACGCGCCGAAGGCGCCCAGATCCTCGCTGACCTGAAGGCCAAGGCCGGCGCGGAATCCGCCCGCATCATGGAACAGTCCCACGTCGCCATTGAAGCTGAACGGCAGGCAGCTGTCGTTGCGCTCCGCAGCGAAGTGGGCACCCTCGCCACGGAACTGGCCAGCAAGATCGTTGGCGAGTCGCTCGCCGACGACGCTCGTGCAGCCCGTGTCGTTGACCGCTTCCTTGACGACCTGGAATCCCAGAACGCAGGTGCGGTCCAGTAATGGCAGGTATATCGAGCGAGTCACTGGCCGTGGCACAGGAAAAGCTGGAAACAATGCTTCCCGGCGCCCGCCTGTCCCTGGCCGAGGAACTCTTTGGAATTCTGGGCCTGCTGGACAGCGATGCTGGACTGCTTCGTGCCCTGACGGATCCGGCTCGTGAAGCCTCTGCCAAGGCAGCCCTGGTCTCCAAGCTGGTAGGCGGCAAGGTTTCGACCGATGCCGAGCAGCTTGTTGCTTCTCTGGTGGAGTCCCGGTGGCGCACGCCGCGCGACCTGGGCGATGCCCTGGAAACCCTGGGTGCAACGGTTGTTTCCGCAGTAGCGGAAAACAAGGGCCCCGGCCTCTCCGGCCTGGAAGACCTGGAAAGCGATCTGTTCCGGTTCAACCAGGCAGTAGCAGCCAACCACGAGGTCCAGCGGGCACTGCAGGAACCGCAGGCTTCAGCTGAAGCCCGTTCGGCACTGGCTATGAAGCTGGTACCCGGTATGGGAGCCGAAGCCAAGGTGCTGGTTCGCCAGGCGGTCACCGCCCCGCGCGGACTGCGTCCTTCGGCACTGGTCACGCGGTTCATGGAACTGGTAGCCGGCCGGCAGCAGCGGTGGATTGCAGAAGTGCAGTCAAGCCGTCCGCTGACGCAGGAGCAGCAGAAGCGTCTGCAGTCCTCTCTCAACGGACTGTATGGCCGTGAGCTGAAGATCAACGTCAACGTAGACCCGACGATTCTGGGCGGCATCCGTGTCACAGTGGGGGATGAAGTAGTTGATTCCACCGTTGCGACACGACTGACCGAACTGCGCCGAAAGCTCGCTGTCTAGTCACCTTCAGGGCCGGCAACGGCCAGAGAAACAATTGAGAACCAATCACGGTCATCGGAAGTAAGCGATGATCACAACATAGGAGAGCAGGGACTGCAGATGGCCGAATTGACCATCAACGCCGACGACGTCCGTAATGCGTTGAACGAATTCGCGGCGTCCTACGAACCCGGAAACGCAGAGCGCGTTGAAGTTGGCCGGGTAACCACCGCCAGCGACGGCATCGCCCGTGTGGAGGGCCTGCCCTCCGTTATGGCGAACGAGCTGCTTCGGTTCGAGGACGGCACGCTGGGCCTCGCCCAGAACCTGGACACCCGTGAAATCGGTGTCGTGGTACTTGGCGATTTCGCCGGTATCGAAGAAGGCCAGGAAGTACACCGCACCGGTGAAGTCCTGTCCGTACCCGTAGGCGATGCCTTCCTGGGCCGCGTAGTCGACCCGCTGGGCGAGCCGATGGATGACCTGGGCCCGATCCAGGCTGAGGCACGCCGTGCACTGGAGCTCCAGGCCCCCGGCGTTACCCAGCGTAAGTCGGTCCACGAGCCCCTCCAGACCGGCCTCAAGGCAATCGACGCCATGATCCCGATCGGCCGCGGCCAGCGCCAGCTGATCATTGGTGACCGCAAGACGGGTAAGACCGCCATTGCCGTGGACACCATCCTGAACCAGAAGGCCAACTGGGAGTCCGGCGACGTGCAGAAGCAGGTTCGCTGCATCTACGTTGCCATCGGCCAGAAGGCTTCCACGATCGCTGAAATCAAGCGCACGCTGGAAGACCAGGGCGCCATGGAGTACACCACCATCGTGGCCTCCCCGGCATCCGACCCCGCCGGCTTCAAGTACCTGGCACCGTACGCAGGCTCGGCCATCGGCCAGCACTGGATGTACGGCGGCAAGCACGTCCTGATCATCTTTGATGATCTCTCCAAGCAGGCTGAAGCCTACCGCGCCGTGTCGCTGCTGCTGCGCCGCCCGCCGGGACGCGAAGCTTACCCGGGCGACGTCTTCTACTTGCACTCCCGTCTGCTGGAGCGTTGTGCCAAGCTCTCCGACGAGCTCGGTGCAGGCTCGATGACCGGCCTGCCGATCATCGAAACCAAGGCTAATGACGTCTCGGCCTACATCCCGACCAACGTTATTTCCATCACCGACGGCCAGATCTTCCTGCAGTCGGACCTCTTCAACGCCAACCAGCGCCCCGCCGTCGACGTCGGTATCTCCGTGTCCCGCGTCGGTGGTGCAGCTCAGCAGAAGGCCATGAAGAAGGTCTCCGGTACGTTGAAGCTGGAACTGGCCCAGTACCGCGACATGCAGGCCTTCGCCATGTTCGCCTCGGACCTGGATGCGGCTTCCCGCCAGCAGCTGACCCGCGGTGCTCGCCTGATGGAACTGCTCAAGCAGGGCCAGTACGCTCCGTACCCGGTGGAAGACCAGGTTGTCTCCATCTGGATGGGCACCAACGGCTACCTGGATGACGTTCCCGTTGAGGACGTGCGCCGCTTCGAGACCGAGTTCCTGGAGCACGTACGCCACTCCTCGTCCGTCATGACCGTCCTGGCCGAGACGAACAAGCTCGAGGATTCCACGGTGGATGAGATGAAGAACCTCATCACCAACTTCAAGCAGGGCTTCTTCGGCGAAGGTGACAACCGCATGGTTGCCGCCGGCAACGAAGAGACCTCGGCCTTGGACGAGGACTCCGTAGACCAGGAAAAGATCGTCAAGCAGAAGCGCTAGCGGCTGTGGAGTTCCGCTGCCGGGCCTTGTGCCCGGCAGCGGAACCCAGAGCCATTGCCTTAGCCCCTAGCTCCAACGCTAGGAACTGAAAGGAAGAGTATGGGAGCCCAAATTCGGGTCTACCGCCAGAAGATCGCGTCGACCACGTCGATGCAGAAGATCTTCAAGGCGATGGAGCTGATTGCTGCCTCTCGCATTGGAAAGGCGCGCACCCGTGTGGCTGCGTCACTGCCTTACTCCAATGCGATCACCCGTGCCGTTTCTGCTGTGGCATCCCAGTCGGAGATCGATCATCCGCTGACCACCGAACCGGAGCAGATTCGGCGTGCAGCCGTGGTCATCATGACCTCCGACCGCGGTCTTGCCGGATCCTACTCCGCCGGTGTCCTCAAGCAGGGCGAAGCACTCAATGAATTGCTCCGTGAAGAGGGCAAGGAAGTTAAGACCTACCTTGTTGGCCGCAAGGGGCAGGCGTACTACGAATTCCGTAACCGTTCCGTGGAACGGGTCTGGACCGGCGGTACCGATGCACCCGAGTTCGAAACAGCCCGTGAAATCGGTAAGGCACTCCTCGATGACTTCAATACGGCCTACGAAGACGGCGGCGTGGATGAAATCCACATCGTGTACACGCGCTTCAAGTCCATGGTTATTCAGGAACCTGCGGTTATCCGACTGCTGCCGCTGGAAGTAGTCGAGGAAGAAGCCCAGACAAGCTCTGAGTTCCTGCCTCTCTACGAATACGAGCCGGAGCCGGAAAAGGTTCTGGACGCACTGCTGCCGCGCTACATCGAGTCGCGCATCTTCGCAGCCATGCTCCAGGCAGCCGCTTCCGAGCTTGCAGCCCGCCAGCGCGCCATGAAGGCCGCAGGGGACAACGCCACGGACCTGATCAAGAAGTACACCCGACTTCGCAACAACGCGCGTCAGGCCGAAATCACCCAGGAACTTTCCGAGATCGTAGCCGGTGCGGACGCGCTCAGCGCCTCCTGACCATCTGCCGTCGAAGATAAGTTCCAACGCATAAAAAACTTAGTCCACACGCCATCTAACTGAGTGAAGTGAGAGAGATGACTGCCCAAACTGTCGAGCACGGAGCTAATTCCGTAGCCTCGGGTGCCACCGGCCGTATCGCCCGTGTCATCGGCCCGGTTGTCGACGTCGAATTCCCGGCTGACGCAATCCCCACCATCTACAACGCACTGACCACCGAGCTCACGCTCGACGGCCAGACCCGCACCATCACGTTCGAGACTTCCCAGCACCTGGGTGACAACCTCGTCCGTGCCATCTCCCTGCAGGCCACCGACGGTCTGGTCCGCGGCGCAGCCGTGGTCGACACGGGTGCCCCCATCTCCGTCCCCGTAGGCGACGGCGTCAAGGGCCACATCTTCAACGTCCTGGGCCAGCCCCTGGATGTTACCGAAGACAAGCTGGAGATCTCCGAGCGCTGGCCCATCCACCGCTCGGCACCGAACTTCGCTGACCTCGAGGGCTCGACCGAGATGCTGGAAACCGGCATCAAGGTGATCGACCTCCTCACCCCGTACATCAAGGGTGGCAAGATCGGCCTGTTCGGCGGCGCCGGCGTCGGCAAGACCGTGCTGATCCAGGAAATGATCACCCGTGTTGCCCGCAACTTCGGCGGTACCTCGGTATTCGCCGGTGTGGGCGAGCGTACCCGTGAAGGCAACGACCTCTGGGTTGAAATGGAAGAGGCGAACGTCCTGAAGGACACCGCCCTTGTATTCGGCCAGATGGATGAGCCGCCGGGAACGCGTCTGCGCGTGGCACTGTCGGCTCTGACCATGGCGGAGTACTTCCGCGATGTGCAGAACCAGGACGTGCTGCTCTTCATCGACAACATCTTCCGCTTCACGCAGGCAGGCTCCGAGGTTTCCACCCTTCTCGGCCGCATGCCTTCCGCCGTGGGCTACCAGCCGAACCTGGCTGACGAGATGGGTCTGCTGCAGGAGCGCATTACCTCCACCAAGGGCCACTCGATCACGTCCATGCAGGCCATTTACGTGCCTGCAGATGACTACACCGACCCGGCTCCGGCCACCACGTTCGCGCACCTGGATGCGACCACGGAACTTTCCCGTGAAATCGCTTCCCGTGGCCTGTACCCGGCCGTGGATCCGCTGACCTCGACGTCGCGCATCCTCGACCCGCAGTACGTGGGCCAGGAGCACTACGACACGGCCATCCGCGTCAAGCAGATCCTTCAGAAGAACAAGGAACTGCAGGACATCATCGCCATCCTCGGTGTTGACGAGCTCTCTGAAGAGGACAAGATCGTCGTGTCGCGTGCACGCCGCATCCAGCAGTTCCTCTCCCAGAACACCTACACCGCCAAGCAGTTCACCGGTGTTGAAGGTTCGACGGTTTCCATCAAGGACACCATCGAAGGCTTCAAGGCCATCTGCGACGGCGACGTTGACCACATTGCCGAGCAGGCCTTCTTCAACGTCGGCGGCATGGACGATGTCGAGCGTCAGTGGGCGAAGATCCAAGAGCAGACCGGGAAGTGAGCCCCATGGCGGACACTGCTGAACTCGAAGTTGAGATCGTTGCAGCAGACCACTTCGTGTGGTCCGGTGCAGCAAAGATGGTCAAGGCCCGCACCAGCGACGGCGAGATCGGGATCCTTCCCGGCCACTCACCGGTGCTGGCCATCCTGGCAGAGGGCACCATGGCCATCGAGCCGGTGTCCGGCTCGCGCATTGAGGTAAGCGTTGACGGAGGATTCTTCTCCGTGGACAACAACCGCGTGGTCATTGTGGCCGACAATGCCAAGGTGACCAACGAAGCAACCGCCGGGATCCGCTGACCCCCACCGATGGACAGCTCCTACGTGTTCATTGCTGTGGCAGCCCTCTTCGGGCTGCTGGTCCTGGCAGTAGTGCTTTTCTGGGTGCGCCGCAGTTCCCTGCGGCGCACCCTGGGGACCTTTGATGCCTCCATCTGCCTCCCGCCTGCCGGGTGGCGGATGGGGGTTTGCCGTTATACGGACACCCACTTGGAGTGGCTGCGGCTTGTTTCGCTGAGTCCCCGTCCGCCGTACCGTTTCCTGCGCAGCTCGCTGGAAATCAACGGCTGGCGGGAGCCCACCGAAGCAGAGCGGCCCCGTATCCAGCCGGGCGCCGTGGTGGTTACTCTGTCCTGCCAGGGGAGCGAATTCCTGGTGGCCATGAAGTACGAAACCTACACGGGCCTCTCCTCGTGGCTCGAGGCCGGTCCGGTGATCGGCATCGGCACCTGGCGGTAGCCGGGAGAACGCCAAAAAGGCACAGGGAAGAATCCCTGTGCCTTTTTTGCTGCCCGGTTACAGCCGCAGGCGCGCGCGGCCCGGCCCCGTTGGACGAAGCGGTCCGGCTGCGTCCGCCTAGGATGGAGTAATGGAAGACGTCATTGTTGTTACCGGTCCCAGCACGCTCCGCGGAGCAGTGACCGTCCCGGGTGCCAAGAACAGCGTGCTGAAGCTGATGGCCGCCACGCTGCTGGCCGAGGGCCGCTCCGTGATCACCAATGTGCCCAACATCCAGGATGTCTGGATCATGGCCGAGTTGCTGCGCCGGCTGGGGTGCGCGGTGGATTACGACGTCGACGCCGCATCGGTGGCCGTGGACGTGCCGGCGATGCCGGGTCACCAGGCGGACTATGACCTGGTGCGGGCGATGCGTGCCTCGATCTCGGTGCTGGGCCCGCTCGTGGCCCGCTGCCGCCGTGCCGAGGTGGCACTGCCCGGCGGGGACGCCATTGGTTCACGCGGCCTGGACATGCACCGGGCCGGGCTGGAGCTTATGGGGGCAACCATCGGCATCGACCACGGATACCTGATGGCCTCGGTCCCGGAAGGGCTGCACGGTGCGGCCCATATCCTGGATTTCCCGTCCGTGGGTGCGACGGAGAACCTCATGATGGCAGCAACGCTGGCACGGGGGAGGACCGTCATCGACAACGCCGCCCGCGAACCGGAAATCACCGACATCGCCCTCATGCTGACCGGTATGGGCGCCAAGATCAGCGGCGTCGGGACCAACACGCTGGTCATCGACGGTGTGCAGGAGCTGCACCCGGTGGAGCACCGGGTTGTGCCGGACCGGATCGTCGCGGGTACGTGGGCCTTCGCTGCCGCCATCACCGGCGGATCGATTGAAGTACGCCACGCGGATGCGTCCGCCCTCGCCGTGGTGCTGGACAAGCTGGTCCAGGCCGGGTGCGAAGTGGAAACCGGCGAGGACAGCTTCACGGTCAAGGGGCCGGCGCGGCCGGAGCCCATCAATGTCTCCACCCTGCCCTATCCGGGTTTCCCGACAGACCTGCAGCCGTTTGTGGTGACGCTGAACGCCGTGTCCACCGGCTCGGGCATGGTGACCGAGAATGTCTTCGAGGCCCGCTGGGGGTTTACCTCGGAGCTGGCACGCCTGGGCGCCGTGGTGCGCCTGGACGGGCACCATGCATTGATTCAGGGTGTTCCGCGGCTGTCGGGGGCGCCCGTCGTGGCCAACGATATCCGAGCCGGTGCGGCGCTGGTCATTGCCGGGCTGACCGCGGACGGGACCAGCGAAGTGCGCGGTGTTGACCATATTGACCGCGGCTATGAAAGGTTTATGGAAAACCTTCGCGGACTTGGAGCGAACGTGGTGCGCCGCCGGGGTTAGAAACGGTCGGGGTTAGAAACGGTACAGACGCAGGAAAGCCTCCGGCATATGCCGGAGGCTTTCCTGGTTTCCCTTCCGGGAATTACTGCTGGCTAATCCTTAGAGGGCGGTGACGCCGGTGGCCTGGGGACCCTTGGCGCCCTGGCCGATCTCGAAGGAAACGCGCTGGTTCTCGTCGAGGGTCTTGAATCCGTTGGTCTGGATCTCGGAGTAGTGGACAAAGACGTCGCCGTCTGAATCGTCCGGAGTGATGAAGCCGAAGCCCTTTTCGGCGTTAAACCATTTGACGGTACCCTGAGCCATTGTTTCTCCTCATAAATGGAACTTACCTGCACGCTCCGTGCGGCTTATGTTACTGAAGCAAGAAAGCCCAAGTTCTTGCCGTTCAGCAGTTCCTTGAGGAGCCTCTCGCTCGCAACGGTCTTGCGAGCATGAAAAAACACCTACACAAAGACTGGTAATAGAGTCGCATAAGCCATTTCGATGGTCAATGCCAAAAACGAAATATTTACAAGTTTTTCCTACGTGTTTTCCGGGGGCCTCAGCCAGGCCCCGCAGCGCAGGACGCCGAGGAGCTCCAGCTCCTGGGAAACCAGCAGGGCATCGGCCCGCAGCCCCCGCCTCAGGGCACCGACTTCATCCGCAAGCCGGAGCACCTCAGCCGGTACTGCGGTGGCTGCCAGCACGGCATCGGCAAGGGGAACACCGGCACCGACCGCGGTCCGGACGCACTGGAGCAGAGTGGCGGTGCCTCCGGCCAGCCCGCCGTCCGTGTTGTCCAAACGGGCGGTACCGCCGCTGACGACGACGGTCGCCGGCCCGAGGGAGTAGGTGCCGTCGCCCAGGCCGGTTGCGGCCATGGAATCGCTCACCAGCGCCACGTTGGCCGCGCCGGCCAGCTCAAAGACCGTGCGGACCATGGCCGGGTCCAGGTGCACGCCGTCGGCAATGATTTCCACCACCGCATCACCCTGCGACGCCGCCCGCAGGCACGCAGAGACGGGCCCTGGGGAGCGGTGGTGCATCGGGGCCATGCCGTTGAACAGGTGCGTCACTGTTGGGCGCGGGGCGTAGCCGTCGAAGCCTGCTTCCTCCATCTCCTCACGGGCAGATTCCAGCGACTCGGCAGCGGTGGTGTCCGAGGCGTCGGAATGGCCCAGGGAGGGTGTCACTCCCCGGGTGATCAGCCGGTCCACCAGCTCTTCCGCACCGTCCAGTTCCGGGGCGTAGGTCATGGTCACCAGCTCATCGTCGGAGGCGGCGAGGAGTTCATCCACGAAGTCCGGGTCCGGGGGAAGCAGGGAAGCCGGTTCCTGCGCTCCGCAGCGGATGGGGGAGAGGAACGGACCCTCCGCGTGGATGCCGGCAATGGTTCCCTCGCGGGCAAGGGCGCCGAGCCGGCCCGCGGCCGCCAGCAGTTGCCCCTTCGGGGCGGAGACGGTGCTCGCCAGCAGCGTGGTGGTGCCGGCGGAATGCAGGAACGCGGCAGCCCGGCGTATACCCTCACCGTCCGCGGTGGTGAAGTCGCTCCCGACGGCACCGTGACAATGCAGGTCCACCAGCCCGGGAATGATGAGCGCGCCGTCCGGCGCGGTAACCGGGTCCGGCCAGCCGTCGCGGTCGAACGCGTCCGCGGGCCCGGCGTGGGCAATACGGTCGCCCTCGAACGCCAGCACGCCGTCGCGGACCAGCCCGTCCGGGGCGAGCAGGGCACCGCGGATCCAACCGCGGCTTTGATCAGGGGCTGTGGACGTCATGCACCGATTCTAGGCATGCCCGCCCGGGCAGGGTGTCAGAACAGCCTGGAATCCCGGTCATCCACTCCGCGCATGGCGTCATAATCCAGCGTCAGGCAGGTGATTCCGCGGTCCTCTGCCAGGACGCGTGCCTGGGGCTTGATCTGCTGGGCGGCAAAAACACCCTTCACCGGTGCCAGCAGGGGATCCCGGTTCAGCAGTTCCAGATAACGGGTGAGCTGCTCCACGCCGTCGATGTCCCCCCGCCGTTTGAGTTCGACGGCCACCGTGGTCCCGGAAGCGTCCCGCGCCAGGATATCCACGGGCCCGATGGCCGTCATGTATTCGCGGCGGATCAGGGTGTGCCCTTCGCCGAGCCGGCTGATCTGCTCGGCCAGGAGCCGCTGCAGGTCCGCTTCAACGCCGTCCTTGATCAGGCCGGGATCAACCCCCAGGTCATGGGAGACGTCGGAGAAGCGCTCGTGGATGCTGATCACCAGCCGGTCATCGGTCTTGGCGCTCTGGACGTTCCACACCTCGGTAACCCCGGCCTCTGCGTCCGTCTCGTCCGGCGCCACGCTGCGCATGGTCGCGGGAGGGCTCATCCAGTTCAGCGGCTTATAGGATCCGCCATCGGAATGGATCAGGACGGAACCGTCGGCCTTGACCATCAGGAGCCGGACGGCCAGGGGCAGATGGGCACGGAGGCGGCCGACGTAGTCAACGGAGCAGCGGGCTATTACTAAACGCACAGTTGCACTTTACCGGCTCCACTGCGGCAAAATGACTTCTATGCCCCGCTCCAACCGTCCCCGCCGCGCGCCGTCGGCCGGCAGCCCCGCCGGGCGCAATGCCCGCCGTAAGTGGGCCTCCGCTCCGCCGGAAGTCGATTTGGAGCGCACGCGCGCCGGACTTCCCCGGCATGAGAGCGGTCCCGACGGCGAGTGGTCCGTGCGGCAGATCACGGCACAGAACGCTGCCAAGGACTATCGGTGCCCCGGCTGCGGCGTACTGATCCCGCCCGGCACCGCACACCTGGTGGTCTGGCAGGAAGATTCACTGTTCGGCAGGCAGGCCGCCGTGGAGGGCAGGCGGCACTGGCACAGCCATTGCTGGCGGACCCGCCGGCGCTACTAGGCGGGCAGCAAGTGCAGGCCGGGGTCAGTGCCGGTCCTGCCGGGCAATAAAGACTTCCTTCAGCAGGAGCAGCGTGGCCGCTGCCGTCGGGATGGCGATGAGTGCCCCCAGGACGCCGAGCAGCGTGCCGCCGGCAATGACGGCGATGACGGCGACGGCGCCGGGCACTGCCACCGCACGCTGCATCACGCGCGGCGAAACGAAGTAGGCCTCAAACTGCAGGTACGCCATGTAGAGGATGGCAAACACCACCGCCGTCTGCCAGCCCACGGTCAGGGCAACAAGCGACACCAGGACCAGGGCAATGGGCGGGCCCACCAGGGGAATGAATGCCAGGAGGGCCACCACGAAGGCCAGCAGGACCGAGAACGGGACCCCGGTAATGGTCATCACGATGAACGCATAGGTGGCGTCCAAAAGGGCAACGAAGCCCTGGCCGATCACGTAGTTGCCCACGCTGCCGGTGATCTCCTCGGAGAGTGCCTCCACCCGCCGGCGGCGGCTGCGCGGAGCCAGCCGGTACGCCCATTTTTTCATCGAGGGCAGGGAAGCCAGAAAATACAGGGTGAGCACCAGGATGATCAACGCACCGAACAGGCCATTGGCAATTACGGTGCCAACACTCAGCACGCCGCCGAAAATGCCGCCCACTGCGTCGCTGTTGGAGAAAAACTTGGTGACCTCTTCGTCAATGCGGTCACGGACCTGGAACTGCCGGTCAATATTGACGAAGAAATCGGAGGCCAGGAAATCGTCGATGTACCCCGGCGCCTTGGAGACAATGTCGGAGGTCTGGCTGACGATGGTGGGAATCAGGGTGGCGAAGAACGCGGTAACGATGCCGGCCAGTGCCAGGACCGTGATGGCGATGCCGGCCGGACGCGGAATGCGCCGCGCACCGAGCCAGCGGACCACCGGGTCCAGGCCCAGCGCGATGAACAGTGCGGCACCGATCCACACCAGAAGTTCGCCGACGTTGGTGATGACGAAGTACAGCAGGAGGGCAAGGCCCACGCCCACGGTGAGCATAAAACCGAAATAAATGGGGTGTGCCCGCATGCTGCCGGCGTCCGGGTCCGGTACCGCCTGCGCTCCACCGATACCCAGCCGCTCATCCGGAAGGCGGACATCGGGATCCACGGCGACTTCGGGGCCCGAAAGATCCTCCGGCGGGATCTCAAAACGCGGCCGCGGCCTGGCACCGGGCAATCCCCGCTGCAGGCGGCCGGTGACCGCGGCGATCAAACCGGGCAGCCGGCGCGGGGTTGCAGCATTGGGTCCCGGCGCCTCCTTTGGAGACACGTCTCCGCCTGCCGGCGCCTGCTCGGGGCCGGGGAGCGGTGCGTGGACGGGAAGGTCCTCGTTTTCGCTCATGCCGTGCCCTCTTCCTGTGCCGTTTGCGGTGCCTGATACGTTGCGAAACCTTATCAGCCGCACCGGCTCCGGGAGGCGTTTCCATTCCTTCGGGACCTCAAAGGACATCGGGGCCGGGCCCCTCGAATGGGCCGTGTCAAGGGACTTCGTTACCATTGGGTTATAAAGTGCCAGGACACCGATGAACCGCTGCGCTTCCGCCGACCACATCCGCAGGCTTTGTTCCTGCCTGCCGGACGGCGCCGACCCGGAGATGTCACTTCACCGAAGATAGGTAAATTGTGCGAAACAAATTTGCAGTTCCGCTGATAGTCCTCGGGGTGCTGCTGATGCTGATCGGCATCGGACAGCGCACCATCTGGGCACCCCCGGAGACCGAATCGGTCTCCGCCGCCGGGGCGTCGGACGGGGAGGTACAGGGCGGCGTAGTTACCGTGCTGGAATCGGAATTGCTGGCCGAATATCCGGACGGCGTGGACATCACCGTCCGCTCCGAAGCACCGTTCACCCTGGCAGTGGGGCGCGCCAATGACGTGCAGGCCTGGGTGGGGGATGCGTCTGCCACCCGCCTGAGCCCGGGTGATGGAAGCCTCGGCCTGCAGGTGGGCACGGACGACAACGGCATCACCGCCCCGAACCCCGCAGGCTCGGACATGTGGGTGGCAGAGGAAGCGGCGGAAGGCGAACTGTCCTACACCTGGGAAGCACCGGCTGAGGGCGAGTGGGAAATCCTGCTCGCCACCGACGGTACCGCTCCCGCCCCCACCGATGTCACGCTCAGCTGGGAAAACGATGCAAGCCGCCCGTTTGCCGTCCCCCTGATCATTCTCGGCGCACTGCTGGCCGTCCTGGGCCTGGCACTGGGCTTCCTGCGCAGCGGCGGCGACGGCCCGCGCAGCGGACGCCGCAGCAGCGGACCGGACACCGGTACTGCGCCTGTGCGCAGCACCGAAACCGTTTCCGGAAGCACGGTGCCGTTCAGCGCCCTGTCCCGGGGCCGTCGTCGTCCGGGCCTGGCCGCTGCGGCCGCCGCCGCCCTGGTCCTGGTGGCCGCACCCTCTCCCGCGCTTGCCGGAGAAGATCCTGCTGACAGCCACCCCGTCATTCTGGATTCGCAGCTGAACCGGATCCTCACCTCCGTGGCCGACACGGTGGCGGCGGGTGACACAGCCAAGGACGCCTCTGCCCTGGATCCGCGGGTAACCGGCGCGGCCCTGGACATGCGCAAGGCCAACTACGCAGCCGCAGCAAAGATCCCGGATCACAAGGCGCCCGTGCCCGTGGCTTCGGAGGATTTGCTGACCCAGTCCGTGAGCTCCAACTTCTCCTGGCCCCGCACCGTGGTGGCGGTCACCCAGGGCGAAGGGAACGAGGTGCCGCAGGCACTGCTGCTGGTCCAGGCTTCCGCAAGGGATAACTACAAGCTCGCCTCCGCGGTTGAAATGCTGCCGGCCAGCACGTTCCCCGAGGCTCCCGCTGCCGAAACCGGCACGGACCAGATTCCGGCCGATTCGGACAACGGCCTGGCCATGGCACCCCAGGCGGCCGTGAGCGCCCTGGCGGATTCCCTCACCAACCCGCAGGGCGGCAACAAGGACACCTTCGAGTCCAACCGCTTCAGCGACGACGTGGTGGCCTTCGAAGACGGGGTGAAGAAGGATCCCAAGAACGAGTTCGCCAACATCACGTTCAGCCACACCCCGGATCCCGAGGCCACGCAGGCGCTGCGGACCGAGGACGGCGGCGCGCTGGTTTTCGGCTACCTCTCCAACACGTTCTCCAGCACTCCCAAGGACGCCGGTGATTCCGTCAACCTGGCCGGGACGATCTACGAGGCACTGACGGGGGCGCCGGATACGGACGCCGGCATCGATGTGACGCACGGCGAGGCAGTGATGATCTACGTCCCCGCCGCCGGCGGCACCGGTAAGGCGCTGGTCGTCGGTGCTTCCCAGCAGCTGCTGTCAGCAACCCTGAAGTAGCTGACGGCTCCGGAACGGAGGCAGGCTTGCCGGTGACCGGGCGCAAGGTAATAAGGTGAAGAAATGAGCACACCGAACCACCGCCCCTCACCGGCGGCCCCGTCCTCCATGAACTTCCGGGGGGCCGTTGACCTCTCCGCGCTGAAGGCCCGCTCCGCGGCCCCGCCGGCAGCTGCCGCACCGGCTGCACAGGCCGCGCCGTCGGATGCAGGCGCCCCCGCTGCGCCGTCGCCGTTCGTGGTGGAGGTTTCGGAACAGACGTTCCCGCAGATTGTTCAGCTTTCCGCCGAGGTGCCGGTGGTCATCGACCTGTACTCGCGGACCAACGCGGACTCGCAGAATGTGTCGGCAGTACTGGCGGGAATTGCCGCTGAAGAGAACGGCCGGATGCTCCTGGCCCGGGTGGACGTGGACGCGTACCCGCAGATCGCCCAGGCCTTCCAGGCCATCGCCGTGCCCACGGTGGCAGCTGTGCTGAAGGGTCAGCCGGTGCCGATGTTTGACCGCGCACTGCCGGAGGAACAGATCCGTGCCGTGGTGGCCGAGCTGCTGCAGGTGGCTGCCGCCAACGGCGTGAACGGGTCCCTGGACGGCGCCGCGGCAGAGGAGCCGGGAGCAGAGGCGCCGCTGCCGCCGCTGCACCAGGAAGCCTTCGACGCCATTAACGCCGAGGACTACGACGGCGCTGCCGCAGCCTACCGCAAGGCCCTCGCCGAGCAGCCCGCCGACGCCGAGGCAAAGGCCGGGCTGGCCCAGGTGGAGCTGATGATCCGGCTCCGGGGAGCGGACGCCGAGGCAGTGCGCCGGGCCGGTGCCGATGAACCCGACAATGTGGCGGCACAGCTGGCCGTGGCCGACCTGGATATTGCCGGAGGACACGTCGAGGATGCCTTCCGGCGCATCATTTCCCTGATCGCGCGTGTCCACGGCGAGGACCGGGAGACCGCACGGCTGCGGCTGCTGGACCTGTTCGAAATCGTGGGCATTAGCGATCCCCGGGTGACCAAGGCCCGCTCGGCGCTGGCCCGGGCCCTCTTCTAGGCGGCAGGAACCTCCATGGAAACGGCTTCACTGTTTGACCCGCTATCCCTGCGCGGGCTGGAACTGTCCCACCGCGGCTGGGTGGCCGCCATGTGCCAGTACTCCGCTGACCCGGTCCTGCCGGATGTTCCGGGCAACGCCCCCGGCGTACCCAACGACTGGCACCTGATGCATCTGGGCTCCTTCGCCGCCGGCGGCGCGGCCCTGATCATCACCGAGGCGGCAGCCGTCAGCCCCGAGGGGCGCATCAGTCCCCAGGACGCCGGTATCTGGAATGAGGAACAAACTGCGGGGTGGCAGCGGATTACGGAGTTCGTGCACCGGCACGGTGCGGTGGACGCCCGGATCGGCATCCAGCTGGCACATGCCGGCCGCAAGGCATCCACCTATGCCCCCTTCGCAGCCGGTCACGGGAGTGTTCCGGCCGCGGACGGCGGCTGGCAGACCGTCGGCCCCACCGCCGAGGCATTCGGCAGCTACGCCGCACCCCGGCAGCTGGATGAGGACGGCATCCGCCGTGTCATCAGTGACTTCGCCGCGGCCGCCGTCCGTGCGGTGGATGCCGGTTTCGACACCATCGAGATCCACGGCGCGCACGGGTACCTGCTGCACCAGTTCCTCAGCCCTCTCGTCAACACGCGGACCGACGCCTGGGGCGGCGACGAAGCCGGACGCAACCGGCTGACCCTGGAAGTCATCGACGCAGTGCGGGCCGTCATCCCGGAATCCATGCCCTTGCTGCTCCGGATTTCCGCGACTGACTGGATGACCGGGGGAGTGGACGCCGAATCCTCCGTGGTGCTCGCCCGCCAGGCCCGTGAGCGTGGGGTTGACCTGGTTGACGTCTCCACGGGCGGCGCCGTTCCGGGCGCAACCATCCCTGTCGCACCGAATTATCAGGTGGAGTTCGCGGCGGCAGTCCGCCACGGGGCCGGAATCCCCACGGCTGCCGTCGGGCTGATCGATACCGGTGCCCAGGCCGAGGACATCCTGCAGGCGGGTTCCGCCGACGCCGCCCTGATAGCCCGGGCAGCCCTGCGGGATCCGCATTGGTGGCTGCGGGCAGCCGCCGAGCTGGATCAGAAGCTGCCCTGGGTGCCGCAGTATGAGCGGGGTAGGCGTCCCGGCGGGTTCTAGCCGCAGGCAGTAGTCCGCGCGGGGGAGGAACCGGCGCCTGCGCGCGTCGGATCTGGTCCCTGCTGCCGAGGTCATTGAAACCGGCGGCCGCTAATCTGGGCGTATGACAGATCCCGTGCCTGTGACAGATTCAGCGGCTGCCGCCCCGGCCCTGGCCATCCGGGGACTCGCAAAGCGTTTCGGCCCGAAGACCGCCGTTAACGGCATCAGCCTGGATGTCCCTGCCGGGTCCTTCTACGGACTGGTGGGACCCAACGGTGCCGGCAAAACCACCCTGCTGTCCCTGGCCACCGGCCTGCTCCGGCCCGATCACGGCCAGGTATGGGTACACGGAACCGACGTCTGGGCCCGCCACCTCGACGCCAAACGGATGATGGGCATCCTGCCGGACGGCGTGCGTCTTTTTGACCGGCTGACCGGCGAGCAGCTGGTCGCCTATGCCGGCCTGCTCCGGGGAATGGACCGGGACACGGTGGCGTCCCGGACCAAGGACCTGCTCAAGGCAATGGACCTCAGCGCGGATGCCGGAAAGCTGGTGGTGGATTACTCGGCAGGCATGACGAAAAAGATTGCCCTGGCCGCGGCGATGATCCATGCCCCGCGGCTGCTTGTCCTCGACGAGCCGTTCGAGGCGGTTGACCCGGTCTCGGCGGCGAATATCCGGGACATTCTTTCCGGCTATGTTTCCTCCGGCGGCACAGTCATCGTCTCCAGCCATGTCATGGACCTGGTCCAGCGCATGTGCGACCACGTGGCGGTGGTGGCAGCCGGCAACCTGCTGGCAGCCGGGACCGTGGACGAGGTCCGCGGCAACGGCAGCCTGGAAGACCGCTTCGTCTCACTGGTAGGCGGCCGGACCCACTCGGAAGGGCTGGAATGGTTGCGCACCTCCTGAAGCTGAAGCTTGTTCTGCTGCGCAACTCGCTCCGGCGCAGCCCCTGGCAGCTGATCGGCATCGTACTCGGCTGCCTGTACAGCTTGGGCATCCTGGCCGTCCTGCTGGCAGCCCTGTTTGTAGCCGGGGCGGATCCTGCCCTGGCCCGTGCCGGGGTCATCCTCGGCGGTGCCCTCGCCATCCTGGGCTGGGCGCTGATTCCGGTGGTGTTCTCCGGCCTGGACCTGACCCTGGACCCCGCACGCTTCACCACGTTCGCCATTCCGGTGCCACAGCTGCTCACCGGCCTGGCACTGGGCGGCCTGATCGGTATCCCAGGGGCGACCATGGCCCTGGCCGTGCTCGCGCAGTCCTTGAGCTGGTTCCGCTCGCCGGCGGCCCTGGCAGCTGCGTTGGTGCTGGCGGGCGTCGCACTCTTCACCTGCCTGATCGTCGCCAGGGTTACCGTGGCAGTCGCGGGATCCCTCACCGGTTCGCGCCGTTTCCGGGACGTGACCGGGCTGCTGCTGATTGTTCCGCTGGTCCTGCTGGGCCCGCTGCTCGCGGCCGTGGAAGGAATCAGCCTGAACAGCGCGTTCCTCCTCCGCCTGGCTGACGGGCTCTCCTGGACACCGCTCGGCGCCGTCTGGGCCGTCCCGGGGGACATTGCCCTGGGCCACTTCGGCGCCGCGGCCGCCAAAACCGCCATCAGCCTCGTGTTCCTGGCAGTGTTGGTTCTCGTATGGAAAGCGTTGCTGCTGCGGGCGCTGGTAAATCCGCCGCAGGTTTCCGCCGGTGGCCGGAAGTCCGCCGGGCTCGGGTTATTCGCCCGTTTTCCTGCCACTCCCACCGGCGCCGTGGCTGCCCGTGCCCTGACATACTGGTTCCGCGATCCCCGGTACAGCGCCTCGCTGCTGATTATTCCGATCCTGCCGGTACTGGTCGTGTTCATGGCCAACAATGCGGGGCCGGACAGCAACCCCGGGCTGCTGGTCACCCTGGTGATCGGCCCGCTGATCGGGTTCCTGCTGGGGTATACCCTCCATGCCGATGTCTCCTACGACAACACGGCCTTCGCCCTGCACCTCGCCACCGGTGTCAGCGGGCGGGCAGACCGGGCGGGACGCGTGCTGGCCTGCGCGGTGTTCGCCGTCCCGGCCGTGGTGCTGGCCTCGCTCCTGCCGGCGTTCCTGAGCGGGTTGGCGCATCTGGCTCCCACCGTCCTCGGCGTGAGCCTGGGCGTACTGCTGATGGGCATGGGGGTCTCCAGTGCCGTGTCCGCCCGATACACCTACAACGTGCCGCTCCCCGGTGAGAACGCGTTCAAGACCCCGCCCGGATCGGCCGGCCGGACCTTTCTCGTCCAGGGTCTTCTGGGCGTGATCCTGCTGGTGCTGCTGGTGCCGGTGCTGGTCCCGGCGGTGCTCGCCGTGGTGACGGAGAACCTGGCATGGGGCTATGCGACCCTGGCAGCGGGCATCGTGCTGGGCTCGGTGCTGCTGGCGGTCGGTATCCGGCTGGGCGGGCGCTGGATGGACGCCCGGGGTCCGGAACTGCTGCAGCAGGTCTCCGTCAACAAGTAGACGGCGGGTACTAAGATGGAAGCCATGAGCCTGCCCCCAGATCCTTTCGAATCCGATCCCCGCCGCCTGGATGACAACGGGACGTCCACGGCCACCATCGAACGCGAAGAACTGCGTGAAGAGATAGAACCCGGCGACAGTGAGCGCTTTGCCCACTACGTGCGCAAGGAAAAGATCATGGAGTCCGCCCTGTCGGGGGAACCCGTCATCGCGCTGTGCGGCAAGGTCTGGACCCCGGGACGCGATCCGCAGAAGTTCCCCGTCTGCCCCACCTGCAAGGAAATCTACGAGGGCCTGCGCCCCGGCGGAGACAAGCCCAAGGACAAGAAGTAGTCCGTCCGTCCTGACGCGTCCACCCGTTTTCCAGCCTTCACCTGTGAGGGCAGTTAGTCCTGATGCCTGCATGACCAACGTGTTTACGCCTGCGCCTGAGTGCAGGCGGCCCGCAATGCCCTACATCGGCACCCGCAAGGCAACAACCAATCGAGTACCTGGAAAGGTTGCGTTCCCAGCGTGAGTTCCGAAACGCTTTTCGGCGCCGGTGCGTCCCTGCCTCCCGCCTATCCCGAACGCGCTGCGTGGGGCACTGCCCCGAAGCTGCGCCAGTGGCAGGCGGAAGCGCTGGAGAAGTACTTCGCCTCCAACGCCAGCGACTTCCTCGCCGTCGCCACCCCCGGCGCCGGCAAAACCACCTTCGCGCTGCGGGTTGCCAACGAACTCGTGGAGCGCGGAATCGTCAACCGCATCACCGTCGTCGCGCCCACCGACCACCTCAAGCGGCAGTGGGCAGACGCCGCGGCGAAGGTGGGACTGGCCATCGACCCCAACTTCAAGAACGCCGACGGCCGGCACGGCCACGGCTTCATCGGCGTGGCCGTCACCTACGCCCAGGTGGCCTCCAAGCCCATGCTGCACCGCGCCAAAACGGAGGCGGCCCGCACCCTGGTCATCCTGGACGAGATCCACCACGGCGGCGACGCGCTCTCCTGGGGCGACGGCATCCGGGAGGCCTTCGAACCGGCGGTCAAACGGCTGTCCCTGACGGGTACGCCGTTCCGCTCGGACACCGCGGCGATTCCCTTTGTCGAGTACGTCGAGGACCGGGACGGGATCCGGCGCTCGAAAGCCGACTACACCTACGGCTACGGCCAGGCCTTGAAGGACCACGTGGTCCGCCCGGTGATGTTTATGGCCTATTCCGGCCAGATGCGCTGGCGCACCAGTGCGGGCGACGAAATGGCCGCCTCCCTGGGGGAAGCAGCCGTCACCAAGGACATCACCGCGCAGGCCTGGCGCACGGCACTGAACCCCACCGGTGAGTGGATTCCGGCCGTCCTGGCGGCCGCGGACAAGCGACTCACCGAGGTCCGACGGTCCGTCCCCGACGCCGGGGGCCTGGTGATTGCCACCGACCACGACGACGCACGGGCCTATGCGGGCTGGCTGAAGAAAATCATGGGCGAATCGCCCACGGTCATCCTCTCCGACGATGCGAAGGCATCGGAGAAGATCGAGGAGTTCTCCGCCGGGACCCAGCGCTGGATGGTGGCGGTGCGAATGGTGTCCGAAGGCGTGGACGTCCCGCGCCTGGCGGTCGGGGTGTACGCCACGTCCACCGCTACGCCGCTGTTCTTCGCCCAGGCAGTGGGCCGCTTTGTCCGCGCCCGCAAGCGCGGTGAGACGGCGTCCGTGTTCCTGCCCTCGGTGCCGAACCTGATGGCGCTGGCCAACCAGATGGAACTGGAACGCGACCACGCCCTGGACCGGCCGGAGAACCATCTGGAAGAAGAGGGCTTCGGGCTGGAGGACAGCCTGATGGAGGCAGCCAACCGCGAGGACAAGGCCTCCGGCGAGCTGATGAAGCAGAAGTTCGAAGCGCTGGAATCCCAGGCCTCCTTTGACCGGGTCCTGTTCGACGGCGGCGAATTCGGTACCGGCGGAGCACTGGGCAGCGAGGAGGAGCAGGACTTCCTGGGGATTCCCGGGCTCCTGGACGCGGACCAGATGAGCGTGCTGCTGCGCCAGCGCCAGCACGAGCAGCTCTCCCGCCGCGGCAAGCGCAGCGGTGCCGAGGCCCAGGCGCCGGCCGAACCGCCCGAGGTGGTGGACCACCGCCGGCTC
Organism: Arthrobacter sp. MDT1-49-2; assembly: GCF_059090185.1. Lineage (NCBI taxonomy): Bacteria > Bacillati > Actinomycetota > Actinomycetes > Micrococcales > Micrococcaceae > Arthrobacter > Arthrobacter sp. MDT1-49-2. Next base: position 331,904 of record NZ_JBNHFK010000003.1, read on the forward strand.
ACCGAGCTGCGCGGAGAACTGGCGAAGAACGTGTCCGCCTGGTCCGCGCGCTCCGGGATGCCCCACGGCGTGGTGCACAGCGAGCTGCGGCGGATCTGCGGCGGCCCGCCCGTGGCCCAGGCCAACGAGGAACAGTTGAACAAGCGGCTGAAGAAGCTGCAGGACTGGTTCATCGGCCGCAAGTAGTTCCGTACTGCTAAAACGCCCGCCGCAATGCGGCGGGCGTTTTAGCGTTTTCGGGTGTTTGGCCGCACGGGGATCTTCCGGCCTAGAGGTCGATGATCTCCACGCCGGCGTCTTCCACCTCGGCCCAGGCCGCCAGGGCGCCCTGGCGGGTGATGCCGCGGCACAGCTCGGGGATCACGGCAGTGGTGTAGCCGGCGGCCACGGCATCCAGTGCGGTGGCGCGAACGCAGTAATCCGCGGCCAGGCCCACCACCACCACTTCATCCACGTCGTTTTCCCGCAGCCAGTCATCCAGGCTCAGGGTTTCTTCATCAGTCTCCGGGCTGGCTTCGGGATCCCCGGTGGGGACTTCCTCCTCCGGTGCCAGGACACCTTCGAAGCCCGAGTAGGCGGCCTCGTACTGGCCTTTGCGGAACACCGCGTCCACCAGCTCGGTGTCCAGGTCCGGGTGGAGCTGGGCTCCCTGGGTCCCTGCCACGCAGTGCCGGGGCCAGGAGTCCACGAAATCCGGCGTTTCGGAGAAGTGTGCCCCCGGATCAATGTGCCAGTCCTGGGTGGCTGCCACGAAGTCATAGCGGCCCGCGGAAGTCTCCACGTAGTCGGTGATTTCACCGGCCAGATCCGCCCCGCCGGGCACTGCCAGCGAGCCGCCTTCACAGAAATCGTTTTGTACGTCGACAATAATCAGGGCGCGGGCCATGCCTACTCCTCGTATTCGGTCGGGATTACCGGTTCTCCGCGCTGCAGGCGGTTCACCGAGGTCGGAAGTTCGGCCAGGGACAGTGCATGCCGCTCCGCTGCGCGGATTACGGCTTCCGGCCCGGTCCAGCCGGGAAGGATCTGTCCGTCAGCCACAAACTGGTGCAGCAGGGGCCTGTCGTTGCCGTCGTCGGCAGGCGCGTGGCCCACGCCGATGACTTCGGCAGTGGCCCTGCCGCGTTCGTCGAGCCGCCGCAGCGCATACTTGCGGCCGCCGCGGGAAATCTTGTTTTTGGCCGCCTTGGCCACCGAGACAAACTCGTGGTCGTCGCCTTCACGGCTGACCAGCTTGTAGACCATGCCGGCGGTGGGGGCGCCGGAGCCGGTCACCAGGGAGGTGCCGACGCCATAGGCATCCACCGGCGCCGAGGCGAGTGCGGCGATGGCGTACTCGTCCAGGTCCGAGGTCACCATGATGCGGGTGTTGGTGTTGCCCAGGTCATCGAGCAGGTCCCGGACCCAGCGGGCCTGGGCGACCAGGTCGCCGGAATCCAGCCGCACCCCGCCCAGGGCGGGCCCGGCCACTTCCACGGCGTTGCGCACGCCGCGCTCGACGTCGTACGTATCCACCAGCAGCGAGGTGTCCAGGCCCAGGGCGCCGGTCTGCGCCGTAAAGGCTTCCTTCTCGGAGTCGTGGAGGAGGGTGAAGGAATGCGCTGCCGTGCCCACGGTCTTCAGCCCGTACCGGAGCCCTGCCTCAAGGTTGGAGGTGCTGTGGAAACCGGAAATCACAGCGGCACGGGCTGCAGCCACTGCCGCCTCCTCATGCGTGCGGCGCGAACCCATCTCGATGCAGGGGCGGCCGTCCGCGGCGGAGGTCATCCGGGATGCGGCGGAGGCAATGGCGCTGTCATGGTTGAGCATGGACAGCACCATGGTCTCGAGGATGCACGCCTCGGCGAAGGTGGACTCCACGATCAGCAGCGGTGAGTTCGGGAAGTAGGCCTCGCCCTCGGCATAGCCGTAGATGTTTCCGGAGAACCGGAAATCGGCCAGCCAGTCGAGGGTCCGCTGGTCCACCACGTTGCTGCGGGCCAGGAATTCCAGCTGCGGCGCCTCGAAGCGGAAGCTCTCAAGCGCTTCCAGGATGCGGCCGGTGCCGGCCGTGATGCCGTAGCGGCGGCCGTCCGGCAGGCGCCGGGCGAAGACTTCGAACACGGAACGCCGGGAGGCGGTGCCCGAATGGAGGGCAGCCTGGAGCATCGTGAGCTCGTAGTGATCGGTATACAGGGCGGAGTTTGGGGTGTGCCACGCGGCGGGACTGTTCACACGCAAAACTCTAACCCGCGCATCCCCGTTGAGTAGAAGAGGGACCCGGGCGGGGTCCGTACGGATTCCTCACTACAATTGAACCCATGGTTACCAGCACCGCCCCCGGCACGGACACCCTGACGCTTGAGGAGACAGAGTCCCTGACGGCTGCGGATGTCCCGTGGGTCGTGATCGTCTGGAATGATCCGGTGAACCTGATGAGTTACGTCAGTTACGTCTTCCAGAGCTACTTCGGCTACTCCGAGGCAAAGGCCCACCGCCTCATGATGGAGGTCCACCAGGCCGGCAGGTCGGTGGTGGCCACCGGATCACGGGAATCGGCGGAGCGGGACACCCTCGCCATGCACTCCTACGGACTGTGGGCCACCTTCCAGAAGGCGGATGCCGCGTGAGCCGGCACCGGGCGGCAGGCTTCGAACATCGCGTCAACAGGAACGGACAGTAGTGGCAACCGGATTCAAGCTCACCCGCAAGGGCATTACCGCCACCTTCGAACCGGGGGAGCGGGACCTGCTGCGCAAGCTCTTTGCCGATGTGCAGGAGCTGCTGGAACCCGATACGGCGGCGGACAGCGACCCCCTGGCGGCGATGGTCGGGATTGACACGACCGCTGCCGTCCCGCAGGACCCTGCCCTGCTGCGCCTGCTCCCCAACGGAATTGAGGGCAATGACGAGGATGCCCTGGAATTCCGCCGGTTCACTGAACGCTCGCTGCGCGAGACCAAGCAGTCGGCCCTGCGCGCGGCAGCCCTGCAGCTCGAAACGACGCCGCTGCGGCTGGACCCGGCCCAGGCCCAGCTCTTTGCGCGGGCGCTGAACGACGTCCGGCTGGTCCTTGGCGACAGGCTGGGGCTGGCCAGTGATGAAGACGCCGAGCGTCTGCAGGACATCACCGACCCGGCGAAGGCCCGCGACGTGGACGGATACCTGGCGCTGGTTTACAACTTCGTCACATGGCTGCAGGACACCCTTATGCAGGCATTGCTGAAATCCCTGCCCTGAGACCGGTTCCGCCGCGGCAGCGCGCGGGCAGGCAGGATCACATGTGATTCGTGCGGGACTACGTGTGAGCAAGGGCACGCGGAAGTGAATGTGCGCTCGCCGCAGGGAGGACTATTGTCAGTACATTATGATTTCAAACCCGGTCCACCCGTCCGCACATTCAGGGGAGAATCCTCTGGGGCAGCCTCCGAGGGAACCCGGACCGGGCGCCCCGGGGTCGCCGCAGGGCCGGGCTCCGAGGATGTCCGCTGACTCTTCGGTCCGTGTCAGGAACCCGGATGCTCCCATCGGAATCTTTGACTCCGGCGTGGGCGGGCTGACCGTGGCCCGTGCCGTCCTGGACCAGCTGCCGAACGAAGCCGTGATGTACGTGGGGGACACCGCCAAAGGCCCGTACGGCCCCCTCCCGATTGCCGAGGTCCGCGCCAACGCGCTGGGCGTTATGGACGAACTGGTGGATTCAGGGGTCAAGCTCCTGGTCATTGCCTGCAACACCGCCTCGGCCGCGGTGCTGCGGGACGCCCGCGAACGCTACACCCACCGGTACGGGATTCCGGTCATCGAGGTCATCCAGCCGGCCGTACGGCGTGCCGTGGCGGCCACCCGTACCGGGCGGATCGGCGTCATCGGCACCGCGGCTACGGTGGGTTCGCGCGCCTACGACGATACGTTTGCCGCCGCACCGCACCTGCGGGTGTCCTCGGTCGCCTGCCCGGCCTTCGTGGAATTCGTGGAAGCCGGTGTCACATCGGGACCGGACGTCCTGGCAACGGCCGAGGAGTACCTCGCGCCGCTCCGTGCACAGGATGTCGATACGCTCGTGCTGGGCTGCACACACTATCCGCTGCTCACCGGCGTGATCTCCTATGTCATGGGTGACGGCGTGACCCTCGTATCCAGTGCCGAAGAAACCGCCAAGGACGTCTACCGCGCCCTGATCAGCCACGGAATCGAGCGGCAGGCACGGACGGCTCCGCAGCACACTTTTGTCGCCACCGGGGACGCGGCCTCCTTTGAACTGCTGGCCCGGCGTTTCCTGGGCCCCGAAGTGCTCAGCGTCCAGCAAGTGGACCACGTGGCAGCGCATTACCCCACCGGCAGCATGGCGCGGGTTACTCCGCAGATGATTGCCGCAGCCCGGGCAGACGCCCCCGAACGCACGGGGGCGCCGCAGGGCGCCCTCTGGAACGGCACAGCATGAAACTGACCATTGTGGGCTGCAGCGGCTCATTCCCCGGACCGGCGTCTCCGGCGTCGTGCTATCTCGTGACCGCCAACGACGGCGAACGCGACTGGCGGATCCTGCTGGACCTCGGCAACGGCTCCCTGGGGGCCCTGCAGCGCTACATGGACCTGCGCGATATCGATGCGGTTCTCCTGACCCATCTCCATCCGGACCACTGCATGGACCTGTGCGGGCTGCACGTTGCCGTGCACTGGGACCCCGCGGGCTGGAACCGGGACCGCATCAAGGTGTGGGGGCCTGCCGCCACGGCGGACCGGATGGCCACGGCGTACGGGCTGGAACTGGATCCGGGCATGCACGAGGACTTTGAGTTTTCCCACTGGACGCCGGGCCAGCCGCAGCAGATCGGTCCGTTCACCGTCACTCCCTACCCGGTGCGGCATCCTGCCGAAGAGGCCTACGCACTGCGCGTGGAAGCACGCAGCATTGACGTGGACGGTGTGGAAACCCTGCGGACCCTGGCCTACTCGGGGGATACCGATTCCTGCCCCGGCCTGGAGGCAGCTGCCCGGGATACCGATGTCTTCCTCTGCGAGGCCGCCTTCCACGAGGGCCGCGATGACGGGATCGAGGGCGTCCACCTCACCGGCCTGCGTGCCGGAGCGGCCGCGACGGCCGCCAATGCCCGCCGCCTGCTGCTCACGCACCTGCCGGTCTGGAACGATGCCAGCGTCAGCGTCGCCGAAGCACGCCAGTCCTACAGCGGAGACCTCGCCGTCGCCGTCGCCGGCGTCTCCTACGACGTCGGCTGCCCCTTCACCGCTCCGCTGGCGGTACAGAAGGCACGCAGCGTCTAGTCCCTGTCCGGGCGGACAGAACCCCGGCGATAGACTGAACCCATGACTACCGCACCCACCCCTGCATCAAGCCTGCGCGCCGACGGCCGCACCCCCGACCAGCTGCGCAGCATCACGATCACCCGCGGCTGGTCGAAGCAGGCAGAAGGTTCGGCCCTGATCGAGTTCGGCAATACCCGCGTGCTGTGCACCGCCTCCCTGACCCCCGGGGTTCCCCGCTGGCTCAAGGGTGAGGGCAAGGGCTGGGTCACTGCCGAATACGCCATGCTGCCGCGTGCCACCAACACCCGCAACGACCGTGAATCGGTCAAGGGCAAGCTGGGCGGGCGCACCCACGAGATTTCCCGGCTGATCGGCCGCTCCCTGCGTTCGATCATCGATACCAAGGCCCTGGGCGAGAACACCATTGTGCTGGACTGCGACGTCCTGCAGGCCGACGGCGGCACCCGCACCGCAGCCATCACCGGCGCCTACGTGGCGCTGGCGGACGCAGTGGCCTGGGCCCGGGACAACAAGCTGATTGCCCGCAACGCCAACCCGCTGACGGATTCCGTGGCCGCGATCAGCGTGGGCATCATTGACGGAGTTCCGATGCTGGACCTGCCCTACGTGGAGGACGTGCGCGCGGAAACCGACATGAACGTGGTGGTGACCGGATCCGGGAAGTTCGTGGAGGTCCAGGGCACCGCCGAAGGTGCACCCTTCGACCGGGCCGAGCTGGACGCCCTCCTGGACCTCGCCCTGCAGGGAACCGCGGAGCTTGCCGAAATCCAGCGCCGGACCCTGGGCGGAGCGTAAATGGCGCCCGCACCCCGCCTGGTCCTGGCCACCCGCAACCCGGGCAAGCTGCGTGAGCTGCGCGAACTGCTGCGCGGGCAGGTCCCGGGGCTCGACGTCGACACCCAGGTCATCGACGCCGCCGCCGCAGGGGTTCCCGATGTGCCGGAAACAGGCGTGACCTTCGAGGAAAACGCCCTGCTCAAGGCACACGCGGTCGCAGCTGCCACCGGCCTGCCGGCCGTCGCAGACGATTCCGGCCTGGCCGTGGACGTCCTCGGCGGGGCGCCGGGCATATTCTCCGCCCGCTGGTCCGGCCGGCACGGCGACGACGCCGCGAACCTGGCCCTGCTGCTGGCCCAGCTCGCCGATATTGGCGCTGAACACCGCGGTGCGGCGTTTGTCTGCGCCGCCGCCCTGGCACTGCCCGGCGGCGGTGAAACCGTCGAACGCGGGGAGCTGCGCGGCACCCTGCTGGATACCCCGCGCGGTGACGGCGGCTTCGGTTACGACCCGATCCTGCTCCCGGCCGGAGAAGAGCGCAGCTGCGCCGAACTCAGCGGAGCCGAAAAGAATGCCATCAGCCATCGCGGCAAGGCGTTCCGGGCCCTGGTTCCCGCGCTGGTCTCGGCCCTGGCCGCCGATACAGCGGGCGCCTGACCGCAGGGCGAGGGATGTGTGATGCGTCCCAAACACGCCGCGGCGGCGCGCGGGGATTCTTCCCGGGCCGGGGGCCTAGGGCAGAATTGAGCGCGAGATGACTATTACAGCAGCCGTTCCCGCAGCCACCTCTTCTACTACTGCCGAGCCCTCGGCCCTCGGAGGTGTGGCGGACTGGGCGGTCGGGGTGATGGAGGCCATCGGCGCCCCGGGGGCCGGCCTGGCCATCGCACTGGAGAATCTGTTCCCGCCGCTGCCGAGCGAAATCATCCTTCCGCTGGCCGGCTTCACCGCCAGCCAGGGCAACTTCTCCATCGCAGCGGCACTGTTCTGGACCACGCTCGGCTCGGTGGTGGGTGCGCTGGCACTGTACGGGCTCGGCGCCTGGCTGGGCCGGGACCGGATGCGCCGCCTGGTCTCCAAGGTTCCCCTGGTGGACCTTGAAGACGTTGACAAGGTGGAGGCCTGGTTTGAGCGTCACGGCTACAAAGCGGTGTTCTTCGGCCGGATGATCCCGCTGTTCCGCAGCCTGATTTCCATCCCGGCGGGCATCGAACGCATGCACCTGCTGACCTTTACCGCCCTGACCACCGCCGGCAGCCTGATCTGGAATGCCATCTTCATCGTGGCCGGCTTCTACCTGGGCGAAAGCTGGCACGTGGTTGAGGCCTACGCCGGCGTGTTCCAGAAGATTGTCATCGTGGCGGTCATCATCGCAGCCGTCTGGTTCATCACCGCCAAGATCCGCAGTGCGCGGCGGAAGCCGGTGTCCGGCACCGATGCCTGAAACCGGGCTTAGCTTCACCGCAATAGATTTTGAAACCGCCAACGGCTTCCGCGGCTCACCCTGCTCCGTGGGTCTGGTCCGGGTGCGGAACGGGCAGGTTGTCGAGGAAGCCTCCTGGCTGATGCGTCCCCCGGAGGGGCACGACTATTTCGATCCGCGCAATGTCCGCATCCACGGGATCGAACCGGAAATGGTGGCCGGAGCTCCGCGGTTCGGCGAGCTCTTCCCGGAAATCGGTGCCTTCATCGGCAGCGACCTGCTCGTGGCGCACAACGCCGCCTTTGACCTGGGCGTGATCCGCTCCGCACTGGAAGTCTCGGAGCTGGCGGGCCCGGCCTATGACTACACCTGCACCGTGGTGCATTCCCGCCGCACCTACCAGCTGCCCTCGCATTCGCTGCCGTTTGCGGCCGAGGCAGCGGGTGTTCCGCTGCTGAACCATCACGATGCCACCGAGGATGCCCGCGCCTGCGCCGGCATCATGATCGACATTGCCCGCCGCGCCGAAGCCGTGTCCATGCCGGACTTCTTCCTTCGGCAGGGTATGCAGGCATCCCACCTGCCGGCGTATGTGCCGGGCGCGCACCAGCTGTCCAAGGCAACCCGGGACGCACTGGTCCGGGGAACCGGAACCGCTGCTGCCGTGGCGGCCGCCGGAACGCCCTGGCAGGGCTGGCCGTCCGAAGGCGAGAATCCGCCGCCCAACCCGCTGGCGGATCCGCGCCATCCGCTGTTCGGCCAGACGGTGGTCTTCACGGGAAACCTGGGGATGCCCCGCCAGACCGCGAAGGACCGCGCGGCCGAGGCAGGTGCCCGCACCGCCAGCAACGTCACGCGTGCCACTACGGTGCTGGTGGTGGGGGACGGCTTCGAACCGGCGGACCTGCGCAGCGGACGCCTCACGGGCAAGGCACGGCGGGTCCTGGACCTGCACGAGCGCGGACAGCGCATCGAGGTGCTCTCCGAAGCCGAATTCCTGCAAACCCTGGGTGGTATCTGGCCCCGGGGCTCGCAGTAATCAGCCCGGGCGGGACCAGTTCAGGCCGGGTGCGGCCTAGGGCGCGAGCGTGGCAGAGATATAGCTGTCGGCCAGCCGCTCGATCGCAGGGCGTTCACGCAGCCGGGCCAGCAGAGGCTCGGGCAGCTCGCCGAACAGCGCCCCCAGGAGGCTGCCGGCGACGACGGCGGCCGGCGCTCCGCCGCGGGCGGCGGCTTCGCTAAGGGCCGCCGAGACGGTGTCTTCGGCGGCGGCAGGAGATCCGGCCTCCGCCTGCCGTGCAATGGAATTCTCCGCACTGAGTGCGGCTGACAGTCCGAAGGCCAGCGCGTCTTCCGCGGTGCTGCCGTCGGCAACCGGGCCGCCCGAGGGGATGTTGTCCGGGACCGCCCCGGAGATGACCGAGCGGAGCCGCGCAGCCAGGCCCGGCGCGCCGCCGTCGGAATCCGCCGCCTGAACGGGTTCGAGTGCCTTCTCCGCTGCCGCGGCCAGCGTTGTCCCCGGGGTCAACAGCCCATGCACGGTGGCGGCAAAAACAGCTGCCGCGGAACGTGCCGCAGGATGGCCGTGGGTCAGCGAGGCGGCGTCCAGGGCGAGCTTGCAGACGGTTTCCGCAGGCACATAGGGCAGCAGGCCGAAGGGCGCGGAGCGCACCAGCGCCGCAGGACTGGGCGATCCGGCGTTAACCGGGCGCTGGCGCGTGCCCATTTCGCCGCTGGACAGGGCGGAAACCACCTCGGGATCCAGGCCGGCGTCCGCCGTGCCTGCCGCCGCACCCTGCAGCAGTTCCTCGGCATCAATCGGACGGGGCAGGGGAACCAGTCCGGTCTCGGGGAGCGCGATGCCCCGGCCCCGGAGCCAGCGGAGGTACGCGAGCCAGATACAGGCCGTTTCATCGGCGCTGACGCCCGAATTTGCCCATTCGACGGCTTCGAGCAGTCCGTCCAATGAATACAGGGCCAGCTGGGTGTGCGCGGAAACCGACAACGCGGTCTCATCGGATCCCGGACCGGCTGTCCCCAGCGCGTCGCCCAATGCCCCGCCCAACAGCGCGGCACGGATCTTGGCGGCCAGCGCCGTGGAAGAAGAGGACAAGGGGACGGAATGCGGTTCGGTGCTCACCCTTCCAGCATAGGGGCCGGAATCCGGCCGGGGAGACGCGATTCACCTCCTGCACAGCGGGCATTCAGCGGATTAACAGACTGCACTGACACGGTGGGGTAGTTTGTTGTGAGTCCAACAAGAAGCTTATGTACCGGCGGCACGCCTGTTCAACGCCGCCCACCACACGTTAGGAATGTCTCTCCCATGTCATCTGAGCCCTTATCAACCGGCGGAGCCCGGGCCGTAACGCCCGTCCGCGACGCAGCGTCCGACACCCGCGGCCACGACTACGGGTTCGTGGGACGGACCGTGGCCGAGGGGATCGGATCATTCCTGCTCGTGTTCGCGGGCATCGGGGTGGGCATCTTCACCGCCGGCAGCGGCATCAGCCCGCAGCTGGCCTTCGGCCTGGCGCTGGCCGGTGCCATGGTCGCCTTGGGCTACATCTCGGGCGGACACTTCAACCCCGCCATCACCCTGGGCAGTGCGGTTGCCGGCCGCACCCAGTGGAAGTACGTGCTGCCCTACATCCTGGCGCAGCTGCTGGGGGCTATCCTTGCCGTCGCCATCCTCTGGGTGGCCATCACCGGCCACGAGCAGATCGGCGAGCAGACCCGCCAGTTCCTCACCGGCGTCTCCAACGGCTACGGTGACCATTCCGTGAACCTGTTCCCGCTGCCCAGTGCGCTGCTTCTTGAGGTCATTGCCGGTGCCCTGCTGACCGCCGTATTCCTGGGTGCAGTGGCCCGCCGGTCCGGCGCGGTCGCCGGTGCCTTCGCCGTCGGCGTGACCTACGCCGTGCTCCTGACCGTGCTGGCCCCCGTTACCAACGGCGGCATCAACCCGGCACGGTCCACGGCCACTGCGATCTTCGCTGAAGGATGGGCGCTGCAGCAGCTCTGGCTGTTCTGGGCCGCGCCCCTGCTGGGCGCCGTCATCGCGGGCCTGATCTTCCGCAGCGTGGACATGACGCTTGCAGCACGCCGCTCCGAGCCTGACTTCTATGCAGCAGAGCCGGCAACGGACGCAGCGGTGGACACCTCCGCAGCGGCCCCGGCCGGCACCAAGTCCGCCGCTCGAGCCCGGGACACCGAGGCTCCCGTGGTGGACGAGGAAGCCCGCGGCTTCTTCGACAAGCCGGCCGCCGGTTCGCCGGAGGACCCGCAGGACGGGACGCCGGGTACCCGCGGCTAGGACCGCAAAACCGTAGCAACCTCCGGGGGCAGTGGCGAACGCCGCTGCCCCCGATCCGTTAACTGTCGGAGGCGGCGGGTAGTTTTGAAGACATGCGGATACTGCACACTTCAGACTGGCACCTGGGCCGATCCTTCCATGGCGTAGGGATGCTCCCGGCCCAGGCCGGGTTCATCGACGCCCTCGTCGATACGGTCCGGGAACGGCAGGTGGACGCCGTATTGATTGCCGGCGACGTCTATGACCGTGCCCTCCCGGCGGTGGACACTGTCCGGCTGCTGGATTCGGCCCTCGAGCGCATCACGGCCGCCGGGGCCGTGGTGGTGCTCTCCAGCGGCAACCACGACTCCGCGGCCCGCCTAGGTTTCGGCAGCGCACTCTTTGAACGGGCAGGGGTCCATCTGCGGACCCGCTATGCGGACATTGCCCGGCCGGTGATCCTGCCTGCGGCCGGCACGCCCGTGGCGGTCTACGGCATTCCCTACCTCGAGCCCCGGCTGGCAGCCGCGGAGCTGGGGGTAGAGGAACCGAGCCACTTCACGGTCACTGCGGCAGCCGTGGCACGCATCCGTGCGGATCTCCAGGCCCGGGAACAGGCCGGCGAGCCCGTTGCGGCGGTGGTCATGGCACATACCTTCGCGAGCGGCGGCATCACCAGCGACAGTGAACGCGATCTCGCCGTCGGCGGCCTGGGCGCTGTTCCGCTGGACCTCTTCGACGGGTTCGCCTACACCGCCCTGGGGCACCTGCACGGGCGCCAGCAGCTCAGTCCGGCAGCGCGGTACAGCGGGTCCCCGCTGCCGTATTCCTTCTCCGAGGCGCGCCAGGACAAAGGCGGCTGGCTCCTGGAGTTCGACGACGGCGTGCCGGTCTCGGTGGAAGCGGTCACCTGGCCTGCGCCCCGGCGGCTGGCCGTGCTGCGCGGGCGGCTGGCCGATCTCCTTGCAGACCCCGCCCACATTGAGGCCGAAACGGCCTACTGCCAGGTCATCCTGACGGACCGGGAGCGGCCCGCGAAGGCCATGGAACAGGTGCGCACACGCTTCCCGGATACCCTCGTGCTGGCCTTTGAACCCGAAGGCGGTGCCGCCGGACCGGCCCGCACCTACAGCCAGCGTTTGGCGGGCGCAGCCGATGACCTGGACATCTGCTGCGGTTTCCTGGAACACGTTCGGTCCCGCAGTGCCGCTCAGGGAGAAAAGGACCTCTTCATTGAAGTCCTCGACAAGGTGCGGGAAGCCGAGGCAGCCAAATGAGGATCCACCGCCTGGAAATACAGGCCTTTGGCCCGTTCGCGGACCGGCAGGTCATCGACTTCGACCAGATGGGGGAGCACGGGCTGTTCCTGCTGAACGGTCCCACAGGCGCCGGGAAAACCAGCGTGCTCGACGCCATCTGTTTTGCCCTCTACGGCGCGGTGCCGGGTGCTCGGCAGCAGGCACGCAGGCTGCGCAGCGACCATGCGGACCCGCAGACGGCCCCTGAAATCGTGTGCGGGTTCAGCTCCGGGACCCGGCGGTTCGAAGTGGTCCGCAGCCCGCAGTGGGAGCGGCCGGCAAAACGCGCCGGCGGCCGAAGCACAGTGACCGAACAGGCCAAGACCCTGCTGCGCGAGTACGTCGACGGCGCCTGGGTGGAGAAGTCCTCGCGCAATGACGAAGCGTCGGCGGAAATCACGGAACTCCTGGGCATGAACCGGGAGCAGTTCACCCGGGTGGTCATGCTTCCGCAGGGCGATTTTGCCGCGTTCCTGCGCGCAGACGCCGCATCCCGCGAACAGCTGCTGCAGCAGCTCTTCGGCACCTCGCGCTTTGAAGACATTGAGCGGAGGCTTAAGGTCGAGCTCACCGAAGCCACCGAACGGTTCGAGGCAGCGCAGGCACGGTCCGAACACGTCCTGCGCCGGGCAGACGATGAAATCCGGCGCTACCGCACGGAACAGGATGCGGAGGGGCCCGGCGGGGGACTCACAGCGGGCTCCGGGGACACTCCCGCGGTGGAACGCCCCGAAGAGGAAATCGCCGTGTTCCGGGCCGAGCTGGACTCCCGCGCGGCCGCTGCCCGGAAAGAACTCGACGAACTGGGCACCGAACGTGACCGCGCTGAAAGGCACCTGCACGAGCTGGAACACCGCCGCGCCCGGGGGCTCTCCCTGCAGCAGCTGATCCGGGATGAAAGCGAGCATCGCCGGACCGAGGCGGAGATCGCACCGCTGCGGGCGGCATTGCAGGTGCATGCCGCGGCAGCTGCCGTGGAGGGCCCGGTTCGGGCCGCTGACGCAGCCGCACAGCGCACCGAGACGCGCCGAACAGCCGCTGCCGGTGCAATGGCGGAACTGGCGGAACACCCCTTGGCGGAAGAATACATTTCCGGCCCCGGACTGCCGGAAGGGCTGGAAGCACTCCTCGGCGCGGATCTCGCTGCGGCCACAGCGGCATTGGAGGATGAGCGGCGGATCGGGGAGCTTCGACTGCTCGCCCGGGATGAAGAAGCCGCGGCCGCCGGGCTGCGCGAACGGGCGGAAACCGCCGCCGCCACGCAGGAATCCCTGCGGGTCGAAGAAACCGCTCTGGCCGGCACCGCGGCCGAGCTGGAGCGGTTGGCGGCGGATCAGGACCGTGCCGGCAGCGACGTTGCACGTGCCGAGGAACTGACGGCGGCCATCGCGGCCTACGCGGCTGCCCAGGCGCGTGCCGAAACGGCGAATACCGCCGCCGCCGAGGCACGGCAGGAATACCAGGACCTCCGGGAGGCCTGGCAGGATCTGCTGCAGGCCAGGCTGGACCAGGCCGCAGCGGAGCTGGCCGCCGGGCTGGTGGACAATGCACCGTGTCCAGTGTGCGGCGGTGTCGAACATCCGCAGCCGGCCACACTCGGAGACGGCGAGGCGGCAGTTACCCGCGAAGCAGAACAGGCCGCCAAGGCGGAGGCCGCCCGGGCGGAAGAGGCGTTTGAAACCGCCCGGCGGCAAGCGGCTGCTGCCGCCGAAGAGGCGGCGGGGCTTCGTGCCCGCGGCGGCGACGGCGATGCCGGGCAGGCCGAGGAGCAGCTGACAGCGGCCCGGGAAGAACTGGAACGGGCGCGCAACGCTGCCGGGGTACTGCTGGATACCCGGAACAGGCTCGAGGCCATCGGTGGGGAACTGACCGCCACGGAAGCGGACCGTTCCCAGGCACTGATCGAGGCCGCACAGGCGGACTCCCGCGCTGAATCGGCCCGCGAACAGGCGGCGGGCCTCGAGGCGAGGGTCGGTGCGGCGCTGCATGGTTTCGCCGGAGCGGGCGAGCGCGTACAGGCGCTGACGGAGTTCCGCCGGCTGGCCGCTGCTGCCCGCGAGGCAGGCGCTGCCGCGGACGCGGCAGGGGAGGAGCTGGAACGGTTGCTTCTCGAACTGGAAACGGCACTTGCCGGCACCGGCTTTGCCTCCGCCGCCGACGTCCGCTCCGCACTGCTGGACGGTGCCACCAGGGACGTTTATGAACGCACCGTGCAGGAATGGGAGGAAACCGGCCGCCGGCTGCTGGTGCGGCGTGAAGGGCAGGAGGCAGCTGCAGAGGAGGGCCCGGACACTGAAGCGGTTCCTGATGAGGAGGACATTGCCGAGGCGGCGGAGCAGGCCACAAGCGCACGGAAGGAACAGGAAGACGCAGCCCTGCTGGTGCGCCTGCTGGAAGGCTCGGCGGTTCGGCTCTCGGAATACTCAGCGGAGCTCGCAGCCGCACTGGAGGAGACCGCACCGCTGCGTGCCCGCCGCGACCTGCTGCAGTCGGTCACGGACACAGTCCGCGGTGCGGGCGAAAACACATACAAGATGACACTGAGCACCTACGTCCTGGCTGCCCGGTTGGAACAGGTTGCCGCAGCTGCCACGGAACGGCTCGCGGCCATGACGGGCGGCCGCTACGCGCTCGTGCACAGCGACTCCAAATCCGGCAACCGCAAGGCGGGACTTGGGCTGCACGTCACTGACGAGTGGACCGGCCAGCGGCGGGACACCTCCACGCTCTCCGGTGGCGAGAGTTTTATGGCCTCCCTGGCACTGGCACTCGGACTGGCAGACGTGGTGCAGCAGGAGGCCGGTGGAGTGAACATCGAGACCCTGTTCGTGGACGAGGGCTTCGGCAGCCTGGATGATCAGTCCCTGGAACAGGTCATGGATGCGCTGGAGGGGTTGCGGGACGGCGGCCGGGTGGTTGGACTGGTCAGCCATGTGGGCGAAATGAAGCAGCGCATACCGGCCCAGCTGCAGATCCTGAAGGGACGGAACGGCTCCACCATCCGTTACAGCCTGGGTGAAGTGGTGCTGCGCTGAACCGGACCGCGCGCTGCGAGCAGGCAGAGCCCGGACCACGGCCGCTGCGCTGAGCCGGACCGCGGTGCCGCCGGCAGGCAGGGTCGGCCGGGCTGCACCGTCTCTGCCCATGCGGCAGCGGCAGTTAGGCATGGCAGCGGAGCGTGGGTAAAATTAGCGCGTAGCAAGGGTCGGGCGTACCGGGAGGGGGGACGGTGCGCGGTTCAACGTATCCGGATACCGCACCATGACTCCCAACACGCCCTCCCCAACTCCTTCCACGCCCGCCGGCGACGCCGCGGGAACACCTCCCGCCGGCCGTTACCGGGCCATTTTTGACCTGGCGGGTAGGTCCTTTTTCCCCGTTGCCTTCCTTGCACGGCTGCCGCTGGCCATGCTGACCGTCGGAGCACTCACCCTGATCACCGAAGTATCCGGGTCCTACGCCCTGGGCGGGTTCGCCGCGGGCGGGGTGGGAATCGGCTCGGCAGTGGGCGCACCGCTGCTTGGCTACCTGGCTGACAGAGTGGGTCAGCGTCCGGTCCTGCTCTCCACCGCCGTCCTGAATCCAGTGGCCATTGGACTGTTCCTGCTGACGGCGGCACTGCTGGACCCTGCAGGCTCTCCGGCCTGGATGCTTATTGCCGCCTTCGCCATGGGTGCTTCCTGCCCGCAGGTCGGGCCCATGGCCAGGGTGCGCTGGATGGCTATGACCGCCCGGCGTCCCCGGGGACGTGAAATGGACACGGCCCTGTCCTATGAAGGCACGGCGGATGAGCTCACCTTCGTGCTGGGACCGGCGCTCGTGGGCCTGCTGGCCGCCGCCGTCGCCCCGTGGCTCCCGCTGGCCCTGGCCGCAGTGCTCACCGCCACCATGGTGGCGGCCTTCGCCGTCCACCCCACGGTGGAATACGTGGTTCCGTCCTCCCGTCGCCCGGGCGCCCGGTTCCGAAAGGCGGGCCGCGGAGCGAAGCAGCAGGTCCGGACCCCGGACCGTGCCCGTCCGCAGTGGCTGCTCATCATGCTGCCCGTGCTGGGCATGGTTGCCATGGGTACGTTCTTCGGCTCCACGCAGACCAGCCTGACCGCCTTTGCCGGCAGCTTCGGCATCGCCTCCTCGGCGGGCCTGCTCTATGCAGTCATGGGCCTGAGCTCGGCCGCAGCGGCGCTCTCCGTGGCCTTCTGGCCGGAACGTTTCGGTTCGGCGTTCCGCTGGCTGCTCTGTGCCGGGGCAATGACGGGCCTTGCCCTATTGCTGTTCCTGCCCGCTGATATTGCCACCATGCTGGTGGTCCTGTTTGTGCTGGGCATTCCCGTGGGGCCGACCATGGTCAGCATCTTCGGTATCGGCGCCATTGTGGCACCGAGGGAGCTGATGGGCACCGTGATGACGCTGCTCGCCAGTGGGGTGGTGACGGGCACGGCACTGGGCTCGTCCGTCGCAGGGCGCCTGGCGGATTCCGGCGGCTACCAGCACGCGTTCATCGTTCCGGCCGCTGCCGCCGGAGCGCTGCTGCTCCTGGGCCTGGTGGCGGTGCGCGCAGCCGCCCTGCGGCGCAACGCCTGAACCCGGGCGGCAGCCCGGACAGGTGTCAGCCCCGCCACAGTTGGCCTAGTATCGAAGGATAGGTCGGGCAGTGAAGCATGAACTATCCGCCGCAGTTATCAGTACCACTAAGGAGACACCATGGGAGAGAAGGAAGCCGGCCAGGATCCGAAGGAGACCGGTTCGCAGGGCCCCGATGGAACCATCCCGCAGAGCGATGACGGTATTGCGGCTGCGAGCACCGCGGAAGCCTCGAACTTTGAACCTGAAGAGGACGAAGCGGCCGGCGACGGCAAGTAAGGCGTCCGGCACTCCGGGCGCAGCGAAGAACTGAAACGGGACCCGCGGATTACCGCGGGTCCCGTTTTTTGCTGTCCCGGGTGTTTTGCTGTCCCGGGCAGGTGGAGTGCTTCCTAGCCCAGGCTGGGGGAGTGCAGCGGTGGGGCGGGAATGTAGATATTCCCCGTGGTGATGCCGCCCGTGGAGTCACCGGTGACGGGTTCGCGGACGGCCGACGTATCAGCAGTTTCAACCCCCGACTCGGGTGCGTCCAGGACGGTGCACTCGGCAGCGAGGGTGCGCAGCGCCATGGCCACCTCGTGGGCTTCGGGGCGGGCATCCACCAGGCGGGCGGTCATGGCCCGCAGGATTTCCGTCCAGTCCGGGCCTACCCACTCCGGGATCTCAGGGTCCCGCAGCAGACGGGCAACAGCGGCTTCCACGATCGGACCGGGGAAGGCCTTTTCTCCGGTCAGGCATTCCAGCAGTACCAGGCCCAGTGAGTAAATATCGGTGCGCGGATCCACTGCGGCTCCCTGGGCCTGTTCCGGGCTCAGGTAGTTCGCCGTGCCGATGGTGGCACCGTGGGCGGTGGCAACCGTTGCCTCCACCATCCGGGCAATGCCGAAGTCGGTCAGCCGCGGGTACAGGCGGGTGTCCTGTTCTCCCTGCGGAAAAAGCAGGATGTTGGCAGGCTTCACATCGCGGTGGATGACGCCGTTGCTGTGGACGTAGTTCAGCGCATCGGCCAGGTCTGCCCCCAGCGCGGCGGTGGCGGGGGAAGAGAGCGGGCCGTCCTTGAGCTTGCCGCGCAGGTCAGGCCCGTCCACCAATTCCATCACCAGGAAACTCGAGGTTCGGCCTTCGCCGTCCACGGTTACGCCTGCATCGTGCAGCGTGACCAGGCCGGGGTGGTTCAGCGTGGCCAGCAGCTGCATTTCAGTCTGCTGGCGGCGGGCTTCGTCATCCTCGTGGATGCCGGGGCTGAAAAGCTTGACGGCCACTTCGCGGCCAAGATTCTCGTCGATGGCCCGGTACACCGAAGCTGCACCGCCGGAACCTATGAGTTCAGTGGTGCGGTATCGGTGCCCAAGGAGTACATCCACGGGTGTCCTCCCTACGGGGGTCAAAAGATGAAGGCCGGTGTGGCCGGGAATCAGCCGAAAACAATCAGTAGGCTGATTAAAACCAACCTAGTCCACCAGCCTCTCCATCCTAGCGCGGCGCGGCATCATCCCGGTGCAGATTGCCCTCGACGTGACCAACTCGTAACTTTTTGCCCACTTATCCCTGCAGGAAGTCAAGGGCGGCGGTCTTGAAGGCCCGTGACGTGACGGCATTGGCGTGCGTTCGGGCGGGGAGCGTGAGTATCTGCGCCTGCCCGCTCAATGCAGCCAGCTCGGGCGCCGTGGCAGCAAGGTCGTCCCGCTCACCGGCCACGAGCAGCAGCGGCATTCCGGGCACAGCGGCCGCCGGGGAGAAGGGCTCCTCCTTGATGGCCTCGACCATCCGGAAGAGCGCGGCCAGGTTGTTCTGCGGCACGAGCTGCGCCATCCGGAGCAGTTCGGCGGTACGCGGGTCCGCCACCGGTGCCCCGCCTGCGGCAGCCTCCCGGGCGGCGTCGAGGTCGAACTCCGCCAGCGGGTCACCGCTGCCGGGTCCGCCCAGCACCATCCGGTGCACCAGTTCCGGCTGCGTCGCCCCGAACTCCCAGGCCAGCCGGGAGCCCAGGGAATAACCCACCACGTCCAGGCCGCTGGCCGGGTCGCCGTCGGCCAGTGGCCGTACGCCGGCGTCCTGAACCACCTGCAGCAGGTCCGCCCGGATGCGGCTGGGCCGGTAGGCATCCAGGTCCGCCGGTGCGGCACTGGCACCGTGGCCGGGCAGATCCACCGTAATAACCTGCCGGCCGGCCGTAACCAAGGCATTGACCCAGCCGGAATTGTGCCAGTTCAGCTGCGAATCGGAGGCAAATCCATGCAGCAGCAGGACCGGACGCCGGGCGCCTGCCCCCGCGCCGGCGTCGCCCGCAAAGATCCGGACCTCCAGCCGCGGATCGGTGCCTTCCACCAGTGAACCGTAACCGGACACCGGCTAGTCCTCGTCCGGCACAGCGGTCAGCCGGACCCGGCGCCTGGCCGGGGCCTCCTGCGGCACGGTGCCCACAATCCCGGCGGTGTTCTCCGGAACCTCGAAGACAATCAACGGCTCGCCCACGTTGATCTTCTCCCCGGAGTCACCGTAGATGCGAGCGACCTTTCCGGCCTGCGGGGACGGCAGCTCCACGGCAGACTTGGTGGTTTCCACCTCGACCAGCGGCTGGTTGCGCTCCACCTGGTCGCCTTCGGCTACCAGCCACTCCAGCACGGTGGCCTCGATCAGGCCTTCACCAAGGTCGGGAAGGGGGAAGGAAATTTCAGCCACGCCGGTACTCCAATACTCGCTGGATCCCGAACAGGATGCGGTCGATGTTCGGGATGTATTCGTCTTCAAGGTCTCCTGACGGATACGGTACGTCGAACCCGGTGACCCGCCCAACCGGGGCGCGCAGGGTGTCGAAGCAGTGTTCGGTGATCAGGGCGGCCACCTCGGCGCCCAGACCGGAGGTAAGCGGCGCCTCGTGGACGACGACGGCGCGCCGGGTCCGGCCGACCGACTCGGCCATCGCGGCGGCGTCGATCGGCTTCAGCCAGCGCAGGTCCAGAACCTCCACCTCAATGCCGTCCTCGGCGGCCAGCTCGGCCACCTGCAGGCAGCGGGCCACCATGGCGCCCCACGCCACCAGAGTGACGTGCTTGCCGGAGCGGACCACCTTGGCGCCTTCCACCGGGCCGGCGTCGTCCAGCGCTACATCGCCCTTCTGCCAGTACCGGGACTTCGGTTCCATGAAGATGACCGGGTCCGGAACGGCCACGGAATGCTTCAGCAGGTGGTACGCCTCGTGCGGGCTCGACGGGGAGACGACCTTCAGCCCCGGAACATGGGCGAAGAGGGCTTCCAGTGACTCACCGTGGTGCTCGGGGGCGCGGATGCCGCCGAAGCTGGGTACCCGCAGTGTGACCGGCATGGGCAGGGTGCCGCGGCTGCGGTAGTTCATCCGGGCCAGCTGCGTGATGATCTGGTTGATCGCCGGATAGGCGAAACCGTCGAACTGTACTTCGGGAATCGGGCGGAAACCGGCCATGGCCAAACCCACGGACATGCCCAGGATGCCGGATTCGGCCAGCGGGGTGTCCATCACCCGGTCGGCGCCGAAACGCTGCTGCAGCCCGTCAGTGATGCGGAAGACCCCGCCCAGCCGGCCCACGTCTTCACCCAGGACCAGTGTCTTGGGATCTTCGGCCAGGATCTCGGCCAGGGCACGGTTGAGCGCCTGCTGCATGGAAAGCTGCTGCACCTCGCCGGTGCCGGAAGGAGCCGGCAGCGTGTCCGCAGACTGGCGGGTGGCGGCGGTGTCTTCGGTGTTGCGGGCCGCTTCCGCCAGGTCGGAGGAGGCCGTTGCCTCGGTGAGCTGCTCAGACATGTTCGGATTCCTCCCGCCAGGCACGTGCCTGGGCCTTGAGTGCTTCGGTGGGTTCGGCATAGACGTAATCGAACATCTCCCGCCCCGGACGCGGCTCCAGTGCGGAGACGCCCTCGCGGATCCGGTCCGCGTTGTCCCGGGCGTCCTGCAGGGCGGCGTCAAGGAATCCGCGGTCCGCCACGCCGTCGGCCAGCAGCCGGTCCGCCAGCAGCTGGACGGGATCGGAGCCGGCATCGCGGCGTTCCTCATCCAGGCTGCGGTAGCGTCCGGGGTCGTCACTGGTGGAGTGCGGGCCGCGGCGGTAGGTCATGGCTTCGATCAGCACCGGACCGAGTCCCGCGCGGGCATGCGCCGCCGCCTCGCGGGTGGCCTGTACGACGGCGGGGGCGTCGTTGCCGTCCACGGTGATGGCACGCATGCCATACCCGGCAGCGCGGGCAGCAACGGTGCCTCCGGCCACCTGCGCCTCGGTGGGGAGCGAAATGGCCCAGCCGTTGTTCTGGACGAAGAAGATCACCGGGGCCTTCAGCACGCCGGCAAAGTTCATGGCCTCATGGACATCGCCCTGCGAACTGGCACCGTCCCCGAAATAGGTCAGTGCCACGCCGCCCGTCCCGCCGGCCAGGGTCTGGCCGTGGGCCCACCCCACGGCGTGCAGCACCGAGCCGCCGACCACGGCCTGGATCGGGGCAAATCCGGTGCGCACCGGATCGTAGAGCCCGCCGTGCCAGCTGGCCTTGTGGGTGGACATGTACTCCGTCATGTCCACGCCCAGGGCCAGTGCCGCGCCCATTTCCCGGTAGGTGGGGAACACGAAGTCGCGTTTCGGGTCCATGGCGAAGGCGCTGCCCACCTGGGCGGCTTCCTGGCCCAGGGCGGGTGCATAGCCGGGAATGATCCCCTGACGCTGCCAGGCCACGGCGGCGAGATCCAGTTGACGTGCGGCGGTGACCAGGCGGTACAGCCTGCGCAGTTCCTCCGGCGTCAGCGGCGCCGGGTCCAGAGAGTTGTCCATACGGGCAATCTAGTGGCTTGCATCACGCTGGGCAATTCGCCCGGAATTGGCTGAACATTCTGTACAAACGTTCCATTGCCTCCGGCCTTTGCCTAGACAATCTGCTCGCACATGGGATTGCGGGGTGCCGTTATTCGATTTCGGGAAGGGGCTGGAATCCGGCCGGTATCCGCGTATGGTTTCCAAACATCCATCCCCTTGAGTCAGGAGCCGGACATGTCAGGTAAATCTCCGCAGGGATCGAGTTCGAAAAAGCACGGCAAGGCACTGAAGGAAAAGCGCGCCGAGAAGCGGGCGAAGAGTGCGGTTGAGGCAGAGTTCCTGCCGAAGCGGCGCAAGACCCGGTAGGGAGCATGCCCCGGCGTTTCGGCGGCGGGCCGGCCTAGTCTGCCGGGCCCGCCGTCCGGGACGGGTCGCTGGTCCGGCGGGCGGCCCGGCGGTCGAACAGCCAGGCCAGAAGGACAAGGGCGCCGGTCAGTCCGGCGGTGGCCACCAGCTGCACACGGACGGCCGGGTCAAAGAAGCCGAGCACCACAATGCCGGCCAGCAGTGCCAGGGCAAAGTAGGAGAGCCAGGGGAAAGCCCACATCTTGAAGCTCAGTTCCACTCCGGCGGCATCGGCCCGGCGGCGCAGGATGATCTGCGAAACGATTGAAATCCCCCACACCACCAGGCAGGTGGAGCCCACCAGGTTCAGCAGGATCATCAGTACGGTGTCCGGGTAGAGGTAGTTCAGCACCACGGCCATGAACCCGAAGGCAACCGAGGCCAGGACGGCACGGCGGGGTACTCCGCTGCTGCCCAGCTTCGCCAGGGCGGCCGGTGCGCGCCCGCGGTCACCGAGAGAGTAGATCATCCGTGAGGCGCCGTAGAGGTTCGCATTCATGGCCGAGAGCAGGGCAATGACAATCACCACGGACATCACGGTGTCAGCTCCCGGCACCTGGGCAGCATGCAGTACGGCCACAAAGGGGCCGGTGTTCAGGGCTTCGTTGTCCCAGGGCAGCACGGTGACCATCACCAGGACCGAACCGATGTAGAAGACCAGAATCCGCCAGATCACCGAGGTGATGGCTCCCGCGATGGATTTGGACGGTTCCTCGGTGTCCGCGGCTGCGATGGTGACGATTTCGGTACCCCCGAACGCAAACACCACGAGCAACAGGCCTGCGGCCACCCCCGTAATGCCGTTGGGCATGAATCCGCCGTTGTTGAAGAGGTTGTCCACCCCGGGGGAGTCGACGCCGGGAAGCCAGCCGGCAATGAAGGCAGCTCCCACCGCCAGGAAGATGATGATCGCCGCCACCTTGAGGATGGCAAACCAGTACTCGAACTCGCCCAGGCTGGCGGCCCCGGCCAGATTGACGGCGGTGAAAATGACAATGAAGGCCAGCGCGAGAACCCATTGCTCGACGCCGGGAATCAGGGATGTGACAATCGCGGCGGCTGCCGTGGCCTCTGCCGCAATGACAATTACTATCTGGATCCACCAGAGCCAGCCGACCGTTGTCCCGGCGGTGCGGCCGAGGGCCTTTTCCGCATAGACGGAAAATGCTCCGCTGCTGGGATCGGCGGCAGCCATCTCGCCCATCATGCGCATCACCAGGATCACCATGGTTCCGGCAACGAGGAAGGAAATCAGCACGGCCGGTCCTGCTGCGGCGATGCCCGCTCCAGAGCCGACGAAGAGTCCCGTGCCGATGGCGCTGCCCAGGCTCATCAGCACCAGGTGCCGCGGCTGCATTTTCCGTGTCCCGGACGGCTTCGCGGCCGAAGCAGGCGTATCGGTGCGGGACGGAAGGGTGGAACCAGGCATAAAAGGTAAAGGCCTTAGAACGTTGGGGCGGCTGCCGGGTGCATCTGCTGAACCGGCAACAGGGGGCTGGCGGGAATGTACACCGGATTCCATCTTAGGACCGGTTTGTGTCCACCCATGTCCGGTTGTGACCCGCGCTGGCTTTACAATTTGTACACTGACGTACGTTCTACCCGGCTGCACACTTTTCCTAGCAAAGGACCCCATGCCCACCGACGCGCTGGACGCCCGCATTGTCACGCTCTTTACCGACAACCCCCGGATGTCGGTGCTTGAGGCATCCCGCCGGCTGGAGGTGGCCCGTGCCACCGTGCAGGCCCGGCTGGACAGAATGCAGCAAACCGGTGTGATTGCCGGCTGGGGCCCGCGGATCGATGCCGAAGCGCTCGGATATGACGTGGTGGCGTACTGTTCCCTGACCATCCGGCAGGATACCGGCCATGATGCGGTGGTCCAGGCGCTGTCCCGGATTCCCGAGATCCAGGAAGTGCATACCGTATCCGGAGAAAGTGATCTTCTGGCACGGGTGGCGGCACGGTCCAACTCGGACCTGCAGCGGGTCATAGACGCGATCGTGGCCACGAATACCGTGCTGCGCACGTCCTCGGTGATTGTGCTCAACACGCATTTTGAGGGCCGGATGCTGCCGCTGCTGAACGCGGCGGCCGTACCTGAGTCCTGAGGTTGATGCCCGCCCCTGAGGCTGCTGCCCCCGCCCTGAGGTTGCTGCAGAATCCGGAATCACCTGCCGGGGCACACGGCCCGGGCCAACCCTCCCGGGCACGCCGGGGTGTCGCGGCACCCGAATGCTGCACTGTGATGAAAGCCATCTTTCGGCTCGCATGAGTTACAGTCATTCTGACTTTTACTAATGCCCCGGAAAGGGGAGCCGTGTATTCCCCCTACGCCAACGTGTCCGAACGTGAACTGGCACCGCCCTCCCTGGCTATCTCCACCGTCATTTTCGCCCTGCGCCGGGACCGGGACACCGGGCGTTCGGAGCTCTGGCTTCCGCTCGTCCGGCGGATCCGGGAACCCTACAAGGGCCGGTGGGCACTTCCGGGCGGGCCGCTGGCCGCCCGTGAATCCCTGCAGGACGCCGCGGCCCGGAACCTGGCCGAGACCACCGGACTTACACCCCGCTACCTGGAGCAGCTTTATGCCTTCGGAGGTCCGGAGCGCTCACCGTCGCCCCGGGTTGTCTCGATTGTGTACTGGGCGCTGGTCCAGCCGGACGAGGCCGCCCTCGCCCGGGAAAGCGACAACGTGCGCTGGTTCCGTGCCGATGCCGTTGGCGAGCTGGCCTTTGACCACAACACCATCGTGGAATATGCCCTGTGGCGGCTGCGCAACAAAACCGAGTACGGCCAGGCGGCCTACGCGTTCCTGGGGGAACTGTTCACCCTGGCGCAGCTGCGGGAAGTCTACGAGGCGGTTCTGGGGCGCGAACTCGACCCGGCGAATTTCCGCCGCCAGCTGCGGGCAACCCCGCAGATCTCCGCGACCGAGCACTACCTCGCCGGCGGCAGGCACCGCCCGCCGCGTCTCTACCGCTACACCCCGGACCCGGAGACGGCGCCCGGCCCGGTTCCCTCAACACCGCAACGGAGCACCGAATGAGCATGGACACAGAACTCCCCGGCGCCAGCGTGGCAACGGCCATCCGGCTGATCAGCCGCAACGAGGCGGCCGCTGCGTCCTCAACGTGCGGGCCCGGGCTGGCTTCGCCGCCATGGGCGTTCGACGGCGCCGCCCTCCCTCACTACGGTCCGGGGGCCTCAGCGGCTGATCCGGCTCCGGCGGCAACACCGCGCCAGGGTGCGCTGCCCCCGGAATACCTTGAGGCAACGGATCAGGAACTGGAGGACCGGATCTCTGCGGCCAAAGCCGTGCTGGGGGACCGCGTGGTGGTCCTGGGGCACTTCTACCAGCGTGATGAAGTGGTACGCCACGCGGATTTCGTGGGCGATTCCTTCCAGCTCGCCCAAGCTGCCGCGTCCCGCCCCGACGCCGAAGCCATCGTGTTCTGCGGCGTGCACTTTATGGCCGAAACCGCGGACCTGCTCTCCGGTCCGGAGCAGGCAGTGCTCTTGCCCAACCTGGCGGCGGGCTGCTCCATGGCGGACATGGCGGACATCGACTCGGTGGAAGAATGCTGGGAGCAGCTGGAAGCCGTCTTCAGCGGGCAGGAAACCGCGGGAACAGCCCCCGTCATTCCGGTGACGTACATGAACTCCTCGGCGGCCCTGAAGGCATTCTGCGGCCGGAACGGCGGCATCGTCTGCACCTCCTCCAACGCTGCGGCTGTTTTGGCCTGGGCCTTCGAGCGCGGGCAGCGGGTGCTGTTTTTCCCGGACCAGCATCTGGGCCGCAATACCGCCAAGGCCATGGGCATCCCGCTCGAGGCCATGCCCATGTGGAATCCCCGCCTGCCGCTGGGCGGGAACACGGAAGAACAACTGAGGAACTCAAGGGTCCTGCTCTGGAACGGCTTCTGCTCGGTGCACAAGCGCTTCACCACGGACCAGATTGCCGCGGCACGCCGGGAGTTCCCCGGGGTGCGGGTGATCGTGCATCCGGAATGCCCCATGCCCGTGGTGGACGCAGCGGACGAGTCCGGTTCCACTGACTACATCCGCAAGGCCATCGAAGCCGCCGCACCGGGAAGCACCTTTGCCGTGGGCACGGAGATCAACATGGTCCGCCGGCTCGCCGCCGCCCATCCCGAGCACACCATCTTTTGCCTTGACCCGGTGATCTGCCCCTGCTCCACCATGTACAGGATCCATCCCGGGTACCTGGCCTGGGTGCTGGAGGGCCTGGTCCGCGGCGAGCTGCATAACCGCATCACTGTGCCGGACGACGTCGCCGTCCCCGCCCGCATCGCCCTGGAGCGGATGCTGGCGGTCCGTCCATGACCCTCCCCCTGGCGGTGGTGGGCAGCGGTGTGGCCGGGCTCTACACCGCACTGTGTGCCGCGCGCGCCGGACTGGATGTCTGCCTGGTGACCAAGGGCGGGCTGCTCAGCGGCGCCACCCCTCATGCACAGGGCGGGATTGCAGCGGTGCTGCGCGGCCCGGATTCGATCCGCCTGCATATCCGGGACACCCTGGATGCCGGTGCCGGGGCGAACAATCCGGACGCCGTGGCCGCGCTGTGCACCGAGGCGGCCGGACACATTGCCGAACTGGTCCGGCTCGGGGTGGTCTTTGATCCCGACCCCGGACTGGAGGGAGGGCACAGTGCCCGGCGGGTTCTGCATGTGAACGGGGACGCCACCGGGGCCGGGATCGCCTCGGCGCTGACGGATGCCGTGCGTGCCGAGCCGAAGATCAGCATCCGCGAACATACCTTTGCCGCGGAGATCGTGCTGGCACACGGCCGGGTTGCCGGGCTTCAGGTGCTGGATTCCGCCGGCCGGACCGGCATTCTGCCGGCCACGGCTCTGGTGCTGGCCACCGGCGGCGCGGGGGAGCTCTACGCACAGACCACCAATCCCGCCTCGGCTACCGGCGACGGCGTGGCGCTCGCCGCCCGCGCGGGCGCAGCACTGGCGGATCTGGAGTTCTTCCAATTCCATCCCACCGCGTTGGACGTCCCCGGCCATCCGCTGGTGTCCGAGGCGGTGCGCGGCGAGGGAGCGGTGCTTCGGGACGCTGCCGGAAACCGGTTCCTCGCCGGCCCCGGCTCTGTCGCGGGCTCCGGTACGGTCACCGGCTTCCGCTTCGACCCCGTCACCGCTTCCGAGCTTTCCGGCCGGGACGTGGTGGCCCGCGGTATTGCGGTCCATCTGCGCGAGACGGGAGCGCGCAGCGTCTTCCTGGATGCCACCGGCATCCGGCACCGGCACGGCCCGGGATACCTGGTCCGGCGTTTCCCGGCGCTGACCGCGCTGACCGCAGCGCACGGCTATGCCTGGGAAGACGACCCCGTTCCGGTGGTACCGGCGGCTCACTACTGGATGGGCGGTATCCGTACGGACCTTGCCGGGCGCACCACGGTTCCCGGGCTCTATGCCGTGGGGGAGAACGCCTGCACCGGCGTGCACGGCGCGAACCGGCTTGCCTCCAACTCACTGCTGGAAGGCCTGGTCTTCGGGGCGCGCACGGCCGCCGCTGTCCGGGCCGGCCGGGACTGGCCGGCGTCAGGGGACGTGAGGCACGGAATGGCCGTGGCGCAGGGTCCCGCTGGCCGGCTTCCCGTGGCGCCGGGTCCTGAACCCCGGCGTTCAGCGGCGCTGGGTCCAGGGGCCCAGCGTTCCGCGGTGCCGGAGGAGGGCGGGCAGGAAGCGGTTACGCGGGACGGACTGCAGGCGCTGATGTCCGCCTCCGCCGGGGTGCTGCGCGATGCCACGGGCCTGGCCGCTGCCGCCCGGCAGCTGCAGTCCTGGCTGCCGCCGGCAGGGGGCTCCGTGCCGGAGCGGGAAACCGCCAACCTGCTGACCTGTGCCCGGCTGCTGGTGGGTGCTGCGCTGCAGCGGTACGGCTCACTCGGCGCGCATTACCGAACGGACAGCCCGCATACCCCCGCCGAACCGCACAGAACGGACGTACGAGTATGACCACCATTGCGATCCCTGCCGCGGATCCAGCCGCCGTCGAACGCATCGTGGCCGCGGCCCTGGAGGAAGACGCGCCGTGGGGAGACCTGACCAGCACGGCATTGATACCGGCCGGTGCGCACAGCACGGCCCAGCTGACCGCCCGGGAGGCCGGGGTGTTCTGCGGCCGCCAGGTCCTTGAAACAGCCTTCCGGCTCACCTCGGCGGAAACCAGTGTCACGCTCCGGATACAGGACGGCGAGGTGTTCGGCGCCGGGGACGTCCTGGCGGAGATCAGCGGCCCGTCGCGCGCCATCCTGAGTGCCGAACGGGTGGCACTGAACCTCATCCAGCGGCTGAGTGGAATTGCCACGGTGACGGCAGCGTTCGTGGCGGAAACCCGCGGAACATCGGCGCGGATCATCGATACCCGAAAAACCACCCCGGGGCTGCGGATCCTGGAACGCCATGCCGTCCGCTGCGGGGGCGGGTTCAACCACCGGTTCTCCCTTTCGGACGCCGTGATGGCCAAGGACAACCATCTGGCTCTGCTCGGCAGCGGTGAGGAGTTGTCCCGGGCCCTGGCGCAGGCCCGCTCGCAGCTCCCGCACACCGTGCATTTCGAGGTGGAGGTGGACCGCCTGGACCAGATCGAGGCGGTGCTGGCCGGGGGAGCGGACACGGTCCTGCTGGATAACTTCACGCCCCCGCAGCTGCGCCGCGCCGTCGGGATGATCGGCGGCCGCGCATTGACCGAAGCCAGCGGCAATGTCCGGCTCGACACCGTTGCCGCCATTGCCGCCACCGGAGTGGACCTGATCTCCGCCGGGGCCCTCACCCACAGTGTCCGGGCGCTGGACCTTGGCCTGGACATGGCGGCCGCCCGGTGATCTACCTCGATGCCGCCGCCACCGT
Source organism: Arthrobacter sp. MDT1-49-2 (assembly GCF_059090185.1). NCBI lineage: Bacteria > Bacillati > Actinomycetota > Actinomycetes > Micrococcales > Micrococcaceae > Arthrobacter > Arthrobacter sp. MDT1-49-2. The sequence goes on from NZ_JBNHFK010000003.1 coordinate 360,610, forward strand.
GCCGGTGCGCTCCGAAATCCTGGAGCTGATCAGACCCCTGCAGACCACGGAGTTCGGCAATCCCTCCAGCCGCCACCTTCGCGGTACCGGCGCGGCCGCGGCCTTGGACTATGCGCGGACCACGGCCGCCGCAGCACTGGGGTGCAGGCCGGGGGACATCGTTTTTACCTCCGGCGGAACCGAAGCCGACAACCTGGCGGTCAAGGGGCTGGCCCTGGCCGCACCCCGCGGACGCCATCTGGTGTCCAGCCAGGTGGAACACCCCGCCGTGCTGGAATCCCTGCGCTACCTGGAACGGTCCCACGGGTTCCGGCTGACGCTCCTGCCCGTGGACGGCACGGGACGGGTGGACCCGGAGGCCGCCGCTGCGGCACTGACACCGGACACCACCCTGTGCAGCCTGATGTACGCCAACAATGAGGTGGGAACCGTACAGCCCGTGACCGAGGTGGCGCGTGCCTGCAGGTCCCTGGGCGTACCGTTTCACACCGATGCTGTGCAGGCGGCAGGGTGGCTGCCGGTGCAGGTGAAGGACCTCGGCGTTGACGCCATGAGCATTTCCGGACATAAACTCGGTGCCCCCGCCGGCTGCGGTCTCCTGTATGTCCGGGGCGCGCTGCCGCTGGAGCCGCTGCTGCACGGCGGCGGACAGGAACGCGGGAAACGGTCGGGAACGGAAAACCTCGCCGGTGCCGTCGCCGTCGCCGCTGCACTGGCGCTCGCCGTCGCCGAACAGGAGGACGCCGCCCGCCGCACCGCGCAGCTACGCGACCGCTTCATCAGGGAGGTACTCGCCGGAGTGCCGGGCGCACTGCTCACCGGCCCGGCCGTGCGGCGGCTGCCCGGACATGCATCCTTCTGCTTTCCCGGCACGGCAGGAGAGGCGGTGCTGCTGGAGGTGGAGCGCCGCGGACTGCTGTGCTCCTCCGGCTCTGCCTGCGCTGCGGGATCCGATGAGCCGTCGCCGGTGCTTACCGCCATGGGACTGGACCGGGAAACCGCGCAGACGGCCGTGCGCTTTACCCTCTCCCGGCACACCACGGCTGCAGAGATGGGACACGCAGCCCGCGCAGTCATCGAAGCGGTGGCAGCTGTGCAGGGCAGAGGCGGGGAGAGGGCCAGGCAGTCCGCCGTCGTAATGTAGCCGCAGGTTCGCGTCCGCATCATGAGCTGCGCCACACCGCCGCTACACTCGGCCCATGCACAGCACCATTGAACCGCAGGCCGGTTCCGCCGCGCCTGCGCCGTCGGCACTGAGGACCGGCAGGGACGCTGCTCCGAAACTGGCCCGGCTCCTGACCTATCGCACCGTTTCCTCCCGTATCCCTGAGGAGGTGGAGACGGACCAGTTTGACGCCTTTATCGCCACCCTGCCCGAACTCTTCCCCAGGGTGGCGGCCGAACTGCAGCTGGAACGGGTCAACGGGTACGGGCTGCTCTACCGCTGGTCGGGCGGCGGTGCGGGGGAAGGTGATGCCGGTGACTCCCGCGGACCCGCGGTGCTGATGGCCCACTATGACGTGGTCCCCGTGGAGGACCCGGCTGCCTGGGAGCATCCGCCGTTCGCGGGCACCATCACCGACACCTCCATCTGCGGCCGCGGGGCACTTGATGACAAGGGCGCCCTGGCCGCTGTCCTCGAGGCTGCCGAACAGCTGCTGGCGGAAGGCTTCACCCCGGAACGGGACATCTACTTCTCCTTCGGCAACAACGAGGAAACCGCCGGCGACACCGCAGCCGCGGCCGCAGCCCTGCTCGCGGAGCGCGGTGTCAGGCCCTGGCTGGTACTGGACGAAGGGGGCGCCGTGGCCTCCGGTGCCTTTCCCTTCGTCTCTGCTCCCCTCGCCGTGGTGGGCGTTGCCGAAAAGGGGATCCTCGACGTCGAACTGGCCACTGAGGATGCCGGCGGACACGCCTCCACACCCAACCGGATGGGCGCCACCGCGCGCCTTGCCCGGGCGATCCTCCGGTTGGACCGCCGTCCCTTCCCGGCCGCGCTGCCGGAGGTGACCGTGGAAATGGTGGAACGGCTTTCCGCTGCCGCCCCGATGCTTCCCCGTCTGGTGCTGGGGAACGTGCGCCGGCTCCGCCGTCCGCTGACCCGGGTTTTCGGACTGCTCGGCGGGGAACCCAATGCCATGACCCGGACCACCGTGGCGGTTACCCAACTGCGCGGCAGCAAGGGCTCCAATGTCCTGGCCACCCGCGCCACCGCCAACGCCAATATCCGCGTAGCCGTGGGGGAGAGCGTGGCCTCCACGCTCACCCGGCTGCGTGCTGTCATCCGGGACCCCAAAGTGTCCCTGCGTGTGGTGGAAGGCAACGAGCCCTCGCCGGTTTCGGCCACCACCAACGCCCAGTTCGCGCTGCTGGAAGAGACCATCCGCGGGACGTTCCCGGATGCCGTCCCGGTGCCGTACATCATGCTCGGCGGGACCGACGCACGCCGCTTCACCGCCATCTGCGATGCGGTCTACCGGTTTGCCCCGTTCCGGATGAGCGCAGCGGACCGCGCCAGCATTCACTCCGACAACGAAAAACTGGGCATTGAAACCTTCGGCGAGGGCATCCTGTTCTACCGCGCCCTGATGGGCGGCCTCTGATGACGGCCGTGCCGGCGGCGGGGCTGCGGATGCTCGGCCCGGTGGTGGGATTCCTGGTGTTGGTGGAACTGACCAGCGGCATCCTGCAGGGCTACTACACGCCCATGCTCACCGACATCGCCCGGCACCTGGGGATCGACGACGGCGACGTGAACTGGTTCGAATCCGCGCAGCTGATGCTCAGTGCCCTTGCGGTGCCCATCCTGGCCAAGCTGGGGGACATTTACGGGCACAAGCGCATCCTGCTCGTCTCCACGGTCCTGACGGCCGCCGCGTCCTGGGGCGTGGCTTTCGCACCCGGGTTCTGGACGTTCCTCGCGGCCTGGTCCCTGCAGGGTTTCTATGTGGTCTGGCTGCCCATGGAAATTGCGCTGATTTTCAGCCGGCTGCGCCACGTCCCGAACCGGGCCGTGCTGACCCGTAAAGCGGCGGGCCTGCTGGTGGGAGCCCTGGAGCTGGGCGTGATCGGCGGGGCGCTGCTGGGCGGCGTGCTGGTGGAACGGCTCGAGGGGATGCTGTGGCTGACGCTGTCCTTCCCCGCACTGGCCGTGACCCTGTGCATTTTCGCGGTGCACTTCGGGGTGCCGGAATCCGATGCACTGGACGGAGGCACGGTGGACCGGACGGGATTCGTGCTGCTGGCCGTCGGACTGCTCACCCTGACCTCGGGGCTGACGTTCCTGCGGATCAACGGACCCGGCACCTGGTGGGCCTGGGCCGTGCTCGCCGGCGGACTCCTGGCGTTCATTCCCTTTGTCCGCTACGAACTCGGCCGCAAGGACCCGCTGATTGACTTCGCCATGCTGCGCCGCCCGTCCATGTGGCCAGTCCAGCTGACCGCCGGCCTGTTCGGCATCTCGGTGCTGGGCGCGCAGGCCCCCATGTCCACCTTTGCCCGCACCGACCCGGCACGGCACGGCTACGGGCTGGGGCTGGAAGCCTCCCAGGTGTCCATCATCATCGGCAGCTACGTGCTGGCCCTGCTGGTGGGTGCGCTGCTGTTTCCGGTCGCTGCCCGGCGCACCACCCCGCGCAACACACTGGTGGGGGCGGCACTGCTGGTCGGCATCGGATACGCCATGTTCCTGCCCTTCCACGACACACTGCCGCAGGCCCTGGCCAACATGGTGGTGGCCGGACTCGGCTCCGGTGCGCTGGTGGCGGCGCTTCCATCGGCGGCGGCAGCTGCCGCTCCGCTGAACCGCACCGGAATGGCTACCGGGCTTACCAACACCACCAAGACCATTGGCGGGTCCTTTGCCTCGGCCGTGTTCGGCATTGCCCTGGCCAGCACCGCCGCCGACGCCCTCGCCGGCGGAACCGCAGGAACGGCCGCGCCGTTGGAGGGCTACCTGACGGTGTGGACCGTGTGCTCGGTAACGGCGCTGGTGGCGGCGGCCGTGCTGCTGCTGGTGCCGCGGCTGGCATTCGCCGATCCGCCGCTGGGTGCGCAGGAGAGCACGGTCTAGTCCGGGGCAGGGCGGTCGGCGCGGGACGGCCGTCCTGCGCCGGGACTAATCCGTGAGGCTGGCCAGCACCTTGTCCGTGAGTTCCTTCAGCGTGGCCAGCTCGTCCCGGTCCAGCGCCGGTGTCAGCAGGTCATGGATGCCGCGCACGTGGATCCGGCCCAGGCGTTTCTGCAGCGCGCGGCCCTCATCCGTCAGGGACAGCTCGACGCCGCGCTGGTCCTGCTCCGCGGGCCGGCGCTGCACCAGGCCGCGCGCCTCGAGGCGGTCCACCATCCGGCTGAGGCTGGGCTGGCTGATCAACAGGTGCTCATTGAGCTCGTTCAGCCGGGTCCAGCCGGACGGGCAGCGGGTCAGATTGAACAGCACATCGTATTCCCGCATGGTCAGGTCCTTGAACTCCGCGTCCTTCTGCAATCGGCGCATAACGCCCACCTGTACGCGGAAAAGGGATTCCCACGCTTCGGCTGCCTGCTTGGGGGTGGCGGTGTTCGAGGAGTCCATGGTTCCAGCCTACTGAACCGCAGGGGCAGGTGCGGGCACCGCGTCCCCGGCGTTACGCGCAGCGTCGCGTGCGGCTACCCGGGCAGCATGAGTCGGGCCGTCCGGCACGTCCGCGGGGCGGCGGGCATCAAATTCCTTCCGCAGTTCGGGAAGGACATACTCTCCGAAGAGGTCCAGCTGCTCCAACACGGTCTTGAGCGGCAGGCCGGCATGGTCAATCAGGAAGAGCTGGCGCTGGTAGTCGCCGAAGTACTCCTGGAAGCTCAGGGTCTTCTCCAGCACCTCCTGAGGGCTGCCCACGGTCAGCGGGGTCTGCGCCGTGAAGTCCTCCATGCTGGGCCCGTGGCCGTACACCGGGGCGTTGTCGAAGTAGGGGCGGAATTCATTGACCGCGTCCTGGGAGTTCTTCCGCATAAAGAACTGCCCGCCCAGCCCCACTACGGCCTGGTCGGCCCGGCCGTGGCCGTAGTGCTCGTACCGTTCCCGGTAGAGCCCGATCAGCTGCATGTAGTGCTCCTTCGGCCAGAAGATGTTGTTGGCGAAGAACCCGTCGCCGAAGTATGCGGCAATTTCTGCCACCTGCGGCGTACGGATGGAGCCGTGCCAGACAAAGGGGGCGACGCCGTCGAGCGGGCGGGGTGTGGAGGTGAAGTTGTGCAGCGGGGTGCGGAACTTCCCCTGCCAGTTCACTGTCTCGTTGTCCCAGAGCTGGCGGAGCAGGTTGTAGTTCTCCACCGTCAGTTCCACCGAGTCCTGCGGGTCCTTGCCGAACCATGGGTAGACCGGGGCGGTGTTGCCGCGGCCCAGGACCAGGTCCACGCGGCCGTCGGCCACGTGCTGGAGCATGGCGAAGTCCTCGGCGATCTTCACCGGGTCATTGGTGGTGATCAGCGTGGTGGTGGTGGAGAGGATGATCCGCTCGGTCTGCGCGGCAATGTAGCCCAGCAGGGTGGTGGGGGAGCTGGCGTAGAAGGGCGGGTTGTGGTGCTCGCCGGTGGCATAGACATCCATGCCGATTTCCTCGACCTTTTTGGCGATGGCCACGGCGGCCTTGATCCGCTCGCCCTCGGTGGGGATGCGCCCGGTGACGGGATCCCGGGTGATGTCGCTGACGCTGAAGACGCCGATCTGCATGGTGGCCTCCGATGGTGGAATGGTCCTTAAAGTATATGCATATGCATAGACTTATGTTCCAACCGGAACCGGCCCCGGTTCATTCCCGGAGCCGGTTCCGCAGCCGGCAGCCTAGGCGTCCGCCGCTGTGGCAGGGACCTGCTCCCTGCGCTGCGCCCGCTTTTCCCGGGACCCTTCCACCAAGCGGTACAGCACGGGCACCAGGATCAGCGTCAGGGCCGTGGAGGAGATCAGCCCGCCGATCACCACCACTGCCAGCGGCCGGGAGATAAAGCCGCCTTCCCCGGTGATGCCGAGCGCCATGGGCGTCAGGGCAAAGACGGTGGCCAGCGCCGTCATCAGGATGGGACGCAGACGCTGGCGGGCGCCGCGGAAAATGGCGTCCTCCACGTTCATGCCGGGCTCGTTGTCCCTCGGACGGCGGTACTGGTTGATCAGGTCCATCAGCACAATGGCGTTGGTCACCACAATGCCCACCAGCATCAGCATGCCCACCAGGGACGGCAGGCCCAGCGGGATGCCGCTGATGAGCAGCAGCAGGATCGCGCCGGTGGCCGCAAACGGAATGGAGACCAGCAGGATCAGGGGCTGCAGGAGGGACTTGAAGGTGGCCACCATGATCACGTACACAATGGCGATGGCTGCCAGCAGGGCAAGTCCCAGCTGGGTGAAGGATTCGTTCTGCTGGGTCGCGGCACCGCTGAGTTCGGCGGTGACACTGGCCGGCAGGTCGACGTCGGCCAGCTTGGCCTGGACTTCGGTGATGGTGGCGCCCAGGTTGTCGCCCTCCGGAGAGACCGAAACGATGGCCGTGCGTTCGCCGCCTGAGGAGGAGACCGACGTCGGCACCGAGACCTCCTCCACGGTGGCCAGCTCGCTCAGCGGCACGGAGCCGGCGCCGGCCGGTACCGAGATGCTGCTGAGCTGTTCCAGGGACGTGATGGGCGTGCCCTCACCGATCAGCACGGGCAGGTCATCGGTGCCCAGCCGGACCGATCCGGCCGGAAGCGGACTGATGGTGGAGGCGACCAGGCCGGCGATCTGCTGCTCGTTCAGCCCGGCTTCCACGGCCTTGGCCCGGTCAATGGTCACCTGTACCACCGGCTGGGACGAGGAGAGGTTGCTGCTGGCCTGGGCGACGCCGGGAAGCTCGGACATGGCTGCCACCAGGGCGTCACTGGCTGGCTGCAGTTCGGCGGGGTCCCCGGCGGAGAGATTGATGTCCACGGTGTTCGATGTACCGAAACCGCCGCCGGTGCTGCCCAGGGTGACATCGCCGGCGTCGTCGAGGTCCTCTACGGCGGCGCGGACAGCGTCCCGCAGGGCGACCTGGTCCTCGCCTTCCTCAGTGATAACCGTGAAGTTGGCTACCGCAGACCCGCCGGCGGTGAAGGCTGCGAGACCGGAGGTGGAGGTGCCCATGGTGACCTGGACGTCCTTGACGCCGGGGACGTCGGACAACGCTTCCTCGACCTGTTCGGCGGCTTCGGACGTGCGTTCCAGCGAGGTCCCTGCCGGGAGTTCCTGCCGCACGCTGAAGGTGTTCTGTCCCGTGTCGCCTAGCAGGTTTGTCGGCAGCAGGGGTGTCATGGCGGCGGTGGCCAGAAGGATGATCAGCCCGGCGACCACCGTGTACACGGGGTGGCGCTGCGTGCCGCGCAGGATGGGCAGGTAGCCGCGCTGCAGGAGGCTCCGGGTTTCCTTCTCCTCGGCTTCGGCACGGTAGGCCTCCGGATCCGCCACCGGCGGAGAGGACTTCAGGAACCAGTACGCCAGCACCGGCACAATGGTCAGCGACACCAGCAGCGAGGCCAGCAGGGCAAGGGAGGTGGTGACGGCGAAGGGCCGGAACAGTTCCCCGGCGAGGCCGCCCACAAAGGCGATGGGTGCAAACACGGCCACCGTGGTGAGGGTGGAGGCAGTGACGGCGCCGGCCACTTCGCGCACGGCCGTGAGGATGGCGGTGCGTTTGTCCTCGCCGTAGCCCAGATGCCGCTTGATGTTTTCAATGACGACAATCGAGTCATCCACCACCCGGCCGATGGCAATGGTCAGCGCGCCGAGGGTGAGGATGTTCAGGGAGTAGCCGAAGGCCAGCAGCCCGATAAAGGTCACCAGCAGGGACAGCGGAATGGAGACGGCGGTGACCAGGGTGGAACGGACCGAGAGCAGGAAGACCAGGATCACCAGGACGGCGAAGCCCAGTCCCAGCAGGCCCTCGGTGGTGAGGTCGGAAATGGATTTTTCGATGAAGGGCGCCTGGTCAAAGATCACGGTGAATTTTGCACCGTTGCCCAGCTCGTCCTGGAGGGAAGGCAGCAGGTCCGTAACCTCATGTGAGATGCCGACGGTATCCCCGGCCGGGGTCTTCGTGATGGAGACAGCCAGGGTGGCCTGGCCGTTGGTGCGCGTGATGGACGTGGCTTCGTCCTCCGTGATATCCACGGAGGCGACGTCGCCGATGGTCACCGGCGTGCCGGCGTCGGAGGAGGATTCAATCGGCAGGGCGGAGATCTTCTCCAGGCTGTCCAGCGGTGCGCCCACCTGGATGGAGAGCGTCCGGCTTTCCTCATCCACTGTGCCTGCCGGGAGCAGGGCGCCGCTGTTTTCCAGGGCATCGACAATGGCCGACGGCGTGGCACCTGCGGCGGCCAGTGCTGCAGGGTCGGGGAGGATGGCCACATGCCGGGTTGATCCGCCGGTCACCTCGGCGGTGCGCACGCCTTCGATTTTCTGCAGGCGGGGAACGGTCAGTCGCTGCAGATCGGCATTCAGTTCTGCCAGCGGCTCGTCCGAGGAAACCGCCAGGTAAACGATAGGAAAGTCGCTGATGCTGCCTGCGAGGGACTGGGGGTTGGTGTCCTCCGGCAGCAGCTGCCGGGCATTGGAGATGGCCCGGTCCACCTGGCCGCGCGCCCGGTCCAGGTCGGTGCCGTAGGCAAAGGTGAGGGCGATCGTCGAAATTCCGGAACGCGACGTGGCCGAGGAGGATTCGAGTCCCTCCACCGCCGTCAGGGCACCTTCGAGGGGTTCACTGACCTGGGCGTCCACCACTTCGGGTGAGGCTCCGGGCAGGGCCGTGATGACGCTGATCTGCGGAAACTCCAGCGAAGGGATCAGTTCCTGCTTGAGCGAGCTCATGGAGATCACCCCGAAGACGGCTACAAACACCGTGATCAGGGCAATGAGCGCCCTGTTGGAGAGGGACAGCTTGGCCAGACGATCCATGTTTCTGCCTTAGGGAAGGGCGGTGCGCAACGGAAAGACGCCGGAAACCGGCGATATAACTGCTTCGCGGCGCAGACCCGCCGGGCTGGCAGATCTGCGCCGCGTAAAACGGTAAGCCGGGTCAGTCGGGACTAGGACAGGCCCAGGACACGGCTGGTATCGGCTTCAATCTCTTCAGCCAGGCGTTCGTTTTCATTCAGCTTCACGCCGTAGCCGGGGATCATTTCCTTGATCTTCGGCTCCCAGCCGTCAAACTGCCGGGGGAAGGCCCGCTTGAGCAGATTGATCATGATGGGCGGCGCCGTGGAAGCACCCGGTGAAGCACCCAGCAGGGCGCCGATGGAGCCGTCGGCGGCGGTGATCAGTTCGGTACCGAACTGCAGCACACCACCCTTCTTCGGGTCCTTCTTGATGACCTGGACGCGCTGGCCGGCGGTGATGAGGTCCCAGCCCTCCGTCTGTGCCTGCGGCATGAATTCCTGCAGGGCAGCGGTCTTGCCTTCGCGGGTCTTCATGACCTCGGTGACCAGGTACTTGACCAGGCTCATGTTGTCCTTGGCCACGGCCAGCATGGGCACCAGGTTGGACGGACGGACCGAGAGGGGCAGGTCCAGGAGGGAACCGGTCTTCAGGAACTTCGGGGAGAAGCCGCCGTACGGTCCGAACAGCAGGGAGCGCTTGCCGTTGACGAACCGGGTATCCAGGTGCGGCACGGACATGGGTGGGGCGCCGACGGAAGCCTGGCCGTAGACCTTGGCATTGTGGCGGGAAATGATGGATTCGTCAGTGGCCCGCAGGAACTGGCCGGAGACGGGGAAGCCGCCGAAGCCCTTGCCTTCGGGGATGCCGGAGGCCTGCAGCAGGTGCAGGGCTCCGCCGCCGCCGCCGATGAACACGAACTTGGCGGACACGGTGCTGGTAGCCCCGGTAGCCCGGTCCTTGACCTTCACGTCCCAGCCGCCGGTGGAGGAACGGGTGACGTTGCCGACCTCGTGGCCGAAGTTCAGGTGCACGCCGTTGGCACCCATGTAGTTGGTCAGCTGCCGGGTCAGGTTCCCGAAGTCGACGTCGGTTCCGCCGGTCACGCGGGAAGCGGCGACCCGCTGTCCGGGGTCGCGGCCTTCCATGATGAGCGGAGCCCATTCGGCCAGCTTGGCCGGATCCTCCGAGAACTCCATGGTCTTGAACAACGGCTGGGCACTCAGGGATTCGTGCCGGCGGCGCAGGTACTCCGAATGCGCATCGCCCCAGACAAAGCTCATGTGCGGCAGCGGGTTGATGAAGTCATTGCCAATATGGCCTTCGGAGACCAGATGCGACCAGAACTGGCGGGAGACCTGGAACTGCTCGTTGATTCCCACCGCCTTGGCCGGGTCCACGGAGCCGTCGGCTGCAGCCGGGCTGTAGTTCAGTTCGCAGAGGGCGGCATGGCCGGTTCCCGCATTGTTCCAGGGGTCGGAGCTTTCCAGCCCCGCGCGATCGAGGCGCTCGTAGAGGGAGATGTCCCAGTCCGGAGCCAGCTGCTTCAGGAACGCACCGAGGGTAGCGCTCATGATGCCTCCGCCGATCAGCAGTACATCAGTTTTCGTTGCGGAATTCTCCGCCGGGCTATTAGCAGTCAACTTCTTCTCCAGTCGCGTGGGCGCTAGCCATAGAAGCGTATCCCCGAGCGGGTGCCTTCCTAAAATTATCGCAGCACAAATACCGCTTTTGGAGGGCGGCGGGAACTGCTATTCCAAGCCGGGGTCAGCGGTCCGTGAGGCTGACCCGGTTAAAGACCTCATGCAGGACCGGGCTGGTGGGGTAGGAGGAAACCCGCGGGGACAGGGCCAGCGCGGAAATCGGGAAGGCCAGCGGCACGGCCGGAACACGCTGGGAAATGCGGTCGGAAACGGCGTGGTACGCGTCCGTCTGGTCCTGGCCTTCCGGAAGGCGGGCGGCCTTTTCAATGCCGGTAAAGACCTCGGGATCGTTAAAGGAGAACTCTTCTGTGTAGCGGCCGAACAGGGTGCCGAGGAAATTGTCTCCGCCCTCGTAGCTGCCGGCGAGTCCCAGCAGATGGAACGCACGGTCCTCTTTGCCCTGCACCTTTTCCAGGTATCCCTCGGACCAGTCCACGGGCACCGGACGGATGTTGAATCCGGCGGCGGTGAGTTGGGCGCTGAGCCGGGCGTAGACCTTCTCCGGTGCGGGCAGATAGCTGCGGGTGACCCGCCGCGGATAGTAGAACGGCAGTTCGCGGCCGTCGTAACCGGCCTCTTCGAGCAGTTCCTGGGCTTTCTCCGGATCATAGCCGTAGCCGGTGACCGAGTCGGAGGTGAGCCCCAGCTTTTCCGGCATGAACTGGTTGGCCGGCTTGGTGCCGTTGAGGAACAGCCCGTCCAGCACGGCGGGCTTGTCGATGGCATGAGCCACGGCCTGGCGCATAAGGACACTGTCCAGGCCGGGGAAGTTCTGGTTGATACCCAGATACAGGACGGAATACGGATCCCGCTGCTGAATCTGCTGCCCGTTACGTGCCAGGTCTCCGACGTCGTTGACGGTGACCAGGTCGTAGCCGTCCACTTCGCCCTTCTTCAGGGCGCGCAGCCGGCCCTCCGGGCTTGAAATGGTCCGGAAGACCACCGTGCCGATCTGTCCCTTTTCACCCCAGTACTGCGGGTAGGCGGCCAGTTCCACGGTGTCTTCGTTCCAGGCGACGAACCGGAAGGGGCCGGTACCCACGGGGTGGACGCCGTAGCCCGAGACCTTGCGGCCGTTGCGTTCCTGGGTCAGGGAGTCCGCTCCGGCGCCGGCCAGTGCCTTGGGGGAGGACATGGCGAAGGCGGGCGCGGCAAGCGCTGCGATGAAGCTCTCCATCGGAGTGTTGAGCTCCACCCGCACGGTGTATTCGTCCTCCACCTCGCAGCTCTTGTAAACGGCGGTGGCCGGCGTGTCCGAGTAGCCCCGGAACACGGACTTGTACATCAGGGAACCGCCGCTCCGCACTGATTCGGGCAGGTTGTACCAGCGTTCGAAGTTTTGCCGGACCGCTTCCGCGTTGAAGGGTTCCCCGTCATGGAACGTTACGTCGCGGCGCAACTCGAAGGTGTAGGTTTTGCGGTCCTCTGACTGGGTCCACCCGGTGGCCAGCAGAGGCGCCGGCGCCGAGGTCAGGGCATCAACGCCCACCAGGCCTTCCAGCACCTGGCGGCTGACCCGGAAGGATTCGGTATCTGAGGCAAGGGCGGGGTCCAGCGTTACCGGGCGGGCCGCCGTCGCAAACGTGAAGCGGGCCAGAGGGCCGTTCCCGCCGGTGGGTGACGGTCCGGCGGTCGGGTTGTCTCCGGCGGCTTCAGCGGTGCACCCGGCGAGCATCAATGCTGCGGCTGCCGCGCCGGCGCGGATGAGTGAACGGCGGGAAAGGAAGGGACGGTCCGGTCCGGGTGCGGGGTCTGCTGCGCCGGATTTTGCTGCGCCGGATCGGGTCACGGTGATACTCCTCCGGGACGCTCCATCCCTCTGTTTCGTGGATTTTCCATTCTAAATGATTAAAAACAGGTAAACAGCGCAGAGACACGCGTCACATGGGGCCAGAGTGGGGCAGGATGGGGAAATGACTGATTTGAGCACTGATTCCCCCCTGCTCGAGGTGAGCAACCTCGCGGTAAATTTCCGCACCATGGACGGCAACGTGGCCGCGGTGCGGGACGCCGGATTCTCCCTTCCGGCCGGTGAGACCCTGGCCATTGTGGGTGAGTCGGGATCCGGAAAATCCACTACGGCCATGGCGGTGATCGGCCTGCTGCCGGGCAACGGCAAGGTTGCCTCCGGCAGCATCCGCTTCGACGGGCAGGAACTCGTAGGGCTTCCGGAAGCGAAGATGCGGGCCATCCGCGGCCGGTCCATCGGCCTGGTGCCGCAGGATCCAATGTCCAACCTCAATCCGGTGACCCGGATCGGAACCCAGGTGGCCGAAACCCTGCTGGTGCACGGCATGGCCACCTCCAAGGATGTTGACCAAAAGGTGGTGGAGGTCCTCACCGCGGCCGGGCTGCCCAACGCCCAGGAACGTGCCAAGCAGTATCCGCATGAGTTTTCCGGCGGTATGCGCCAGCGTGCCCTGATCGCCATTGGCCTGGCCTGCCGGCCGCGTCTGCTGATTGCCGATGAGCCCACCAGTGCCCTGGACGTGACCGTGCAGCGGACCATCCTGGACCAGATCGACCGCATGACCGAAGAGCTGGGCACATCCGTCCTGCTGATTACCCACGACCTGGGACTTGCCGCCGAGCGTGCCTCCCAGCTGGTGGTGATGCACCGCGGCGAAGTGGTGGAAACCGGTCCGGCACGGCAGCTGCTGGAGGACCCGCAGCATCCCTACACCCAGTCACTGGTCCGGGCGGCCCCCAGCGTTGCCGCGGTCCGCCTCCGGCCCGGGGCCTTCGCCGGAGCTTCCGCAGCTTCCGAATCAGGGGAATCCGGCCTGCCCGCAGCCGCAGGCACCGGGGAAGCGGAGGGCAGGAGCACCGGCACCGCAGCCGTGGACAACATCGTGGAGTTCCGCGACCTGACCAAGGTTTTCAAAATCCGCGGCCGTGCCGACGATTTCTATGCCGCGAAGAACGTCACCCTGGATATCCCGCGCGGCCGGACAGTGGCCATTGTGGGGGAGTCCGGCTCGGGCAAAACCACCACGGCGCGGATGCTGCTGAAACTGATCGAGCCGACGTCCGGGTCCATGACCTTTGACGGGATGGACGTGGCCACGCTGGACAAGGTCCAGCTGCGTGATTTCCGGCAGCGGGTGCAGCCGATCTTCCAGGACCCGTATTCCTCCCTGGATCCCATGTACACCATTGAGCGGATCCTGGAGGAACCGCTGAAGACGTATCGACGCGGGGACCGGGCCGAACGCCGCCGGCGCATCCTGGAGCTGATGGACCAGGTGGCGCTGCCGCATGAGATGCTGCACCGCTATCCGGCAGAACTCTCCGGCGGCCAGCGCCAGCGTGTGGCCATTGCACGGGCCCTGGCCCTGAAGCCGGAACTGATTGTCTGCGACGAGCCGGTCTCGGCGCTGGACGTGCTGGTCCAGGCACAGATCCTCCAGCTGCTGGGGGACCTGCAGCGCGAGTTTGGGCTCAGCTACCTCTTTATCTCCCACGACCTGGCAGTGGTCCGCCTGATTTCGGACTACGTGTGCGTGATGAAGGACGGCGAGCTGGTGGAGGCGGCCACCTCCGAGGAAGTCTTCTCCAACCCCCGCCACCCGTACACCCGCAAGCTGCTGGCGTCCATCCCGGGCAATGAGCTGAACATCCAGGGTGACGCGGAGCTCGACGGCGAGCTGGCCTCCTGACCATGGCACCGACGTCGGGTGCCGCAGGGGAGGGCACACCGGCCGGGGAACCGGCGGAGAACCCGGACGGCGCGCTCGAGGCGGAGCTGGACGGACTGTTGGCTGCCCGGGACCGTGAGGACATGGGTCCGACCATCGCGGCCCTGCTGGCCGTACTCCGGCGGCACCCGGGTAATGCCCGCGTCCTTTATGAGGTCGGCGGGGCCTATGACACCGCCGGGCGGGAGGAGGAGGCTGCCGGGTACTACGAAAAGGCGCTGGCGGCCGGCCTCGCCGGAGATGTGCTGCGCAGGTGCTGCCTGCAGTACGGCAGCACCCTGCGGAATCTGGGACGGACGGAGCAGTCACTGGCCGTTTTTGCCCGTGCCCGGCAGGACTTTCCCGGTTCGGTGTCGCTGGGGGTCTTCGAGGCGCTGACGCTTCACGCCGCAGGCCGTGCGGACCGCGCCCTGGCCAATCTGCTGCTGCTCCTGGCCGAGAATGCCGACTCCCCGGATCTGCAGCGGTATGTGCCGGCCATCAGGGGCAACGCGGAGTACCTCGCTTCGCTGGACGCTGCCCAGTCCGGCACAGCTGCCCCGGGCTGAGCACCGTCCAGAGAAGTGCTATTAACAAAGGGAAGGTCCCCTCCACGCCGGAGGGGACCTTCCCTTTGTGCAGCCAGGGACCGGTCCCTGGCGCGTGATTCTTACTTGCGCCGCGTCTTGGGATCCAGCGCTTCACGCAGGGACTCACCCAGCAGGGTGAAGCCCAGGGCAGTAATGGCAATGCAGATACCCGGCAGGAAGGCCAGCTGCGGGGCCACGGCCAGTTCGGCCTGCGCGTAGGTCAGCATCCGGCCCCACTCGGCGGTCTGCGGCAGTCCGCCGCCGAGGCCGAGGAAGGACAGGGCAGCAGCATCAATGACGGCGGTTGCCAGGGTCAGCGTGGCCTGGACAATGAGCGGACCCGTGCTGTTGGGCAGCAGGTGGCTCATGGTGATGGTCCGCCGGCTCAGCCCCAGGGTCTGCGCCGAGAGGATGTAGTCCGCGCTGCGCTGGGAAATCATGGAGGACCGCAGGAGCCGGGCGAAGATCGGCACCTGGGACACACCGATGGCGATCATGATCGCCATGGAGCTTTGGCCCATCAGTGCGGCGATGCTGACGGCGAGCAGCAGGTTCGGAACGGAGAGCAGGATGTCCACGAACCGCATGATGACGCTGTCCACCCAGCCGCCCAGGCCGCCGGCAATGACGCCCAGGAGCATTCCGCCCAACAGGCCGAGGGCGGTGGAGACCACGCCGATGATCAGTGATGCCCGGGCGCCCCAGATGAGCTTGGAGAGCACGTCTCCGCCGAAGCGGTCCAGGCCCAGGGGATAGCCGTCGATATCGCCGGGTCCCGGAATGCTGGTCGGAGTGATTTCGGTCCGGCCCGGCAGGTCATTGCCGCCGTACGGTGCCAGCAGCGGGGCAAGAATCGCCACGAGGACAAACAGGCCGACAATGACGGCCCCGGCAATGGCGGCAGGGTTGCGGCGCAGCCGGCGGAAGGCGTCCTTCCACATGCCGCTTCCGGTGGCCGGCTTGGCGGTGGGTGCGCCTTCGGGAAGAACGGACCCGCCCGCGGCGGGAGGCAGAGTAGTACTCACTGGACACGCACCCTTGGATCGATGAAGCCGTAGGACACATCAACCAGCAGGTTGATGAGTGAGTACGCTATGGCAATGAAAACGATGAAGCCCTGCAGGACGGGATAGTCGAGGGCGAAAATGGCATCCCGCAGGAACCGGCCTATACCGCTGAATGCGAAGACCGTCTCGGTGAGCACCGCCCCCGAAATCAGCAGCCCGGTCTGCAGGCCGATGGTGGTGGTCACCGGCAGCATGGCGTTGCGCAGGACAAACCGGCCGCGGATGGTTTTCTCCATGAGTCCCTTGGCCCGGGCGGTACGGACGTAGTCGGCACCCTGGACTTCCAGGACCGAGGCGCGCGTGATGCGCACAATGATCGCCAGCGGAATGGTGCCCAGGGCAATGGCCGGCAGGACCAGGTGCATGATGGCATCCCATGAGGCATCCCATTCCCGGGTCAGCAGACCGTCAAGGACATAAAAATCCGTCACATGTGTCGCGTTAATGCGCGGATCCTGGCGTCCGTCGGTGGGGAACCAGCCCAGCTGGATGGCCAGTACCCATTTAAGGATGAAGGCCAGGAAGAACACCGGAACGGTGATGCCGATCAGGGAGAGGACCACCGAGCCGTGGTCCCAGAAGCGGCCGTAATGCCGGGCGGCCAGGTAGCCGAGGGGAATGCCTATGCCGATTGCGAAGATCAGTGCCACGACCGCAAGTTCCACGGTGGCCGGGAAGCGGGTGGCGAATTCCTCCAGGACGGGGCGGCCGGTGACTATGGACGTGCCGAAATCCCCTTGGAGAAGCTTGCCCACATAGGTGAAGTACTGCTCGATCAGCGGGCGGTCGAATCCGTAGGCCTTATTAATGTTGGCGATGGCTTCCGGCGAGGCCTTGTCCCCGAGCAGGGCGGTGGCCGGGCCTCCGGGCAGGTTGCGTACCCACAGGAACAGCAGGATGGAGAGGCCTATGAGGGTGGGAATCAGCATAAGCAGGCGTTTGCCGATGACTCGTAACACGAGCGTCCTTTCCCAGCCGTGGGAGCTGGAGGATCTGGTGGGGAAAAAGACTGGAACACGCGTAAAGGCCGGGGACCGCTGGGGTCCCCGGCCTTCGCTGCGTTACTTGTTGAGCTTGATCTGGTTGAACACTTCGTCATTCACGGGGCTGGCCGGGTAGGAATCCACCCGCTCAGAGAACGCGAGCGACGGCGCCGGGTGGGCCAGCGGTACTGCCGGCACAAACTGGGCGATGTCTTCATTGATCTGCTCGTAGAGCGGGGTCTGCTCTTCGAGCTTGGACACCTGGCGTGCTTCCTCCAGTGCGGTGAAGATCTCCGGGTTGTTGAAGCCGAATTCGGGCTTCTCCTGGCCGAAGAACACACCTACGAAGTTGTCGGTGTCGTTGTAGTCGCCGGTCCAGCCCAGCAGGTGCAGGCCGTGATCGGGTCCGGCCTGGACGCGGTCGAGGTAGTCCGGGGACCACTTGTTCGGCAGCGGGTTGACCTTGATCCCTACCTCGCCCAGCTGTGCGCTGAGGTTGGTGAAGACCTGCTCGGGGGTGGGCATGTACGGGCGGGAGACGCCGGTGGGGTAATTGAAGTCGATGGTGAAACCGTCCGGGTAACCGGCTTCGGCCAGCAGCGACTTGGCCTTCTCGGGGTCGTACTCGTAGGTGGTGACGTCGTCGTTGTAACCGTTGACAACCTCGGGGATGAACTGCGTGGCCACCTTGGTGCCTTCGGGCAGCGTCTGGGAAACCAGGGCGTCCTTGTCGATGGCGTGGGAGATGGCCTGGCGGACCTTGACGTCGGCCAGTTCCGGTACCTGCTGGTTCATGCCCAGGTAGAGGATGGTGAAGGGATCACGGGGGACCACCTTGAAACCTGCTGCGGCCAGGGACTCGGTGTCAGCCGGAGCCACCAGGTCGTAGCCGTCAATGTCGCCGGATTCCAGCGACTGGCGGCGGGCCTGCGGATCATCGATGACGCGGAAGATGATGTCGGTGACCTGGGCTTCTTCCTCGCCCCAGTAGTCCTCATTCAGGGAGAGGGTCAGCTGGCTGCCCACATCCCAGGCATCGAACTTGTACGGTCCAGTGCCGGTGGGGTGTTCCTTGGCGTATTCGGTCAGCTCGGGTGCTTCAGCGGTCCCCGAGGATTCGTTGGCGCCGAATTCCTCCATGGCGGCGGGGCTCTGCATCGCGAATGCCGGCAGGGACAGGGCGGCGACGAAGCCGGCGAACGGCTTGTTCAGCGTAATCACGGCCTCGGTATCCGAGGGGGCCTCGCAGGACTTGTAGGTAGCCGTTTCGGGGGTATCCGAGAAGCCCTTGAAGAGCATGCCGTAGTAGTACGCCTGGCTTTCCGCCTGCTGGATGCCGCTGAAGTTGTACCAGCGCTCGAAGTTGGCGCAGACCGCTTCGGCGTTGAAATCGGTGCCGTCATGGAACGTGACGCCTTCTTCAAGATCGAAGGTGTAGGTCATGCCGTCTTCGGAGTTTTCCCACGACTTGGCCAGCAGCGGTGCAGGGTCAGCCGTGCCGGGCTCCACGCCCACAAGCCCTTCGAAGATCTGGCGGCTGACGCGGAAGGACTCGCCGTCGGAGGCGAAAGCGGGGTCCAGGGACTTGGGGTCCGAGGACGCGGCGAAAACGAAGGTGCCGTCAACGTCGCCGGAGGTACCGGCGTCGCCTTCTTCACGGTTGCTTTGGGCGCAGCCGGAGAGCACAAGAGCGCTCAGGGCCAGGCCTGCGGTCAGGGCGGACGCGCGTTTCTTCGCGGAACGGCCTTTCCGGACTCTGTCTGCTGGGAACATATTCGGTACTCCTCTAGGGCGGGTAAACGCTAAGGCGAGTGTTGCCTGCGGCCGGCATACCGGCCGAATGTGTCCTCGGACACAAACGTATGGACAGAGCCTAATGGCGAAGTGTTTCTGTTACGTGAAATACGACACCCCCGGCGCGGTCACGATTTGGTCACGCCTTGATGGTCGGGCAGGGCTGGCGCCGGGCAGCAAAAAGCCCCGGTCCGTAGACCGGGGCTTTGGATGGTGCGCGAGGAGGGACTTGAACCCACACGTCCGAAGACACTGGAACCTAAATCCAGCGCGTCTGCCAATTTCGCCACTCGCGCGTGGTTCCCGGCCCGCCACAGGGGCGTCCGGGAAACCAGCCTCCAGTGTACCCGAGGTTAATCGAGCCCCAGATCACGCCGCAGCTTGGCAACATGTCCGGTGGCCTTGACGTTGTACTGGGCGAGGGAAACCTTTCCCTCGGGATCCACCACCACCGTGGACCGGATCAGGCCCTCGTAGGTGCGGCCGTAGTTCTTCTTTTCGCCCCAGGCACCGTAGGCTTCGGCGACGGCGTGGTCCTCGTCGGACAGCAGCGGGAAGTTCAGGCCCTCCGAGTCGGTGAACTTTGCCAGCTTCTCCACGGGATCGGGGGAGATGCCAAGAACGGTGTAACCGGCACTCTTAAGGCTGTTCAGGTTGTCGCGGAAATCGCACGCCTCGGTAGTGCAGCCGGGGGTCGCGGCAGCCGGGTAGAAGTACACAATGGTGTTGCTGCCGCGCATATCGGCCAGCGAGACGGTACTCCCGTCGGAGGCGGACAGAGTGAAATCCGGTGCGGTTTCGGCCGGGCTGAGGCGGGGCATTGTGTCTCTCCTAAGATCTAGATTTCGTGTCCGGTGCGTCCGAACGCGACATTCCAACGCAGGGTGGTTATCCTAGTCTGTGGATCCGTGCGTTATCAGCAAACTGACTGTTACTGCGAGTCCGAAGCCGAGAGGAAGAGTTTTATTTTATGCCGGATATGGAGCGTTGGCCCACCGGTCGCCTGCTGTCTACAGCGGCACGCCTCGTAGAGCACGCCTGGAATGAACGTTTGGTCAGCATCGGACTGACCCATGCAGGTGTCATCGCGTTGGGTGTTCTGGAGACGCAGGGACCAATGACACAGGCACGCCTGGCACAGCTGGTGCGTGTCCAGGCCCAGACCATGGGGAAAACCCTGGCGCGCCTGGAAGCCCACGGCCACGTAACACGCGTGCGCAATGACCTGGACAAACGCAGTCACATGGTGACCATTACCCCTCAGGGCAAAGAAGCACTGAACGAGGCCCAGAACATTGAGCGCACCCTGCTCGACGGCGGCGAGCTGATGTCCGAGGACCTGCGCGGTCAGCTGCGCAAGGTGATCAGCGAGCTGGGCAGTCCGCGCTGGCAGATCGCCGTGGACGTCCCCGGGCTTCCCCTCCCGCCGGAAAACGGCCCGGAGATCATCCCTGAGGCTGCGGCCGAGAGCCGCTGAGTTCACGGGCAGCCATGCCAAAAGGAGGCACATCCGCCGGATGTGCCTCCTTTGCTTTATCCGGATAGCCCCGATAAGGAAGACGGCTTCATGGAACAGAAAATCAGCGGGAAGTACCTGAACTTCGCCAGTGTCATCGACGACGCAACACTGGCGCAGAACAAGCTGACCGCGCAGATGCCGTTTATCTATCCGCACCTGGCCTCCATGCCGGACGCGCATCTGGGCAAGGGGGCGGCCGTGGGATCCGTCATTCCCGCGCTGGGCGCGGTGATCCCGGCCGCCGTCGGCGTTGATATCGGCTGCGGCATGATCGCGGTCCGGACCGGGCACCGGGCTTCGGATCTGGCGGGCCTGGAGCGCCGGAGGCTGCGGGAGGCGATTGAAGGCGCCGTTCCGCTATCCGCCGGCCATAACAACAAGGTCCTCACCGACTCCGCCCGGCACCGCACGGAGAAACTGGCCGACGACGCCGCCGCTGCGGGGTTTGATCCTGCCGCCTATGTCCGGGACTGGCGCCTGCAACTGGGCAGCCTCGGCTCCGGCAACCACTTCATCGAGGTATCCGTGGATGAGGAGGATTCGGTGTGGCTTTTCCTGCATTCGGGATCCCGCGGGGTCGGAAACAAGATTGCCCAGCGGCACATCCGGGCTGCGCAGGTCTACTGCGCCGGACGCTCCATTGAACTGCCCGACCGGGACCTGGCCTACCTGGAGGAGGGCACCCCGGAGTTTGACCGTTACATTGCCGAACTCATGTGGGCGCAGAAATTCGCCCTGCTGAACCGCGAGGAAATGATGGACCGTGTCCTGGCCTGCTTCTCTGCGTGGACGGGGGAGCACGTGCAGGAGCGGGAACGGATCAACTGCCACCACAATTACACGGAAGTGGAACACCACTACGGCCGGGATGTCTGGCTCTCCCGTAAGGGCGCCATTGATGCCTCGCCGGGGCGGGCAGGCCTGATCCCCGGATCCATGGGCACGGCGTCGTATGTGGTGGAAGGTAAGGGGTATGCCCCGTCGCTGAACTCGGCGCCGCACGGAGCGGGCCGGCAGTTTTCACGCACCCGGGCACGCAGGACGTTCAGCCGGGATCAGCTGCGCGAGGCCATGCGGGGGATTGAGTACCGGGACACCTCTGCGTTCATTGACGAAATTCCGGCCGCCTATAAGGACATCGACGCCGTGATGGCGGATGCGAAGGATCTGGTCTCGGTGCGGCACGTACTGCGGCAGCTCGTGAACGTCAAAGGCAACTAGCGCCGCGGTTTGCCGGATTGCCGGCACGGAAACAGAAAACCCCGCCGGGCCGGGCACTGGGCCTGGCCGGACGGGGTTTCTCGGTGTGCACCCCCCGGGACTTGAACCCGGAACCCATTGATTAAGAGTCAATTGCTCTGCCAATTGAGCTAGAGGTGCATCTTTGCGGGGACGAACTCGCTGCGCCGTGAAGCGCGGTTCGATCTCCGCAACGACATGAAACACTACCACGTCCCGGCGCCGAGCGCGAAACGGTGCCGGGCGTCGGGGCGGCAGCGGCGGAGACACAAAAAACCCCGCCCGTTCAGGCGAAGAGCCTGAACGGACGGGGTAGTTGGTGCACCCCCCGGGACTTGAACCCGGAACCCATTGATTAAGAGTCAATTGCTCTGCCAATTGAGCTAGAGGTGCGCATTCGATGCGGTGGAAACCATCGGTATTTCTCCGTGGCTGCCATCGGCAACGACATGAAACACTACCAGCAGTTTTGCCGAAGAATGAAATCCGGGCCCGTTTTGTGGGCTGTTTCACTCAGTTTCCTGTCCGGGCGCCGTCCGGTTCCACGGCAGGATGACCAGTTCGCCGGGATGGCCGTCCCAATCGGAGCCGTTGTCCACCACCCAGGTCCGCGCCGGAAGGTTGGAGCCGGGATCCCCGGTGGTCACCACGGTGACCATATCCTCCCGCTGTTCCGCCTCCCGTTCCGACGCCGTCCGCTCGGGTCCGGACGCTGTCCGGTCGGGTTCGGCACCGTGGCCGGAGCCGGCAGCCATCTGCACGGCACTGTTCGCCAGCAGCACATGCAGCCGGCGGGCCGCCCAGACCGCAGCGGCTGAGCCCAGTCCAAGGGCGGTAAAGAGAGCCGTTTTTCGCGCCACGGGGCCTCCTTGAGTCGGCGGAAGGCACAATTTGACGGTACGGCCGGGAGCCGGTCGTGTCCATAGCCGGGGACGGTACGCATCCGGCTAGGCTGGCACGCATGGCCGACGACGAATCCCGCCCCGTACGCGTGCTCACCGTTCCCAGCGCTGAACTGCTCTCCGCACTGGAACCGCTCCCGGAGGGTATCCGGGCCGTGCTCTGGGATCTGGACGGTGACCCGGAGGGCGTGGAGTATGCCGAGATTGACGCCGTGGTCTTCCCCTACCTTCCCGGCAACTACGGCGCTGCGCTGTCCCGGATTCCGCACCTTGCCCTGCTCCAGGCCCAGTCCACCGGTTATGACGGACTGCCCGAACTGGTGCAACCGGGCACCGCGATTGCCAGCGCCGCGGGCGTGCATGCCGCTGCCACGGCCGAAATGGCGCTGACGCTGATGCTGGCGGCCCAACGAGGGATTGACGAGGCCGTTCGGGCGCAGCCGGAAGGGCGTTGGGAGGCTCTGCGCTACCCCGGGCTGGCGGACCGCCGCGTGCTGCTGGTTGGCGTCGGCGGCATCGGGCAGGAAATCGCCGCACGCCTTCGGCCCTTCGACGTCGAACTGACCCGTGTCGGGCGGACCGCACGGACTGACGCGGAGGGCGAGGTCCACGGCAGCGACGAACTCATTGACCTTGCCGCCGGCACGGACATCCTGGTGGTGATCACCCCGCTCACCGAACAGACCCGGCACCTCATCGACGCACGCGTACTGGCAGCACTGCCGGACGGCGCCCTCGTGGTCAATGTGGCACGCGGAGCGGTGGTGGACAGTGAAGCGCTGACCAAGGAAGTAACCTCCGGGCGGCTGCGGGCCGCCCTGGATGTGTTTGATCCTGAGCCGATGCCCGCGGACCATCCGCTGCGGCGGGCCGCGGGAGCCATCATCACGCCGCACTGGGGCGGGAACACCGGAGCATTCCAGCCACGGATCGAAGCGTTTCTCCGCAAACAGGTCGGGTTGCTGGCCAAGGGCCGGGAACCGATGAACCTGGTGCGCCCGGGCCCCTGGGAATAGAACTCAGGGAAGCGGCGCCGGTCAGGGACGCGGCGCTATGCGAGTTCCAGGTAGGACTGCACGAAGGAGCGGAAATCGGTCCAGTCTGCGGCCTGCTCCAGGAGGGTGGATGAACCTTCCACCGGGAGTACCGCCTCCGGAAGGACACTGAAGCGGAAGATGCGTCCGGTATTGGTTCCCACCTCGTAGGCATCCGTACCCAGCTCATCTGTGTGGGAGAGATTGGTGGTGTTGATGGCAGTGGGCGCTTCCAGTGCGGCCAGGGAATCGACATCGAACGGAGCAAACACCAGCTCGGCCGGACGCCAGCGGTAGCCCAGCACGTAGTATCCGGTTTCGTCCTCCGCGCCCGGCGTGGCGCAGACCAGGTTGTAGTCACCGTAGTTCGGAATCTGGGTTTCAAAAACGCGCCGAAGGACCATCTTCAGACGGTCGCTGGCGCCGGAATCAGGTTCTGCGTCCGGACGGGTGGATTCTCTATCCGATGTCATTTCCCCAGTCTATGAACACGTTCCCCCCATTCGTGAACCCTGTCCCGGCCGGGCCGCTGAACTTCATCTGCTGTTCACGGGCCGTAACAAGGGCTGTGTCGCCCCGTCACACAGAGAAGCGGGCAGGCTTAAGTCCTAAGATTTAGCTATGAGCGTGGAAAACACACCGGATATCAAGCCCCGCAGCCGTGTCGTCACGGACGGGATTCATGCAGCACCCGCCCGCGGCATGTTCCGAGCCGTCGGTATGGGCGACGACGACTTCGCCAAACCGCAGATCGGCATCGCCAGTTCCTGGAACGAAATCACCCCCTGCAACCTCTCCCTGAACCGGCTGGCCCAGGGCGCCAAGGAAGGCGTCCACGCCGGCGGCGGTTTCCCCATGCAGTTCGGGACCATCTCGGTTTCCGACGGCATTTCCATGGGCCACGAGGGCATGCACTTCTCCCTGGTCTCCCGCGAAGTCATCGCCGACTCCGTGGAGACGGTCATGATGGCCGAGCGGCTGGACGGCTCAGTGCTCCTGGCCGGCTGTGACAAGTCACTGCCCGGCATGCTGATGGCCGCCGCGCGCCTGGACCTCTCCAGCGTCTTCCTCTACGCCGGCTCGATCATGCCCGGCTTCGCCAAAATGGAGGACGGCACCGAGCGCGAAGTGACACTTATCGACGCCTTCGAAGCCGTCGGCGCCTGCGCCGCGGGGAAGATGAGCCTCAAGGACCTGGACACGATCGAACGTGCCATCTGCCCGGGCGAAGGTGCCTGCGGCGGTATGTACACCGCGAACACCATGGCCTGCATCGGTGAAGCCCTGGGCATGTCCCTCCCCGGTTCCGCAGCACCGCCCTCGGCGGACCGCCGCCGTGACGAGTTTGCCCGCAAGTCCGGCGAAGCCGTGGTCAACCTGCTGCGCAAGGGCATCACCGCCCGCGACATCATGACCAAAAAGGCCTTCGAAAACGCCATCGCCGTCACCATGGCCTTCGGCGGATCCACCAATGCCGTCCTGCACCTGCTTGCCATTGCCCGCGAGGCCGAAGTGGACCTCACCCTGGATGACTTCAACCGCATTGGCGACAAGATCCCGCACCTGGGCGATCTGAAGCCGTTCGGCCGTTACGTTATGTTCGACGTGGACAAGATCGGCGGCGTCCCGGTGATCATGAAGGCACTGCTCGACGCCGGCCTGATCCACGGCGACTGCCTCACCGTCACCGGCAAGACGGTCGCGGAAAACCTGGCCTCGATCAACCCGCCGGATCCGGACGGCAAGGTCCTGCGTGCCATGGACAACCCCATCCACAAGACCGGCGGCATCACCGTGCTGAAGGGGTCCATGGCCCCCGAGGGTGCTGTGGTGAAGAGCGCCGGCTTCGACGCCGATGTCTTTGAGGGCACCGCCCGCGTCTTCGAACGCGAACAGGGTGCCCTGGATGCCCTCGACGCCGGCCGGATCCACGCCGGCGACGTCGTCGTCATCCGCTACGAAGGTCCCAAGGGCGGTCCGGGCATGCGCGAAATGCTGGCCATCACCGGTGCCATCAAGGGCGCCGGCCTCGGCAAGGATGTCCTGCTGCTCACCGACGGCCGGTTCTCCGGCGGCACCACCGGCCTATGCATCGGCCATGTGGCCCCCGAAGCGGTCGACGGCGGTCCCATCGCCTTTGTGAAGGACGGGGACCGGATCCGCGTGGACATTGCCGCCCGCAGCTTCGACCTGCTGGTGGAGCCGGAGGAACTGGAAGCCCGCAAGGTTGGCTGGCAGCCGCTGCCGGCCAAGTTCACCAAGGGTGTCCTGTCCAAGTACGCCAAGATGGTCAACTCGGCCTCCACCGGCGCGTACTGCGGCTGATAAGGCTGATAAAGCCTCCCCGACGGCGCCCGCTGGTGCGGACGCCGTCGGGGCCCTAAGGCCTTTTCAGCCTTATTAAGCCCGCCGCCCTCGTGAGCGGGGAGCCGGGCAGGCATGTCCATAAGACAGACATGATGTCCAGATAGTGAGACGCCGGTCTCACCTAATTGACACTCCCGCAGGGGACCGCGAGACTAAACGGTATGCAGATCGTACCCGTCGTCCTTATCAAGCGCGTGGCGTAATAGCCCGACTTGTCTAAGACGTCACGCGCGAACCCCTACGGAGCCAACCGGCACGAGGGGTTTTTTTATTGGCTTCGTCAGTTTTGGCTTTGCTAAGCACCTAAAAGCCCCACCGGGCACAACCCGGGCAGGCCGCCGCACAGACAATGGATCAGTATCCGCAAAGGAAGTTCCAATGAGTAAGGGATCGCCAATCAGCCCTTCGCTGATGGCCTCGAAGGCAAATGCCGCTGCACGCGCGGCAGCAGCCAAGACCAAAGACGTAGCCGGTTCCATGTCCTCCACGTATGCCGTGGATGACCGGATCCAAGGGCCGAACAACATTGTTCCGCCCACCGAAATGACCGGCTCCCAGGCCCTAGTCCGGTCCCTGGAGGAGCTCGGCGTCGACGAAGTCTTCGGACTGCCAGGCGGCGCCATCCTGCCCACCTATGATCCCCTGATGGATTCGAAGAAGATCCGTCACGTCCTGGTCCGGCATGAACAGGGTGCCGGACACGCTGCCGAAGGCTACGCCATGGTGACCGGTCGGGCCGGTGTCTGCATCGCGACGTCGGGCCCCGGCGCCACCAACCTGGTCACCGCCATTGCCGATGCGCACATGGACTCGGTGCCGATGGTTGCCATCACCGGGCAGGTTTCCAGTGCGTTCATCGGTTCCGATGCGTTCCAGGAAGCCGACATTGTCGGCATCACGATGCCCATCACCAAGCACTCCTACCTGGTCACCGATGCCGCGGACATCCCTCGGGTGCTCGCCGAGGCCTTCCACATCGCGACCTCGGGCCGCCCGGGTCCGGTGCTGGTGGACGTGTCCAAGGATGCCCAGCAGGCCAAGACGGTCTTCTCCTGGCCGCCGAAGATCGATCTGCAGGGCTACCGCACCGTAGTGCGCGGACACTCCAAGCAGGTCCGCGAAGCGGCACGCCTGATCGCCGCATCGCAGCGGCCGGTCTTCTACGTGGGTGGCGGTGTACTCAAGGCCGACGCTTCAGCGGAGCTGCTGGAACTGGCCGAACTGGTGGGCGCCCCCGTGGTCACCACCCTGATGGCCCGCGGCGTGTTCCCCGACTCGCACCCGCAGCACGTCGGCATGCCCGGCATGCACGGTTCCGTGTCCGCGGTGACCGCCCTGCAGCAGTCCGATCTGCTGATCACGCTCGGCGCCCGCTTCGATGACCGGGTCACCGGGGTGCTCAGCTCCTTCGCCCCCGGCGCCAAGGTCATCCACGCGGACATCGACCCCGCCGAAATCTCCAAGAACCGTGCCGCGGACGTGCCGATTGTCGGCTCAGTGAAGGAAATCATCCCCGAGCTCACCGACGCCGTGCGGAGCCAGTTCGCGGCCGAGCAACCGGACATTTCCGCCTGGTGGGCCGTGCTGGACCGGCTGCGGGAAACCTACCCCATCGGTTACGCCGAGCCGGAAGACGGACTGATGGCCCCGCAGAAGGTCATCGAGCGCATCGGTGCCCTGACCGGTCCCGAAGGCGTGTACGTGGCCGGCGTGGGGCAGCACCAGATGTGGTCCGCCCAGTTCATCAAGTACGAACGCCCCCGCGCCTGGCTGAACTCCGGCGGGCTGGGCACCATGGGCTACTCCGTGCCGGCGGCCATGGGCGCCAAGGTGGGCAACCCGGACCGCGTGGTGTGGGCAATTGACGGTGACGGCTGCTTCCAGATGACCAACCAGGAACTGGCCACCTGCCTGATCAACAACATCCCGATCAAGGTCGCCATCATCAACAACTCCTCGCTGGGCATGGTCCGGCAGTGGCAGACCCTGTTCTACGAGTCGCGCTACTCCAACACGGACCTGAACACCGGGCATGACACCGTGCGGGTGCCGGACTTCGTGAAGCTGGCCGACGCCTACGGCTGCGTGGGCCTGCGCTGCGAACGCGATGAGGACATTGACGCCACCATCGCCAAGGCACTGGAAATCAACGACCGGCCAGTCGTCATCGACTTCGTGGTCAGCCGCGACTCGATGGTCTGGCCGATGGTGCCCACCGGTGTATCCAATGACCTGATCCAGATTGCCCGCAACATGACTCCCACCTGGGAAGAGGAGGACTAGGACATGGCCCGCCATACCCTTTCCGTGCTGGTAGAAGACGTTCCGGGCGTCCTGACCCGGGTGGCCTCGCTGTTTGCCCGCCGCGCTTTCAACATCAATTCTTTGGCCGTGGGCCCCTCCGAGGTGCCGGGCATGTCCCGTATCACCGTGGTGGTCGACGCCGAGGGTGACCTGCTGGAGCAGGTCACCAAACAGCTGAACAAACTCATCAACGTCATCAAGATTGTTGAGCTTGTTCCCGAATCTTCCGTGCAACGCGACCACATCCTGGTCAAGGTTCGCGCGGATGCCGCAACCCGGCTGCAGGTAACCCAGGCAGCCGAGTTGTTCCGCGCCTCTGTGGTGGACGTGTCCATAGACTCGCTCATCGTTGAGGCAACAGGCACCGCCGAGAAACTCAATGCACTGCTCTCAGTGCTTGAGCCGTTTGGCATCCGCGAAATAGTCCAATCCGGAACTCTGGCCGTGGGCCGCGGCTCAAAATCCATGAGCGACCGCGCCCTGCGCAGCGCCTAGTTCCACCACAGACCCTTATCCAGGAAACCAGTAGGAGATAACCACAGTGACTGACATGTATTACGACGACGACGCAGACCTGTCGATCATCCAGGGCCGCACCGTTGCGGTCATCGGCTACGGAAGCCAGGGCCACGCCCACGCCCTCAGCCTGCGCGACTCCGGTGTGGACGTCCGCGTCGGCCTGAAGGAAGGCTCCGCCTCCCGGGCCAAGGCCGAAGCCGAAGGCCTGCGCGTGCTCAACGTGGCAGACGCCGTGGCTGAAGCCGACCTGATCATGGTGCTCACCCCGGACCAGGTCCAGCGTTTTGTCTACGCCGAGGAGATCGCCCCGAACCTGCAGTCCGGCGACGCGCTGTTCTTCGGCCACGGCTTCAACATCCGCTACGGCTACATTCAGCCGCCGGCCGACGTCGACGTTGCCCTGGTTGCCCCCAAGGGCCCGGGACACATTGTGCGCCGCGAATTCGAAGCCGGCCGCGGTGTGCCGGACCTGATCGCCGTGGAGCAGAACGCCTCCGGCAAGGCCAAGGAACTGGCCCTCTCCTACGCCAAGGCCATCGGCGGCACCCGCGCCGGCGTCATCGAGACCACCTTCACCGAAGAGACCGAAACGGACCTCTTCGGCGAGCAGGCAGTGCTCTGCGGCGGTGCCTCGCAGCTGATCCAGTACGGCTTCGAAACCCTTACCGAAGCCGGCTACCAGCCGCAGGTCGCCTACTTCGAGGTACTGCACGAGCTGAAGCTGATTGTTGACCTGATGGTGGAGGGCGGCATCGCCAAGCAGCGCTGGAGCGTTTCCGACACCGCCGAGTACGGCGACTACGTCTCCGGCCCGCGCGTCATTGACGAGAGCGTGAAGGAAAACATGAAGGCAGTCCTCGCGGACATCCAGAACGGCGCCTTCGCCAAGCGTTTCATTGATGACCAGGATGCCGGTGCACCGGAGTTCAAGGAACTGCGCCAGAAGGGTGAGGACCACCCGATCGAGGCCACCGGCCGCGAGCTGCGCAAGCTCTTTTCCTGGATCAAGAACGAGGATGACTACACGGAGGGCTCCGTAGCCCGCTAGTCACCACCGTAATATCCGCACCGATTCGCCACGCCCCCCGGGGATGGCGTTAGGCTCGAAAGGCAAGCCGAATCGGCAGGGAGGCCGGACCCTCGGGTCCGGCCTCCTGCGCGAAACCCCACCTGAATCGTCCACAGCTAAAGAGGTCACCGGTGTCTGCCACCAAACCAGTCGTACTCCTCGCGGAGGAACTCTCGCCCGCCACTGTTGAGGCCCTGGGCCCCGACTTTGAGATCCGCTCCACGGACGGTGCGGACCGCTCCCAGCTCCTTTCCGCGATCGCGGACGTAGACGCGATCCTCGTCCGCTCGGCTACGCAGGTGGATGCCGAAGCCATTGCCGCGGCGAAGACCCTGAAGGTCATTGCCCGCGCCGGCGTGGGGCTGGACAACGTGGACATCAAGGCGGCCACCCAGGCCGGAGTGATGGTGGTCAACGCGCCGACGTCGAACATCATTTCCGCCGCGGAACTGACCGTGGGACACATCCTTTCCCTGGCCCGGAACATCCCGCAGGCCAGCGCAGCGCTGAAGAACGGCGAGTGGAAGCGCTCCAAGTACAGCGGCATCGAGCTGTTCGAAAAGAAGATCGGCATCATCGGCCTCGGCCGCATCGGTGCCCTGGTTGCGGCCCGGCTGCAGGGCTTCGGCACCGAGATCCTGGCCTATGACCCGTACGTGACCTCCGCCCGCGCCGCGCAGCTGAACGTCCGCCTGGTCAGCCTGGATGAACTCCTCGAGGAATCGGACTTCATCACCATCCACATGCCGAAGACGCCGGAAACCCTGGGCATGCTTGGCGCGGATGCCTTCGAGAAGATGAAGGACACCGCTTACGTGGTCAACGTGGCCCGCGGCGGGCTCGTGGATGAGGCTGCACTCTTCGAGGCGCTTCAGGCCGGGAAGATTGCCGGCGCCGGCGTGGATGTGTTCGTGAAGGAACCCAGCACCGACCTGCCGTTCTTCGCGCTGGACAACGTGGTGGTCACCCCGCACCTCGGCGCCTCCACCGCCGAAGCCCAGGAAAAGGCCGGCGTCTCGGTCGCCAAGTCCGTCCGCCTGGCACTGGCCGGGGAACTGGTGCCCGATGCCGTGAACGTGGCCGGCGGCGTCATCGCCGAAGACGTCCGCCCGGGTATTCCGCTGATCGAGAAGCTGGGGCGCATCTTCACCGCCCTGTCCCATGACTCCGTCACGGCCATCGACATCGAGGTGGCCGGCGAGATTGCCGCCCTGGACGTGAAGGCACTGGAACTGGCAGCGCTGAAGGGCATTTTCACCGACATCGTTTCCGAGCAGGTCTCCTACGTCAACGCCCCGGTACTGGCCGAACAGCGCGGTATCGAGGTCCGGCTGCTCACCACGCCCGACGTGGATGACTACCGGAACCTGCTCACCATCCGCGGCGCCCTCTCCGACGGCACCCGCCTGGAGGTCTCCGGCACCCTGACCGGACCCAAGCAGATCCAGAAGCTCGTGGGAGTCAACGGCTATGACCTGGAAATCCCCATCAGCGAGCACCTGATTGTGCTGATCTACCAGGACCGTCCCGGCGTCATCGGCGCCCTGGGCCGTGTCCTGGGCGAGAAGGACATCAACATCGCCGGTATGCAGGTGGCCCGGAACTCCGAGGGCGGGCAGGCACTGTCCCTGCTCACCGTGGATTCCTCCGTGCCGCAGGACGTGCTGGAGAAGCTGCGAGAAGAAATCGGCGCCTCCGTGGCACGCGAAGTGGACCTGCAGGACTAACCGCACCTGCCGGAGGGCCGGTTCCGCTTCGGCGGGGCCGGCCTTTCGCCGTCTCCACCCAGGGGAGGAGACACACCCGCCCGGCTTCATGCCCGGCTCCGACGCGGACCGCACCCCTGCCGCGGCAGCATGGAAGGCATGACTTCATCCATGCCGGGCGGACCTCTGCTGGCCGCCGACAACCTGACCAAAACCTACGGAAGCACCGCTGCACTGGCGGGCATCAGCCTGGCCGTATATCCGGGGGAGGCCGTGGCCGTGATGGGTGCTTCCGGTTCGGGAAAAACCACGTTGCTGCACTGCCTGGCCGGCATTATCCGTCCCGACACCGGCAGCGTCCGGCTGTTCCGCAGCGGTGAACCCGTGGAGATCACGGCGCTGGACGACGACGCGCGCTCCGCACTGCGCGGAAGAGACTTCGGCTTCGTTTTCCAACAGGGGCTGCTGATTCCTGAGCTGACAGCCGGGGAGAATGTGGCGCTGGCCCGGATGCTCAACGGGGTGCCGCGGGCCGAAGCGGAACAGGCCGCCGCACAGGCTTTGGCGGCCCTCGGCCTGGCAGGTATGGAACAGCGGCGCATAGGAGAGCTGTCCGGCGGGCAGGCCCAGCGGGTGGCCATAGCACGGGCACAGGTTAACGGTGCGCGGGTCCTCTTTGCAGACGAACCCACGGGTGCACTGGACTCGCACACCTCGGCCGAAGTGATGGGGCTGCTGCTCCGCACGGTAGAGGGGTCGGGGCGCTCCCTGGTGGTGGTGACCCATGATCCGGAGGTGGCCCGCTGGTGCGGCAGAGTGGTCACCGTGGCTGACGGCCGGATTGTTGCCGACACAGCCGGTGCAGCGGGACAGACCCGATGAACGCCGTCAGGCCCCTGCCCGCACATCTGTCCGCCATGGACCGCATTTTGGACTCTTCGCCGGTGGCCGTCCGCCTCACCTGGGTGCTGAACCGTCCCGGCACCGCCGGGTGGGAGAAAGCGCTGCTGCCTGCCGCGGCTTTTGCAGTGGTCACCACGCTGCTGCTGACCGTCCTGTCAGGTGCCTTGTCCTTCCTGCAGTGGGGGGACGCCGAAGGCGATCTGTATCTGCTGCTGGCATGTTTCGCGCTGCTGCTGCTGGTGCTGCCACTCATCACCCTGGGTGGTTCCGCGGCGCGCCTGTCCGCCCGCCGGCGCGATGAGCACCTCTCAACGCTGCGCCTGCTGGGAGGCTCCGCCAGGACGGTCCGGCAGGTGACGGTCCTGGAGGCCACCGCCCAGGCACTGGCCGGCGCCGTGGCCGGTGTGGCCGGGTATGTGCTGTTCGCTCCTCTGATCCAGCTGATCCACTTCCGCGGCGCAGCCCTTGGCGCAGCCTATTGGCTGCACCCGGCGGCGGGATTCGCCACGGTGCTGGCGGTGGTTCTGCTGGCCGCGGTCAGCTCCGCGGCAGGCCTGCGAAAAGTGGTTGTGTCACCCCTCGGGGTGCGGACCCGGGCCGCAGCCCAAAAGGTCCACTGGAGCCGGGCAGGCATTGCCGTGGCGGTTTTGGTTGCGGGCAGCCTTGCCCTGAGTATTCCGGGCGCCGGGGCGGTACTGGCCATCATGATCATCTTCGGTGTGTTTGCCGCCGGGATGTCCGTCCTCAACCTGGCAGGCCCCTGGCTGGTTGCCCGCTCAGCCACCAGGCGCCTGCAGCGGGCACAAACGCCGGAGGCGCTGCTTGCCGCCCGGATCGTGCTGGATTCCCCCAAGGCAGCCTGGCGACAGGTCAGTGCCCTGGCCCTGGTCTGCTTCACTGCCGTGGTTGCCGGTTCGGCCGCGGCGGCCGTGCAGGGAAGCCAGGCGGAGGGGCCGGAAGACTTCCTGCTGCAGGACCTCATGACCGGTGTGCTGATCACGGTTGTCGCAGGGTTTCTGATGGTCGCCTGTTCTGCGGGCATCAACCAGGCAGCCACGGTCCTGGACCGCGGTGAGCTCTACCGCAGCCTTGACCGGATGGGCATGCCGCGCGAAGTGATCGAAGGCGCACGCATCAAGGCGGTGATGCAGCCCCTGCTGCTCGTATGCACCGCTTCCGTGACAGTGTCGGGGGTCCTGCTGTTCCCGCTGGTAGGTGCCGCACTGCTTTTCGCTCCGGCGTCGATGGTTATCCTTGCGGCAACCGTTGCCGCGGGGGTCGGGCTGGTGAGGGCCGGACTTGCCGTTACGGCTCCGGTGCTGACCTCGGTGCTTGCCGGCGGGCACTAAGCTGTCTCAAATGTCCCAACCTCCGCCCGCGACGGCACCAACACCACTGCAGGGTCCTGGATTCCAGCCGCCTGGCTGCTGGTAGGAATAGCCTCCTATGCGGGCGTCTTCATCAATGCGCTGTTCCTGCAGGGCAGGGATGACCAATGGGACAGCACGCTGGTGAACGGGCTGGTTCTGGGTGTGCGGCAGCGGTCCTCACCGGGCTCATGGTCTTTGTGCCGGCGCGCCCGCCCGCACGGGCGCTCCGTGGCGCTGTCTATGCCGTTCCGATCGGCCTGCTGATGCTTCTTCAGCTTCCAACGGGGTCGATGGAGTTCATGGCCGCCCTTCTGCTGCCCTGGGCGCTGCTCACGGCCCTGTACGGCGTGAAGGGAGGGCTGCCCGCCGGGTGGGGCTATACGGCCGCTTATGCTGCAGCCGGGGTGGCCGCGTATTTGCTGATCGCGACCGTGTGGTTCAACGAACTGGTGTGGCTCATGCCCTTGCTGCCGGTTGCCCTGCTTCTGCGTCGTCGGTACCGGGACGGCAGGCTCAGGATGGGTATGGAGGTCCTCCTCGCGGTGCTGCTGGCGGCCTGTATTGCGGCGGAGTTCGTCATCCTGCCGCAGGGGGAGTCCTGGCTGCCATACCGCAGCATCGTCGGGACGGCCTGCACCATCAGCGTTTTCTACACCCTCGTCCTTCTCGGCCTCGCCCGCCTTGGCGGCACCGAAGCGACAAGCCGGACTGAAACAGGGTAATTTTCTTATGTGACTTCAACCGACTCCAAGACCCCGTTCTACATCACCACGGCCATCTCCTACCCCAACGGCCAGCCCCACATCGGGCATGCCTATGAGCACATCGCCACTGACGCCATGGCCCGCTTCAAGCGCCTTGACGGGTATGACGTGTTCTATATGACGGGTACGGACGAGCACGGGCTGAAGATGCAGCAGTCCGCGGATAAGGAAGGCGTGACCGCCAAGGAGCTTGCCGACCGCAACTCCGCCGCCTTCAAGCAGATGGAAGCGGACATGGGCACCTCCTATGACCGGTTCATCCGCACCACCGACGCCGACCACTACGCCGCGGCCCAGGCCATCTGGAAGCGGATGGAAGAAAACGGCGACATCTACCTCTCCAAGTACTCCGGCTGGTACTCCGTCCGCGACGAGGCCTACTACAGCGAGGATGAAACCGAAGTCCGCGAGGACGGCGTGCGTTACTCCAAGGAGACCGACACCGAGGTGACGTGGACGGAGGAGGAAAGCTACTTCTTCCGCCTCTCTGCCTACCAGGACCGGCTCCTGGCCCTGTACGAGTCCCAGCCCGACTTCGCTGCCCCGCGCTCGCGGTTCAACGAGGTGATCAGCTTCGTCAAGGGCGGGCTTGAGGACCTCTCCATTTCCCGCACCACCTTCAACTGGGGCGTGCCCGTTCCGGGCAACCCGGACCACGTGATGTACGTGTGGGTGGATGCCCTGACCAACTACCTCACCGGTGTCGGCTTCCCGGACACTGATAGTGAGACGTTTAAGAAGTACTGGCCCGCCGACGTCCATGTGATCGGCAAGGACATCTCCCGGTTCCACGCCATCTTCTGGCCGGCATTCCTGATGTCCGCCAAGCTGGAGCTGCCGAAGCGGATCATGATCCACGGCTTCCTGCACAACAAGGGCGTGAAGATGTCCAAGTCTCTGGGCAACGTGGTGGCACCCAAGGACTGGGCGGACCAGTACGGCCTGGACTCGGTCCGGTTCTTCCTGCTGCGCGAGGTGCCCTTCGGTGCCGACGGCTCGTACAACCACGACGCCGTCGTCGGGCGCATGAACTCCGATCTCGCCAATAACCTGGGCAACCTGGCCCAGCGTTCCCTGTCGATGGTGGCGAAGAACTGCGGTTCAGCGGTACCGCAGCCCGGCGCCTTCACCCCGGAGGACACTGCACTGCTGGAAGCCGCCGGCAACCTGCTGCAGATTTCCCGTGAGGCCTACGATGTCCAGGACTTCCACGGTGCGCTGGAAGCCACCTGGAAGGTCCTCGGCGACACCAACGCCTACTTCGCCGAGCAGGCCCCCTGGGTGCTGCGGAAGACCGACGTCGAACGCATGAACACCGTGCTCTACGTGACCCTGGAGGTGCTGCGGATCGTGGCCATCCTGATCCAGCCGGTGATGCCGGACAGTGCGGCCAAGCTGCTGACGGTCCTGGGCCAGGACGACGACGCCGCGCGGCAGTTCAGCGCCATCGCTTCGCCGCTGGTGCCGGGCATTCCGTTGCCCGCGCCCACGCCCATCTTCCCGAAGTACGAGGAACCGGCGGAGTAACTTCCAAGGCGGAGTAACTCCCGAGACGGAGTAACTTCCAAGACACAGGGAAAGCCCGCAGCAGACGTTTCGCTGCGGGCTTTCGATGTGTCAGGAGCCTAGGAGTTTGTGCTCAGGAAGCGCTCCACTGCCGTTTTCTCCATGACCTCGGCTACGGCTTCCTGCTGCCCGCGGGCCATTTCGATCAGCTCCTGCAGCCGCGCCGTATTGAAACGGTGATCGGTGCCGGAAAGCACCAGCAGGGTCCGCCACAGGGATTCCTTCATCCGGACCAACGACTGGAGGGATTCCAGTTCCAGCTGGCCGGTGGCGCCTCCGCCGGTGCTGAGGGGATTGAGCGGTCCCAACTTCCCGGCGGCCGCCCCCACTGCCGCGGCGGCTGCCTTGACCTTGCTGCGGGAGTAGCCCAGGGCATGGATAAGGGATTCGAGTTCGTCGCGCTCGTCGGAAATTTCCTCCACCAGCCGCGCGAAGGTTTCCTCGTACGGTGATCCTTCCCAGGTGCGCTGTGCGGCGGTAAAGAGCCGGACGCCGGTTTCGGCGCCGACCAGGTGGTCGTCCAGATACGCGGCGAGGTCTTCGCGCCCGGGGGTGAAGTGTCCGGGGGTGGCATGGGTCATGCTGATCTCCTTACGCCTGCAGGCTGCCGGGCCAACGGACCCGGGATAAGCCTGCTTAGTAATTTGTCCTTCCCAGTATCCTTGCAGATCCGCGGCCCGACCGCGAGGCAGACGCCCCGCAGCCGGGCCGCGGATGGGCCGGACCCTTGCTGCATGTCAGTCGGCGGCCAGCCCCGCTACGGGGGAGAGGCGTGCGGCACGCCGGGCCGGGAGCACCGAGGCGGCCAGGCCGGCAATTACGGCGACGGCCAGGACACCGAGCAGCTGCAGCCAGGGCAGTGCGAGTGTCACGGAGGCAAAGGAGCCGAGGGCGGATTGCGCTCCAAGCCACCCGTAGACGGAGCCCAGCACCGCGCCCATCAGAGCTGCGACTCCAGCAATCAGCACCGCTTCCAGTGCCAGCATGCCCCGCAGCTGGCCGCGCGTGAGGCCCATGGCCCGCAGCAGTGAGGACTCCCGCGTTCGCTCCAGTACCGAGAGGGACAGGGTGTTGGCGACGCCCACCAGGGCAATCACCACGGCGACGCCCAGCAGGCCGGTAACCACCATCAGCAGCACGTTGATGACCTGCTCATACGCTGCCCGCTCAATGGCCGCTCCGTCCACGGCGTAATCCTCCACATCCAGCCGCTCGGCCAGATCGGACCGCAGGTCCATCAGGGCGGTGGTGTTGAGCCCGTCCTCCACGGACAGCCAGATCTGGGGCAGCGGCTGATAACCCGCGGAATCCGGAAGCGGCGCGGGGCCGCCCAGAGCCGCTGCCGTGGCCGCAGTGATCAGCGGGCGCAGCTGCTTGCTTTCGGAGACCAGGACCTTCAGCTCCACGCTGGAGTCGGCACCGACAACCGTCAGGTTCTGGGCCTCGATGCCCTGGGGCATCAGGATGGTGTTGTCATCCAGCACCAGGTTGGAGTCCTGCAGAACCTTGGCAGCTTCGGCCGGGTCCAGGGCATAGACGTCGTAGGACCCGTACTGCTCAGTTTCGGTAGTGCCGGCCACGGGCACCAACACGGCCTCCTGCACCCCGTCAAGCGTGCCGGCGGTCTGCGCGTCTGCCGCAGTGAACGGAGCTTCCTGGGCAGCGACGCTGACATCCACCGGGTACTCCCCGGCCAGCACGTTGTCCAGCGACGTCCTGACCGTGGCTGCTCCGGTCATCATCATGGTCACCAGCGTGACCCCGATCAGCAGCGCGGAGGACGTGGCCGAGGTGCGCTGCGGGTTTCGGACCGCGTTGAGGGCGGCCAGCTTGCCGGGCACACCCAGCGGTGCGGCGATCCTGCCCACGGTCCGCACCAGTCCGGGAACAAACAGGGTGGCGCACATCAGCACGCCCACGAAACTGAGGATGCCGCCCGGAAGCGCCACCAGGAGATCCGAGGCGACCGCGCCGCCTGCGAGCAGGGCGCCGCCGCCTACCAGCAGCACCAGCCCGATGGCCAGGCGCACCCGTCCCCGCTTGGTGCCGGCCCGAACGTCGTCGGCAGGCCGGAGCGCTGCCAGCGGGGACACCGCAGTGGCAGCCCGGGCCGGGACCAGTGCGGCCAGGACGGTCAGCAGCACACCAACCGCGAGACCGACGACCACCGAAAGGGGTGAGACCGCCAGCGTGGCAAAGCCGCTTTCCGGGATGGTCTGCAGGTAGGCGATGATCCCGCCCACCAGGGCAACGGCGGCCAGCACGCCGGCAACGGATGCCACGATGCCCACCATCAGTGCTTCCACGATGACGGAGCGGCGGATCTGTGCCCGTTCGGCACCGATGCAGCGCAGCAGGGCCAGCTCGCGGGTGCGCTGGGCCACCAGCACGGAGAACGTGTTGGAGACCACCAGCGCGCAGACCAGTACGGCCACAGCGGCGAAGGCCAGCAGGATGATGGTCAGGGCATCATCTCCGCCGGTGTACATGGCCACCACTGCGTCGGTCTGTTCCGAAGCAGTACGGACAACAACCTCATCCATGCCCGCCGCGGCAAGCTTCTCTTCCACGGCCGCGCGTACCTCGTCCGCCTTGGCGCCCTCGGTAAGCGCCAGCTGGATGGTATCGAAGCCGTCTTCTCCGTTAGCGAATAACGCCGCTGTGGTGCCGCTGGCGTACAACTGGGGATTGCCCATGCTGCTCGGGTCGTTGGACGGTGCAAGGATGGCACTGACCGTCAACTCGGCTTTAGCCGTTTCATCGAAGCCGCCGGTGAGGCTTAGTACGGAGCCCGTCGACAGGCTCTCGCGCTCTGCGGTGTCACTGTCCACGGCAACCTCGCCGTCCGAAGCCGGGAGCGTTCCGTCGATGACCTCGCCGGGGAACAGTTCCGTGTGCTCCGGAAGGCTGTCCAACATGGCGTAGACGGTGTCACGGCCCGTGCCGAACCTGGCATAGCCCTTTTGGACGGGGTAGGTGCCCTCCACGCCGGGAAGGTCCCGCACCATGTCTGCGGTTTCCTCGGTAAGGATCACCGGGTCGGACCGGAACAGGTCGTTGTTGAGGACCAGATCCGCGTTCCGGTAGCCCTCGCCCACGCTCTGCGCGAGTGAGGCCTTGGACGAGGAATTAATGATCAGGGTGGCGGTAAGGAAGCCGACTGCGATCAGCACCGCCAGGGAGACCGCAATGAAGCGGCGGGCATTCAGGCGCACCTGCGCCAGGGCTACCTGCAACATGCGTCAGGCTCCCAGCTTGGTCAGGGCGGCTAGGACGGATTCGGGGGTGGGCTCGGCAATCTCGCCCACCAGCTCGCCGTCGTTCATCAAAACCACGCGGTCCGCATAGGAAGCTGCCACCGGATCATGGGTCACCATGATGATGCTCTGGCCCAGCTCCTTGGTGGAGCGGCGCAGCAGGGACAGGACCTCGGCGCCGGACTTGGAATCGAGGTTACCGGTGGGCTCATCGCCGAAGAGGACATCCGGGCGGGTCAGCAGGGCGCGGGCAACGGCCACACGCTGCTGCTGTCCGCCGGAAAGCTCGTGCGGGCGGTGCTTGAGTCGGTCGGTGAGCCCGAGCGTGTCGGTGATGTAGGCCAGCCACTCCCGGTCCACGGTGCCGTTCGCCAGCGCGACGGGCAGGGTGATGTTCTGTTCCGCCGTGAGGGTGGGAACCAGGTTGAAGGATTGGAAAACAAACCCCACGCTCTCCCGGCGCAGTCGCGTCAGCTCGGCGTCCTTGAGCCCGGTCAGCTCGGTGGCGCCGATCCAGATGCGGCCGGACTCGGCGGTGTCCAGGCCGGCCAGGCAGTGCATCAGGGTTGACTTGCCGGAACCGGAGGGGCCCATGATGGCCGTGAACGTGCCGGTTTCGAAACTGACATCCACGTCCTTCAGGGCATGGACGCGGGTTTCCCCGGTTCCGTAGGTTTTGTTCAACTGCTGTGCGGCAGCGGCCAGACGGGTTTTCCCCGTGCCGGGGACAGGATTGTGCTCTGCGAGTGTTTTCATACCCCATACGCTATGCGCCGGGCCGGGCCTGCCACATCGGGCCTGGGGACGGTCCCTTGCGGGCGTGTCTCATACCCTGGGTGGAAAGGTAGAGACCGGGAGCACCCCTAGGGAGCGACAATGCCCGTCTCATAGGCAATAACCACGGCCTGGACGCGGTCCCTGGCCTCCAGCTTGGCCAGGATGTGTCCCACATGGGTCTTGACCGTTGCCTCGGAGAGGAAAAGCTTCGAGGCGATCTCCGGGTTGGAGAGTCCCTGGGCAATCAGGGTGAACACCTCGTGTTCGCGCGGCGTCAGGGAAGCGACGGCAGCGGCATGCGGACTGCCGGGAGTCCCCGCCGTCCGCAGCAGGGGAGCAACATGGTCCAGCAGGCGCCGCGTAGTGGACGGGGCAATCACCGCGTCACCCCGGTGCACCGTGCGAATGGCCTCCAGCAGCTCTTCCGGAGGGGCATCCTTCAGCAGGAAGCCGCTGGCCCCGGCATGGATGGCGGAGAGGGCGTACTCGTCCAGGTCGAAGGTGGTCAGCACCACCACCTTCAGGTCCTCGTTGCGCACTGCACCCGCGTCCGCCGCCAGCAGTTTTGCGGTGGCTTCGATGCCGTCCATCCCCGGCATCCGGACATCCATCAGGACGACGTCGGCGCGCACGGCGGCCAGCGCTGCCAGGGCTTCGCGGCCGTTGCCGGCCTCGGCCACCACCTCGAGGTCCGGCTGGGAATTGATGAGCATCTTGAAGCCGCCGCGGACCAGCTGCTGGTCATCGACCAGGACCACACGGATGGGAGCGGCGGAAGGGGACGGCGTTTCGGACGCAGGGGTCCAGGGGGTATCCGGCACTGTGCCTAGGCCTCCGTATAGGGGATGAATGCTTCAACGCGGAATCCTCCGCCGGCCGCCGGCGCAGCCTTGAGGGTTCCATCGTAGAGCGCCAGGCGCTCGGCCATTCCCTTGATACCCTGGCCGCCGCCGTCGTCGTGAACGCCTGACGCGGCCCCTGCCCCGTTATCGGTGATGGAAAGAGCCAGGCCGCGGGGTGACCACTCCAGAGCCACCTGCGCCTGTACGCCCGAACCCGCGTGTTTCATGACATTGGTGAGGGATTCCTGGATTACGCGGTAGGCGCTCAGCTCGGCGCCGGGCGGCAACTGCCTGCGGGGTGTTCCGGCTACCTGTACCCGGACATCCACGCCGCCGCGGCGGACGGCGTCGACCAGCGAATCCACATCGGCCAGGGAGGGCAGCGGGCGGGTGGAGGCTGCTTCGTCACCGCGGAGCACACCGAGGAGACGCCGCATTTCGCGCAGGGAGCTCCGCCCTGTTTCGGCAATGACGCCCAGGGTCTGCGGGGCGACGTCGGGATCGTCGGCGCTCGCATACCGGGCGCCGTCGGCCTGGGTAATGATCACGGACAGCGAGTGCGCCACAATGTCATGCATCTCCCGGGCAATATGGCTGCGCTCGTCGGCCGCGGCCAGATCCCGTTCCTGCTGTCGTTCAACCTCCAGCCGGCGGGCGCGGTCGGCCAGGGCCTGAAACGCCAGCCGCCGGGTCCGGGTCAGGTCTCCGAACGCCCAGAAGACCAGGACCACGGCGTCGAGGGCAACGACATTGGCCACGATCTCCGGTGTGGACGTGTAGGAGGACGAGAAATACCGCATACTCAGCAGCACCGTTCCGACAAGTGCCAGGGCAAGTCCGCCGAAACTGGCCCAGCGGGGCGCGTAGGCGGCCAGGGCATAAATGGTGCCCAGCACGGTCAGATCGGCCGGCAGCGGTCCGTCGCCCATCACGGCGACCTGCAGCAGGCAGAAAGCGGCAGTGATGGCTCCGGAGGCGACAGGGCGGGTTCGGCGCCACGCCAGCGGAGCGATGATGCCCACGGAGAGGAAGCTGGCCAGCAGTGGGCGCTCAAACCCCATGAGGAGTGCTGCCGGCCCCAGCATCAGCAGGAGCGCCAGCATGAGCAGGGCGTCCACGGTGCCGGGGTTGGCCTGCGTCCAGGCATAGATACGTCGGTGCACGAGCATGGTTCCCAACTTTAGGGTGCTTTCTCCGTTCCCGCGTCATGCCAGGGGTGGAGGACAAGCCCGGGTGTTCACCATGTGAGATGACTTGTTCACCATCCGGACCATGTTCCTAAGATGGGCGTTATGAGTGAAGAACAGTCCAAAGTCATTTCCCTGGCCGTTATTCCGGGTGACGGGATCGGGCCGGAGGTCACGGCCGAAGCAGTGAAGGTCCTGAACAAGGTCACCGCGGGCGGGACTGCCCGGTTTGACCTGACGGAGTACGAGCTCGGAGCCGAGCACTGGCTGGCGACGGGGGAGACCCTGCCGGATGAGACCCTCGAGGCACTCAAGGCGCACGACGCGATCCTTTTCGGCGCCGTGGGTGCGGCCCCCGGGGATACAAGCATGCCGTCCGGGCTGATCGAACGGGAACTGCTGCTGAAGCTGCGGTTCAGCCTGGATCACTACGTGAACCTGCGCCCTTCCAAGCTGTACCAGGGCGTTGAGAGTCCGCTCGCAAATCCCGGGGACGTGGATTTCATTGTGGTCCGGGAAGGAACCGAGGGTCCGTACGCCGGCAACGGGGGAGTGCTGCGCGAGGGAACCCCGCAGGAGATCGCGACCGAGGTATCCCTGAACACCGCCTACGGCGTCGAGCGCGTGGTCCGTGATGCGTTCCGCCGGGCCTCGCAGCGGCCGCGGCGGAAGGTCACGCTGGTGCACAAGCACAACGTACTGGTGAACGCCGGCCGGCTGTGGAAGCGGACCGTGGAAAAGGTGGCCGCCGAATTCCCCGAGGTCACCCACGACTACCTCCATGTGGACGCCGCCACCATCTTTATGGTGAGTGATCCCTCACGGTTTGACGTCATCGTGACGGATAACCTGTTCGGCGACATCATCACCGACCTCGCTGCTGCCATCACCGGCGGCATCGGTCTGGCAGCGTCCGGCAACATCAACATGGACCGTACCTACCCGTCCATGTTCGAACCCGTACACGGTTCAGCGCCTGATATCGCCGGGCAGCAGAAGGCTGATCCCACTGCGGCCATCCTCTCGGCGGCCCTGCTGCTGGAGCATCTGGGATTCGACGACGAAGCCGGGCGGGTGCAGCAGGCCGTCGCCGCGGACCTCGCCGGCCGCGGCGGGAAGCGCCGTTCCACCGCCGAGGTGGGCGATGCCATCGCCGCCGCGGTGTCATAAGCTCGTCCATAGCCAATAAGTAGTCGTCGAACGGGTATTTGCCGTTCACCGTGGAGGAATCATGACCGTCAGCGCACTGGAATTTACCCAGGAGCTTTCCACCAACCCCAAGTCCGCCGCCGAGCGGGCGGCCATCCTGGCGAACCCGGGGTTTGGCGACTACTTCACCGACCACACCGCAGTCATTGACTGGAAGGCGGGGGAGTCCGCGGAACAGGGCTGGCAGAGCGCTCGCATTGAACCGTACGGCCCGATTTCGATCGACCCAGCCGCCGGCGTCCTGCACTACGGCCAGGAAATCTTCGAAGGACTGAAGGCCTACCGGCACGCGGACGGATCCGTGGTGACGTTCCGCCCCGAAGCGAATGCCGCCCGCTTGAACGCATCCGCACGCCGGCTGGCGCTGCCCGAGCTTCCGGAGGAACTGTTCCTGGAGTCCCTGCGCCGGCTGGTGGCCCTGGACAAGGACTGGATCCCGGACGGCGACGGCGCCGCCCTGTACCTGCGCCCGTTCATGATCGCCACCGAGGCGTTCCTGGGGGTCCGCCCCGCCCGTGAGGTTTCCTACCGCGTGATCGCGTCCCCGGCCGGCAACTACTTCGGCGGCGAACTGAAACCGGTTTCCATCTGGCTCTCCACCAAGTACGCCCGCGCCGGACGCGGCGGCACCGGTGAAGCCAAGTGCGGCGGCAACTACGCGGCCTCGCTCATCGCCCAGATGGAAGGCGAGGCCAACGGCTGCAAGCAGGTGCTGTTCCTGGACGAGTTCAATGACAACGCCGTGGAAGAACTGGGCGGCATGAACGTCTTCTTCGTCTTCAAGGACGGCCGTCTGGTCACCCCCGCGCTTTCCGGCACCATCCTGCACGGCATCACGCGTTCTTCCGTTCTGCAGCTGGGCCGGGACCGCGGGATGGACGTCCAGGAACGCAAGATCACCCTTGATGAATGGCGCGACGGCGTTGCCTCCGGCGAGATTACCGAAGTCTTCGCGTGCGGCACCGCCGCGGTCATCACTCCGGTGGGCCAGCTGAAGTCCGAAACCGAAGTCATCGGTTCGGCCGACTCAAAGCCCGGAGAAGTCACCATGTCCATCCGCGAGCAGCTGCTCGGCATTCAGACCGGCACCGTGGAAGACACCCACGGCTGGCTGACCCGGCTGGCCTAGCCGCCTATGTCTGCCACCGCACAACTTCCGGATTCCGGGCTGGTCCGCAGCAGCGGGATGAGCCGCGTCCGGCTCGCCCCGAACCCGGGGCCCATGTCCCTGGACGGCACCAACAGCTACGTTTTGGCTGCCCCGGGATCCGGAAGCACGGTGGTAGTGGACCCCGGGCCGCTGGATGAGGAGCACCTGCAGGCCCTGGCCGGTGCAGGAACCGTTGAACTGGTGCTGATTACGCACCGGCATCCTGACCACACCGAGGC
This sequence comes from Arthrobacter sp. MDT1-49-2, assembly GCF_059090185.1. Lineage (NCBI taxonomy): Bacteria > Bacillati > Actinomycetota > Actinomycetes > Micrococcales > Micrococcaceae > Arthrobacter > Arthrobacter sp. MDT1-49-2. The sequence continues at coordinate 405,261 of NZ_JBNHFK010000003.1, forward strand.
CAGCCGGCGGTTCGCCGAGCTGACCGGTGCGCCGGTCCGCGCCCTGGACCCCGCGTACTGCATTGGAGCGGAGCCCCTCGTGGCGGATGAAACCATATCCGCAGCCGGGCTCTCCGTGCATGTGCTGGCCGCCCCCGGGCACACCTCGGATTCGGTCTGCTTCTGGCTGCCGAAGGACGGGGCCAACGGTTCCGTCCTGACCGGGGACACCATCCTGGGGCGGGGAACCACTGTGCTGGACTATCCGGACGGGACCCTTGCCGACTATCTGCAGACGCTGGAGATGCTCGCGGATCTGGGGGCGGCCACGGTGCTTCCGGGACACGGGCCCGTTCAGCCGGATCTCAGTTCCCTGGTCCTGACCTACCGGGACCATCGGGAGGAACGGCTGGAACAAATCCGTACCGCGCTCGACCACCTCGGACCGGACGCCGGCGCCGGGGATATTGCGGATCTGGTGTATGCGGATGTGCCGGCAAACGTGCGTGCCGCCGCGGAACTGTCCGTGGCTGCCCAGCTGGCGTACCTTCGCGGCAACAGCTAGGGGCACCCGGATTCGTTCCGCCCGGCCCCGGGTGCGGGTGTGGCGAGGACAACCGGCGCCGGGCTTGCGAGCCGTGCAGTATGTCCTAAAATGGATGCATCGAGCGAAACGGCGGCCCGCCAAATCCCGGAAACGGCATGTCGGGCAGCGTGAGGTAGATCGCTTCGAACCGGTTTGCAAGGACCGGGCGGGGTGTGTAAAGTAATTGAAGTCGCCGCGGCCGGGACGCTGGAAAAGCGCCCGAGCATGGCGGCCAACTCCCTTCAAAAATCAGAGTCCAACTCCCGTGCCCTTCACCGGGCAGGCGGAAAAGACTCCGGTTGATGCTGGGACCGGAACGGCGGTAAAACGCTTTTCACGGGGTTCCGTCCAGGAAAACCGGGAATTGCGGAAAACGCCGGAATGGAATAAGATAATAAAACATTGCAGCGAAGAAGAAAAGGAAAACAAAGTTTTCCCGAGTAT